>JBAZNF010000006.1:0-52581 GCA_041649335.1 Patescibacteria group bacterium
CTCGCTTGGCCCGCCATCTGTTCAGCCGGCCGTAAATGCGGTCCATGGCTTTTTGCCGAACCGAGCAGGACACGACAAAAATTATCCCGGCTTCGGATTCGACGGGGGTCTGTCGGTAGCCGTGGGATTCCATCAGGGAAATAAGCCGGTCTGCATCTGCATAATTCATCTGGCAGCCGATGACAATGATGTGGAAGTTTTTCCTCATAGTGGGTATAGTGTACGGACAATTTACTTTATTTTCAAGGGCTGCCGTGCTAAAATGAATCTAGATAATCATTCAGTCCAAATGATATGGCCAATGGTTTTCCGATGCAGGAAGAGCAGAAACGTACATCACCTCAGACCGATACCGCCACGGACACGAAAATATCCGCCGGTACCAAGGTGGCCTTAACGGTTATCGTGGTAGGTACAATCGTGGCGGGAGTTTATCTCGCGCTGGTACTTGCCCGCTAATCGGGTTATCAGGCCTGCAGACAGCAAGATCATCAGGGACTTATCCACAATGGGAGCCTTGACGTTTTTTTCGGCTATGATATACTTTTTTTCCAATCTGATCTTTGAGTTTTTTATACAAATATAGTGGGGGTAGGCTGTCTGCATATGAGCCGCATATACTACGGCAACTGCTCTGTTGGCCTTAGGCTGACTACATCCAGCTGCTGTTATTCCGGCACTATTCCGTTGCGTAGAGCACGCCTGTGCCGATGAAGCCGCCAGTTGATATTCACTGGCAATCCTGACCTTGGTTGGGTCTACTTAGTCCGGTTCCGCGAGCCTACCCCCACACATTTGGACCGTCGCCCATAAAGCTTCGGTTTTTTTTATTGATATAAACAGCATTATGCAGTAGGTTGAGGCCGCACGGGGTAGCGCGTCGGCTATTTTTTTATCCCTCTTGACAAGGGTGCGGATATTATTTACACTGCCATATTAGCGGTTGATGGCAACTTGTACATACATACTCCAAGTTCAGACGGTGGCCGTAATGGAGGCGGCGTTTGGCGCAATACCAGTATAAGGCGGCGTTCCGATGGAGCGCGACTGACCTTTTCTTGAGGGTCAGACGAACTATCCCTGTGAGGTGGGATTTTTCCGACCGTTTGAATGTGAGGTGTATTGCTCCGCTATGAGGGCGGGGTGATACTAAAAACCGGTGCAACCTGTGAGGGGTCGCACCGGTCATTTTTATGTTATTTCTTTTCGGCGATTTTTTTCTGTACCTGTTTGACGAATGCTGTCGCCGACATCTTTTTAATCTGCTTATCGCCGCGGAGGCGGACGGCCAGCTGCTTGCCTTTCATTTCCTTATCGCCAATGACCAGCATGTATGGCACTTTCATCTTTTCGGCTTGGCGGATCTTGTACCCGACGGTATCATTGCCGTCGTCCAGGTGCGAACGGATACCGGCGGCGAGCAATTGCTCGTGCAGTTTTTTGCCGAATTTCTTGTGTGCTTTGCCGACGGTCAGGATTTGCGACTGGACCGGGGACAGCCAGAGCGGGAATGCGCCGGCGTAATGTTCGATCAGAAAGGCGATGATCCGTTCCAGGCAGCCGATAGATGACCGGTGTATAACGACAAGTTCACGTTCTTTGCCTTGGTTGTCCGTGTAAACGAGGTTGAACCGTTTTGGCATGACGAAATCGTATTGGACGGTAAAGGCGGTTTCTTCCTGGCCGTTGACGCGTTTCATTTGTACGTCTATTTTCGGGCCGTAAAATGCCGCTTCTCCGCCAGCTTCGTAAAACGGAGCTTTCATTTTTTTCAGGACGGTCCGTAGGACGCTTTCTGCATAATTCCAGGCATTGTCGTCTTTGTAGTATTTTTTCTCATTCTGACGATCGCCGAGGGACAGTCGGTAGATATAGTCCTTGCCTTTTTTTAATCCAAGTTTACCGTTGCAGTAGTCAATCAATTTCAGTACTTCGATAATTTCTTTTTCCGCCTGATCGGATGACAGGAAGATATGGGCATCGGCCAAGGTAAATTCGCGGACGCGCATCAGCCCGGACAGCTCACCACTTTTTTCATAGCGGAATTGATAGGCAAGTTCGGCGAACCTGATAGGCAGTTCGCGGTAACTGCGCGGTTTGTCCTTGTACAGCATAAAGTGATGCGGGCAAGTCATGGGGCGGAGGATGAGCTCGTCGTCGTCCACTTTCATGACCGGATACATAGTGTCTTTGTAATATGGATAGTGACCGGACGTTTTGTACAGTTCTGTTTTTGCCAGCGGGGGGGTGAAAACATGCTGGTACCCCCGTTTCAGCTCTTCGTCAACCACGAAACGTTCCAGTTCGCGGCGAATGATACTACCCTTGGGCGTTAGCAATGGCAGGCCTTTGCCCACGTATTCGGAAAAGGTGAACAGGTCGAGCTCCTGTCCAAGCTTGCGGTGGTCGCGCTTTTTCGCCTCTTCCTGCTGTTTCAGGTATTCATCCAGCTCTTGTCTATTGGTAAAGGCGACCCCGTAAATGCGCTGAAGCATCTTGTTTTTTTCGTCGCCGCGCCAATAGGCGCCGGCAATTGAAGTCAGCTTGAAACTGTCAGCGCTGATTTCCTTGCTTGAAGCCACATGGGGGCCGGCACAAAGGTCGGTAAATTTTCCGCTTTGGTAATAGGAGATCGGTTCGTTGTTTTTTTCCAGTTCAGCGATGAGTTCCAGCTTGTACGGCTGGCCGGCGGAAAGCTGTTTCGCTTCAGCCATGCTTTTCTCCATCCGGACAAAGGGGATGTTCTGGCTGATCATTTTTTTCATTCTTTTCTCGATTTGAGGCAAGTCCTGGGGGGTCAGGGCGCGCGGCAGGTCAAAATCGTAGTAAAAACCGTTGTCGATCACCGGACCGATAGCCAGAGTGGCGTCGGGGAACAGGTCGAGGACGGCCGAAGCCATGAGGTGGGAGAGGGAATGACGGATTTTTGCTAATTGATTGTCCATATGTATATCGTTAGTTATAAATAAAAATTCCCAAAAAGTATGATACTTTTGGGACCCTTTTCACAGGGTGGTTCCACCCGTTTTGGCATATGGCTTGTAGCGCGTAGCTAGTGGCTCATACACCCTCTTACTATATTGGCTGATCGTTTAGCCTGCCTCAGGGCAGATGCCGTTGTCGGCAAGGCGATTGGTAATCACCTCAATCACAAAAAGCATAGTAATCATACTGCACCTTACTTACTATTGTCAATTATTTACTTGTCCAGTCTTATTTCTATATGGTCCTTCAGCTGCGGCGCTTTGGTCACCCAAAACGGGGAGAATTTTATCTGCACGTCCTTGATTTCGTCGAAATGAGAAAAGTACGCCTTGATCTCCTGGGCATCCTTGCCCGTCACTTCGTCGCGGTTGAACATAACATTCGACAGCCGGGGGATGGTGCTGGCCGTGTATTTCACGTTTAGCCGGGCAGTGGAATTTTCCAGGTCGTATGATTCGACGGAATATTCCAACTGTGGATCGACCGCCGGATCAATTTGGACGTCAACAGGCAGGCCGGATGCCAAGTCGGCATAGGCCAATGATTCCAGAGTGGCGGGGTCGATAAGTACGATGATGTAGCGCATGTCAACATCAACGGTGAGTGTGGCCGCTTCTTCGCCTTCTTGCGCTGAGGCGGATTCGCTGAGGATGACCGGATACAGCATGGACGTCGTGGCCCGCAATGACGACAACGGTTGTTGGTTGTTGAATTCGGTGACTGCCTGTTCGGCGAGTGTTTTGGTGACTGACTGCAACGAAGCGGTGTAAAATTCCCGGGTAATGATTTTACCGGACCGCAAGCCGCCGGTCATGGCGTTCGTGCTTTCCGCGTAAATTTTGTCCTGTAAACCCTGCCATAACCCGGGGATGGTGAATCTCGTCGGATCGATGTTGCCGGATTTTCCAGGTTGGTCAGCGTATACTTCCACATTTTCAACTTTTCCGCCGGCCGGGACATCGATGCGGTCCTTGATCCGGAACAGCGTGCTGTCCGGGGTCAACAGGCGGGTAGTGGCGGCCAGAGGCTGGTCTGCAGAATAATTGTTATAGACGGTGACCAGGCCGGTAGCCTGGGCAGGCACTTCCTCGCCGGTTGAAGGATTGTCAAATGTATCCGTACCGCTGACTTCCATGCTACTGAGCGTACCGCTGACCGCTATTATCGACGATGAATTCTGTTCCTGCGCGTCTGCCCGTACGGCAACCGAAAAGGTCGTGGAGGTGTTCTGGGGGTTCAGCGTCACCGTGATGATCGTCTTGGAAAGGGAATAGTACACGATCAGTCCGGCCATACTGACGGCAAAGGCCGAAAAGCCGATGAGTATCTTTTTATAAAATCCGGTTGTCTGGATTTTTGAGATTTTGAGGTTTTTAGCCGGCATGGTTTTTTTGTATGGCTACGGTACCTGGTCCGATAAGCGATTCGATGGCGCCAAATGAATCTTGGTTAATATGGAATGTTGTGGAGATTATCTTTGTCGTGTCAGGAGCGTTGATCTTGAGGATGACGCGGTAGGGGCCGGTAGAATCGGAAAGGATTGATTTAAGCCTGGTAAAGGTACTCTGGCCGACCTTTTGCGGAATGGAGAGGTAGACGTCATCTCCGGAAGAAACAGGTTGGGCGGCCGGAGCGTTCAGGTCCAGCTCTTTGGCGTCGTTGCAGAGCAGCTTGGTGACGCCGTCTTTATCTGATAATTTGCCTTTGACCAGCACAATTCTTCCTTCCTGCCAGAGCGTCGGCTGGCTGGCCAGGAGGGTAGGGAAGACCAGCGCTTCAATGCGTCCGGAGACGTCTTCTATTTTAGCAAAAACCATGGCCTGGTTCGAGCGGGTAATGACTTTTTGGATCTGGGTAATGATGCCGCCGATCTTGATGTCAGACTGCGGCGCTCCCGGGGCGAGGACGTCGGCGATCGGCGTGGCGATCCGGGCCAGCTGTTCACGGTATTCCTGGAGCGGGTGTTCTGAGATGTACAGGCCGAGCAATTCCTTTTCCCAGGCCAGTTTCTGCGACTTACTGGCCGGAGGGCTGGGGCGCAGGGTAAGTTTCGGCGCATGCTGCACCGGTGTGGCTCCAAAAATATTCGTTTGGCCGTTCAGCGCCTCCTTTTCGGAAGATTTTGCGTATAACAAAAGCGAGTCCATGTTGTCCAACAGCTCTTGGCGTTCGGCGAACTGGTCCAGAGCACCGGACTTGGTCAGGCTTTCCAGTGATTTTTTGTTGAGGTCCTTAGTCTGGACACGACGCAGGAAATCTTCCAGTCCCTGGTAGGGACCGTGGTCCTTACGTTCCTTAATGATGGTCCGGACGATATTTTCCCCGACATTCTTGATTGCTTTCAGCCCGAAACGAATTTTTTTCTCCGGTTCTTTTGTTTCCGGGTTGAATACGGCGGTGAACGTAGAGTAGCTTTCGTTGATATCCGGCGGAAGGACCCGGATGCCCATACGTTCGCATTCTTCGACCTCGATGGCGATCCGGTCAATGTCGCCGTAGTCTGACGTCAGCAATGACGCCATGAATTCGTCGGGGTAGTTGGCCTTGAAATACGCGGTCTGGTAGGCGATCAGCGCGTAACAGGCGGCATGCGCCCGGACGAAGCCGTATCGGGCGAACGGTTCTACGATTTTCCATATTTTTTCCGCCACGGATTTGGTGATCTTGTTCTTGACCATGCCGTCCACCAGTTTTTCGTGCTGCTCGTCCAGCAGTTTCTTGATTTTTTTACCAACCGCTTTGCGCAAGATGTCCGCTTCAGGCATGGTGAAACCGGCCAGGTCCCGGGCGATTTGCATCAGCTGTTCCTGGTACACAGCCACTCCGTGGGTTTTTTCCAGGATGGGTTTCAGCTTGGGATGCAGGTAAGAGGCTTTGCGACGCCCGTGCTTGCCGGCGATAAAATCGGGGATGAATTCAATCGGACCGGGACGATACAGGGCAACCATGGCGATAATGTCTTCCAGTTCCGTCGGTTTAAGCTGCTTCAGGTAGCGTTTCATGCCGGTCGATTCCAGCTGGAACACACCTGTCGTCAGGCCGTCCTGGAGGAGCTTGAACGTTTTTTTGTCGTCCAGGACCAGGTGGTCGGTGCCGGTTTCCAGCCCCCGCGCCTTGCGGATGATGTCGATGGTGTTCTCGAGGATGGTCAGGTTTTTCAGCCCGAGGAAATCCATTTTCAGTAACCCGAGGTCTTCGATCGGATGGAGCGAATATTGGGAAACCACGATGTTCTCTCCCTGCGTGGCGTATTGGGCCGGGACGTAATGGTCCAGAGGTTCTTTGGTAATGACCACCCCGCAGGCGTGGGTGGAAGCATGCCGGGCCACGCCCTCCAGCTTGCGGGCCGCGTCGATGAGGGATTTGGCGTCCGGCGAATGCAGGTATTCATCCTTGAGTTCCGGATTCAGTTCCAGGGCCTGGTTGATGGTCAGGGACATCGGGATCATTTTGGCCAGTTTGTCGCAATAGGTATAGGCGATCCCCAATACCCGCCCGGCATCGCGGATGGCCGCCCGGGCGGCCATGGTACCAAAAGTGATGATTTGGGCCACGTGGTCCTTGCCGTATTTTTGTTCAACGTATTCAATGACTTCATTCCGCCGGGTATCAGCGAAATCAAGGTCGATATCAGGCATGGAGACGCGCTCCGGGTTCAGAAACCGTTCGAAAATGAGTTCATATTTCAGGGGGTCGACATTGGTAATGTTGGTCAGGTAGGAGACGATGCTGCCAGCAGCCGAACCGCGTCCGGGGCCGACGACGATAGAATTGCTTTTTGCCCAGTTGACGAAATCCTGGACAATGAGGAAATATGGGGCAAAACCTGTCTTGGCGATGACGGACAGTTCGTATTCAAGGCGTTCGGAGATCGCCTTGTCACTGGCATATGATGGGTACCGCTTCGGTATCCCGGCCAGGCATAATTCCCGCAGGTATTGGTCCGCGGTTTTGCCGTCAGGCACGTCAAAAAACGGCAGAGTGATTTTGCCTAATTCAATGGTGCAGTTGCATCGGTCAGCGACCTTCATCGTGTTGGCGATCACCTCCGGATGGTCTTTGAATGCCTCGGCCATGCGTTCAGGGCTCTTGAGTGAGAAATCCTCGCCTAGGTATGACATCCGGTCCCGGTCGTCTTTTTTGCGTTTTGTCTGGAGGCAGATTAGGATATCATGGATCTGGTCGTCTGACGAGTTCAGGTAATGGACGTCATTGGTGGCCACTACCGGCAGGTGCAAGGTGCGGCCCAGCTCGAATATTTTTTCATTGACCATGACCTGGTGATCAAGGGTGGGGTGGTCCTGGACTTCCAGGTAAAAATTATCCGGACCAAAAATATCCGCCAGCTCCTGGGCGGTCTGTATGGCGTGTTTCATGTCGTGGTTGACCAGCGACCTGGCGACGGCACCCTGCAGGCAGGCGCTCAGCCCAATCAGGCCGTCAGCATGCTGTCGCAATAGGTCCAGGTCAATGCGTGGTTTGTAATAGAATCCCTGGAGATGCGCCTCACTGGTCAGTTTGATAAGGTTTTTGTATCCCGTGGCGTTGCGGGCCAGCAGGACAAGGTGGAACGGCCGTTCATCGATCTTGGCCCGTTTGTTTAGCATGCCGTTGCGGGCGACATAGGCTTCGACGCCGATGATCGGTTTGATACCCGCTTTAGTCGCTTTCTGGTAGAATTCAACGGCACCGTACATGACGCCATGGTCGGTCAGGGCGACGGCCGGCATGCCTAATTCCTTGGCGCGGTCGACCAGGTCATCGATCTTTGCCAGGCCATCCAAAAGACTATAATGACTGTGGACATGTAGGTGAACAAAGTCCGTCATAGGTACGGAATTCCCATAGTGAATCGCTTAGCCTTATTTGTTTCCGTTTGTTTTTTGCCGCTTGGCCTTTTCCGAGTTGCGCCGTTTGAAGTAGTCCACCAGGTCAGTCACGCCTTTCATTACCAGTGGGAGGTAGCCCGCGGTATTTTTTAGCTTTTCCTCTACCGAATCGAGCAGCTGGCTCAGCCTGAGGATGCTCCCTTTTACCTGACGGATGACGTCACTGACCTCGTCAGTGACCTGGCGCGCCCGTTTCAGCATCATGACGATGTAATACAGCGCCCAGCAGATGAAAAAGGTAAAAACGGCGATGCACACGGCCGCCACGAGGAGAAGGATTTCCCTACTTGAATCTAACATAGGTTTAATAGTCAGAGGATTTATCTATCTGGCAGTGAGTATACCATAAAGAAGGTCGTATTCCAAATAATTCCCAAAAGGCTCCTCGTGTGCTAAAATATAATCGTTAAATAAAGTCAAGCCGGTATGTTTGATCTCAGTGCGACGTGGATAAAACTCAATTATTTCGTCCTGACCAACCGCCAGCAGCTGAAAAAGTGGTGGGTGCTGATATTGTTGGCCGTGACCATCTTTGGCGTTGTCTTTGTTATAACCAATATCGTCATTTATATCGTCAGTCTGCCTCGCCAGAACGCCCTCGTAGCTGCGATGGCCGATAGCCAGGTTGATTATGCCGGCCTCCGCATCCAGACCAAACCCCTAGCCCTGAACGTGAACGAGGCGCGGGCGCTGCCGGTCTCTGCCGGACGTTACGATCTCGTCGCCAAAGTGGTAAATAGTAATAAAAACTGGGCTGCCACGGCCGTGACCTACTCATTTACCGTGGATGGGGAGAGTACCGGGGAGCAGACCGAATCGGTCATGCCGGGCAGCGAGCAGTACCTTATCGCGTTCAATGTATCCGGTCCGGAAAGCGCCAGTTCGGTAGACGCGTCCTTGTCGCTGGCGCATGTGACCTGGCAGCGCGTCCCGGACACCAGCCTGTTGCCCCAGCAAAATTTTACATTTTCCCAGGTGACGCATGAGCCGTCAACCACGTTGACGGGCCAAAGAACGTACCGGGTGACGGCCCAGGTCACGAATAACGCATTTATCGGTTTTTGGAAAGCAAAATTTATCGTCGTCCTGTATAACGGGGGACAGATCGTCGGGGTCAACACCGTTTTTCTGGAAAAAATGCTGGCCGGAGATACCAAGTCACTTTATACGCAGTGGGACAACTTGTCCGCTTCTGTGACCAGCGTGTCCATCGTTCCTTCGGTCAACCTTTTGGATTCAGCCAACCTTATACGCTAGAGAGCGAGGACATTTCGACATGTGGAGAAACATACTACATTTTTTCAGGAAATCCGACTGGATACTGAGTCTGGCCGTCTTTTTTTTATCGGCTTTCGGGCTGATGGCGCTGTACAGTATCGAGTCGACCGCGGAACCCGCGAATTTCATTGATTTTAAAAAACAGGCGCTGTTCATCGTCGCAGGCATCGCGCTGCTGGTCGTGGTCGGTCTGCTGGACTACCGGTTCGCCCGTTCGTATGGCGGAGTACTGTATGCTGTGGGGATTGTCGCGCTGGTCGGCGTGCTTGTGTTTGGCACGACCGTACGTGGCACCCGCGGCTGGCTGTTCGTCGGCGGGCAGGGGTTCCAGCCCGTCGAGCTGGTGAAGCTCTTCCTGATCATTGTTATTGCCCAGCTGCTCCAGCGCTGGCGGCTGGAGGTGTCGACCTGGCGGCGTCTGGTGACCGTGGCTGCCGTAGCCCTGCCGTCCATCGGGCTGGTCCTCTGGCAGCCGGATTTCGGTTCGGCCGTCATGCTGCTGGCGATATTTCTGGGGATGCTGTTGCTGGCCAAGATTAAAACGCGGTTTGTGGTGGTGATAGCGGTCATCCTCCTGGTCACGTCAGTAGCCAGCTGGTTTTTTTTCCTGCGCGACTACCAGAAAGAACGGATCATGACGTTTCTGGACCCGACTCGAGACCCGTATGGCAGCGGGTACAATATCCAGCAGTCGATCATTGCCGTCGGGTCGGGCACCTGGTTTGGCAGGGGATTATCGCTCGGGTCCCAGAGCCGGTTGCATTTTCTGCCGGCCCAGCGGACTGATTTTATTTTTGCCGTCATCGCCGAGGAGCTGGGATTTATCGGCGCGTCGCTGGTCATTGTCTGCTTCGGCGTCATCATCTGGCGGCTGGTCGCCATCGCCCGGCGCAGCCGCGACAGTTTCGGCGCGATGATTGTCGGCGGGCTGGCCGTGTATTTTACCTGCCAGACGGTATTGAATATCGGCATGAACATCGGGCTTCTGCCCATCGCTGGGGTGACCTTGCCTTTTGTCAGTTACGGCGGCAGTTCCCTGATGATCAGCTTCCTGGCCATCGGGCTGGCCCAAAGCATCCGGGTCAGAAGTTTGACGCCCATTGAATAATTGGGTAAAATGGTACGGCCCTGTTTTCTGCTCCACGCGATGGTTAGGCAGTATTGACGAAGGGTGCGGATTTGTGCTATAATGACGCCGTGTAAACGAAAAAAACAATGGAAACAAAAAGAAAAAATGACATCACACCATTGGCTGAAGCCGCAACATTAGTTGAATATTGCCCGTTGTGCGATGCCACATTCCATCCTAAGACTGTGTCAGTGATCGGCGGTATAGAACATACCCAACTTATCCATACCACCTGCACAAGCTGCGGGAGTTCAGTCGTCGTCCTGTTGTTAGTCAGTGAAGCAGGGTTACGGTCAGTCGGATTCCTGACGGACCTGACCGAACAGGATGCCGCCCGCCTGCAACACCTGCCGTCCGTGGCATCTGATGACGTATTGGAACTGTACCGGATGCTGGAGGATAACCGCTTTCCTGCCGGCGCATAACCGTCATCATCAGCCGATTCGTTAGTTAGATAAATTTTTTTAATATTCATTTATGACCCAAGACACTACCCGTACTGAGGCGATCGTGCTCAAAGCTCAGGCCCGCACGCACGTCGGAAAACAAAGCCAAGCAGTCCGCCGGAAGGAACAGCTGCCAGCCGTCGTCTATGGCCATGGCATCAGCAACACCAATCTCAGTATCAATTACCGGCAGTTTGAGAAAGCGTACCGGTCAGCAGGCGGCAGCCGGCTGATCGACCTGCAGATTGACGATAAAAAGCCGGTCAAAGTTCTGATCCAGGATGTGCAGAAACATCCGGTGAGCGACCGGTATATCCATGTTGATTTCCATCAGGTCAGGATGACCGAAAAAATCAGCGCCACCATTACGCTGGTGTTTACCGGTGAAGCGAAAGCGGTGAAGGAAGCCGGTGGTATTTTGGTGAAAAACCTCACCGAAGTGAAAGTGGAATGCCTACCCCAAGACCTGGTGAGTCAGATCGATATTCCCCTGACATCATTGAATACGTTTGACGATATGGTGCGCGTCCGTGACATCCAGCTGCCGTCGGGGATTGTCCTGAAGGAAAAAGAGGATGAAGTGGTGGTCAGCGTGCAGCCGCCGCGTTCCGAAGAAGAATTGAGTGCGTTGGAAGAAAAGCCGGAAGAGAAAGTCGAAGATGTCGAAGTGGCCGCCAAGGAAAAGAAAGAAGGGGACGAAGAAGAAGAGCCGAGCGCCAAGGAAAAGCCGGCCGCCCCGCCAGACAAGAAGTAACCATTAAAATATCATTGCCTATGTCACCTCAAGAGCCAGCCAAAGATTACGTGTGGGGAAAACGCAAGCACAACAAATGGCTGTATATCGGCATCGGCAGCGCGGTGATAGTCGCGGCTGTCTTGGGGTATGTCATTTTCGGACTGAATATCGACAACAGCAACTCAAACACCAACGGCTCGGCCGCGACCAACGACGCATCCGGGGCCATGGCCCGGCGGGTACTGGACGGCGTGTATGTGCCGGCCGGTCAGGAAAACATTTATCCAATAGCGGTCATGATAGAAAACCTGACGTCTTCGCGCCCGCCATCCGGATTGTCACAGGCGAATGTCGTGTATGAAGCACTGGCCGAAGGCGGCATCACCCGGTTCATGGCCGTGTACGCCCAGCCGCTCGTGGCCATAGCAGAAATCGGGCCGGTCCGTTCAGCCCGGTCATATTACGTGGATTGGGCCCTGGAATATAAGGCGTTGTACGTGCATGTCGGCGGCAGTCCGCAGGCCCTGGCCCAAATCAAGACCGATGGGGTCAATGATTTCAGCCAATTCTACCATGCCCCGTATTTTTGGCGCGACAGTAACCGGGCTGCGCCGCATAACCTGTACACATCCGGCGAAAAAATGGGTATCGCTTTGGTGGACCAGAAAATGCCGGCCACCGGCGAGTATGTTGGCTGGAAGTTCAAGAATGACGCCAGCGCCTCATCCCTGCCAACCGACGAGAAGAGTATCGCCATAGATTTCTCCTCGTTCAACTACAAGGTGGAATACAAGTACGACCGGGAAAAGAATGATTACGTCAGGTATCTGGCCGGCCAGCCGCACCAAGACAAGGACGGGACGGGCATCCGGGCCAAGGACGTCATCGTGCAGAAGATGAAAACATCACTGATTGATTCCGAACGGCTCGGGATGGAGACTATCGGCAGCGGTGAAGCGGTCGTGTTCCGTGACGGGCAGGCTGTCACCGGGACCTGGGAGCGAAAAACGAAAGCCGATCGCACGCGGTTTTATGACCAGGGCGGGGCGGAGATCGAGCTTAACGCCGGCCCGGTCTGGGTAGAAGTCGTCCCGACTGACCGCAATATCGTCTATAACTAATTTTTTCGGGAGCTATCGTCTTGGCCAAAAAAAAATCAAAACAAAAAGACAGTAAACGAAAAAACGATGCCACGCCGGTACGCCCGGCGCCGCAGGAACCGGCTGCCGTCTGGAAGCAAGAAAAAGCCGTCCCGGCCCATGGCCGGAGATGGTATATGTGCCTGGCGGTTTTTTTGGCCGTGGCTGTCGGACTGCTGGCAATATTTTCCGTGGCTTTTGCCGAATACGGGTGGACGCAGGTGAACGGTACCGGCCATTGTGCTTCTGCCATTTCGGTGCTGCCGACTGTCGGTACCGACCCAGGAGACGGACTGATCGTGAGGCGCCTGGACGGCGTCCAGGTCGTGCCTGACCAGGCGAATTTTTGGCCGTATGCGGTCATGATAGAAAACCTTCTGAGCGTGCGGCCGCAAAGCGGCCTGTCACAGGCGGCAGTCGTGTATGAGACGCTAGCCGAGGGCGGCAGTACGCGCTTTATGGCCGTCTATGATCCGTCGGAAAAAATACCGGAACTGATGCCGGTCCGTTCGGCCAGGCCGTATTATTTGGAATGGCTGTCCGAATACGGCGCGCTGTACGCCCATGCCGGCGGCAGCCCGAAAGCGCTGACCGTTATCCGCGAGAATCCGGACATCAATAACCTGGATGCGCTGTCGAGCAACGGCAAATATTTTTGGCGGGATACGACGAAATACGCGCCGCATAACTTAGTCACGTCATCAGACAAGATGAATTTCGCCCTGCGCGACCTGGGGCTGGCGGACAAGGCGGCTGACTTCCGTTCCTGGCTGTTCAAGGACGAGGCGCCGCTTGCTGACCGGGGGGAAGACGGCAAATCCGTGGAATTCAATTTTTCCTACGGTACGACGTACCTGGTCCGGTACCGTTATGACCAGGCGACGAACGACTACAAACGGTTCAATGCCAATGTGCCCCACGAAGACAAGAATACGGGGGATCAGATTGCGGTAAAAAATGTGGTCGTACAGCTGGTACAGGAACCCGGCTATGACCCGTCCGGCAAGGGTCGCCTGGACATCTACGTCGGCGGCACAGGCAAAGCCTGGATATTCCGCGATGGCCTAATTATCGAGGGGATATGGCAGAAGAATTCGCGCACCGACCGCACGATTTTTTACGATGCAAACGGCACTGAAGCAGAGTTTAACCGCGGAAATACCTGGGTGCACGTCGTGCCGGAAGACCAGGCGGTGACGTACCAGTAGGGTAAATACGAAATTCTAAATTCGAAACTCGAAACAATATCCAAATCTTAAATTCTAATGATCGAAACGGCAGTTGGCCGTTTTTATATTTTTGAACTTTTGAATTGATTTAGAAATTAGAGTTTAGAGTTTAGAACTTAATATTAAAAGAAGCCGCCCGTTACAGTATGTGAAGAGAGTTGTACTGCGTGGGGCGGCTGAGTTGGCGTCGGCCGCGTCCGGTACGGAAGGTCAGTATTCCATACCGCGGCTTCCCGTCTCAAATACGGGCGGGTAAGAAATTGGCCGGTGGGGCACGCCAGCGTTTGCTTGGGCGGCATGGAGCTCCTCCTGAGGCTTGGCAGTTTCGGTTTTCGTGATCTCTTCCTTGATCAGGACGCCATCTCGGATGACGAACCGACTGTTACCCATGTGGCGAGAGTGCTTCATCAATCGAAGTAGCTGATGTAGCGGGACCGAGATTTTTTGTATGCCTTTGTCATGGCAAAACTCGATCGTGACTACTGGTTCAACCTTCAGGAGCGTCACCATGCCAGTCAGGTTGGTTGGCCGTTCCTGGCCTTCATTCTGGATGGTAAATGAGACCAGCATGATTCCGTCCGGGTTTCGTTCGGTGAAGGTGTACGTTGTTTTCCCGGCGGTTAGGCGTGTTCCGAGCGGAATCTGATCCGTTGACGCATTTGCCTGGTCAACAGAAGACATAAACCGTTCGAAATCCGTCTGGTTTCGTTCTTCAGTGTGGTCGCTCATCTGAAATCACCTCCTTTCAAAGAGCGTGTGGTTGGTTTGTGTTTATGGTTTGTGGATTGCTAAGCCCGTGTAGTATAGGTGGCTGGAGAGATATGTCAAGGGTATTGACATATTAATAACTTCGTGCTAGGATAAGCGGTAAAAATTAAAAACCTGTCTGTAAAAATGCTGCAAAGTGCAAGGAGGCTTTTGCGGCGAAAAAAGTCTTTTGAAAACACGAAATAACAATATTCTAGAAACACTCTAATGGAGGTACTGAAGTATGTTAGGATTTTTGATCCTCGTTGGATTCCTGGTGGTATTTGTCGTACCGCTGGTGATATCCATCGTGAGGAAACAGCTCATCGGAGCTGCTTCCGCTTGGTTTGGCGTGGGGCTCGTGCTCTACATCGCCCTGCAGGTTGCGGAAACGGTGTATCCGGACGTGCTGTGGTATGAGGAAGTAGGCCAAGTGGCGGTGTATTGGACCGTTTTTTGGCCGAAAGTCTGGTGGTTTTTCATCGGAGGCGCGGTAGCGGCGGTATTCATGCTCGTGAATATCCTGTTTACCCGGACGCACCTGGATGAGAAGCTGCGGAAAGATGACGGCGTGTATGCTACGTATGCACTGACATACATTATTGGCGGCGTTGTCGCCCTTATCTTCGCCTGCGTGAGCGTCACGTTTTGGGACCAATACCTGCTCTATAGCCATCAGATGCCTTTCGCCTCTACGGATCCGGTGTTCGGCAATAACATCGGGTTCTACGTGTTCACCCTGCCGTACGTAAATATGCTCCTGAACTACGGCTGGGCGCTCGTCATCCTGACCATCATCGGCGTCGTCATCAATTATGGGGTTCATTATTCGACCGTGACGTTGTATCGGTTCAATTACACGGGCCAAAAGAAACGGTACGCAGTCATCAACCGGATGATCAGCCACGTCTCTGTCCTGGGGTTGTTCATCGTGGTGCTCCTCATCTTTACCATCAAGGTGTGGATGTGGGAATTCCTGTTTGACAACCATGCGTCGTTTTCCGGCGCCGGATACGTGGACGTTACCCAGCGGATCGGATATTACACCTTCTTCATCTGGGTCCTGGTCGTCTGCGGCGTGATGCTGGTCGTTTCGGCCTTTGCCCGGAGCCTGAAGCTGACTAAATGGTTTGCCATTTCAGCTACCGGCCTGGCACTGGCGTACTTCATCGTCTTTATCGGCATCATTCCGAGCCTCAACCAGCACTTCAACGTTTCCCCGAACGAGCTGTCGTTTGAGACGTCCTATATTGAACGTAACATTACGGCCAGCCGGGAAGCGTACGGCCTGAACCAGGTCAATGTGATGCCGTTCCTCGTGTCCGACTCATCACTGACCCCTGAGCTTGTCGAAGAGAACCGCAGTACGCTAGACAAGATCAGGCTCTGGGACTGGACGGTGTTGGATGCCAACATCCAGAACAACCAGTCGTTCCGGACCTATTACCATTTCCCGCAGCCCGACGTGTTGCGCTACCATTTGGACGGGAATCTCGTTCAGGTGATGGCGTCACTCCGGGAATTGGACCAGGAAATGATCACGTCCAGCGCGCAGACATGGCAGAACACCCGACTGGTGTATACCCATGGGTTTGGCGCGGTGGTCGTACCGGTCAATGGTTTCGACAGCAAGGGTGACCCGACGTTTCTCCTGAAGGACATCCCGCCTGTCAGCCAGCATCCGGAGCTGAACGTTTCCCAGCCCCGCATCTATTTCGGTGAAATGGAGAATTCGGAAGTGTTCGTCAACACGACGCACCATGAATTCGATTATCCCGTCGGGGATACCAACGCCACGTACACATATCAGGGGACCGGCGGTATCACGCTCGGCAGCGGCATGCGCAGTCTCATGCTGGCCCTCCGGTATGAGGGTTTGCGGCAGCTGACTGCGGACGAGCTGACACCGACCAGCCGGATCCTGGTTCGGCGGAATATCATGGAACGCGTGAGTGAATTGGCGCCATTTTTGCATTATGACGGCGACCCATACGAAGTCATCGTTGACGGGCGGATCTGGTACCTGCTCGACGCGTATACGACTACGGATGCGTATCCGTATTCCAAGTCCTTCGCCACTGACCAGTTGGGATCGCTGAATTACATCCGTAATTCGGTGAAAATCGCCATTGACGCCTATAATGGGACGATCAGATTCTATCTCTTTGATCCATCTGACCCGATCATCATGACGTACGCGGCGATATTCCCGACGCTGTTTGCCCCGGCGAAGGACATGCCGGCTTCATTGGCGGCCCATGTCCGGTATCCTGAGGACATGTTCACCATCCAGTCGTATGCCTATGCGCTGTACCACATGACCAACGTGACGACGTTCTACAATCGTGAAGACCTGTGGGACATCGCCACGGAAGAATATCACGTGGAAGGCGTCAAGCAGATGTCCCCATACTTCGCCGGCATCCGTTTGCCCGGCGAACGAAGGGACGAATTCGTGATAATGCTGCCGTTTACGCCGCATACTACCGATCCGAACCGGCCGAAATATAACATGGTGGCATGGCTGGCCGGCCGGTGCGACGCGCCGAATTACGGGAAATTATTGGTCTATGAATTTCCCAAAGACCGCATCGTGCAGGGACCGATGCAGCTGGAGGCCAGGATCAACCAGCACGACGTGATTTCCAAAGACCTGACCCTCTGGAACCAGCAAGGTTCAAAGGTCATCAAAGGAAACCTCATCATCGTGCCGCTGACGGGCCACCGGGTGCTATACGTCAAGCCGATTTTCCTGCAGAGCGTCAATGGCCGCTATCCGGAACTAAAACGGGTGGTGGTGGCGACCAATGACCAGTTGGCGTACGGGGATTCGTTCGAAGCCGCACTGCGCCAGCTGACCGGAATGTCAGACTATACGGGTCAAAAGGTGGCGATGCCATCTGACGCATCGTCTGGCGACTATATTTCAATCGCCGCAAAGTATTTTGACGAGTACGTGAAACTGGTCGGCCAGGGCAAACTGGCTGAAGCCGGCCAGATGCTGGAACGTCTTGGCGTCACGTTACGTGAAGCCAAAAAATCAAAATAAACAGGAGGATTTGCTACTTATATCTCGGGCGCGACCAATCGTGGTTGCGCCTTTTTTTGTCCAAAAATACAGTCATTGATTCAGGCATTGACAAAATATTATTTTTTTGTTACCATGAACGGCTTTGTTCTTTTACATGATCAGATGGTTTGCTAACATTTTTTGCCTGGCAGGGGCATCCCTGCTACAACCTTTCCTGGTGCGCTCCAGGAGAAAATGGAGTATGTCTTTACAAATAGATTTATTGTGCTTGTTTGGCGGACTGATCGGTCTGGTCATCGGATGGCAGGTGTGCGGATATGTGTTTGGTACACTGGCCCTGCTGCTGAAATCCTGTTTCAAGCCGTCCGGCCAACGCTGGCTCTATGTCAAACAGGTGCTGGTCATCGCCCCCGATGCCTGGTTCGATCCGTTCATGACATTCGGGCCGTTTGGGATGCTGATACTCCTGTTTACGCTTGTCATCCGTTTCGACCCGTTCCAAGAACGCGACAGTGCTGATCTGGCCGATTTCCAAAAACGGACCAAACTGTCCGTCGAGCAATGGGTGACGCACGGCTGGCGCGACATGAGCGACCGCCGGCGTCAGCAGGAGCTTAAGCAGGCTGACCAGCGGCTGGAACAGATCCGGACGACCGTTGCCGCGGTACCGCAGCAGGTCAGCTATTGGGCCCAGGTCTCGGCTTACTGGACCCGTAAATGGGCGGCTGTCACTGCGGCTACTGCCTGTATCCTGGCTTTTGTCCGGACGGGAGTGGTCGTGGCGGCGGAAACCGTTTCGTCAGCCGGCACGGCAGTCGCTGCCCAGTATGCTGATACGACCAAGAAGTCCGGCCCCGGTGCGGCTGATACGTGCCAGCCTGACCTGAAACTGTCAGGGTTCGCCATTGTCGGCCTGGAGGCCACGCCGCACAGCGGTCTGTCCCCTGAGGCGACCGTCACCCTGAACAAAGTGCGGGCTATAGCCAAGTACCGTCATGGGCAGTGGCAGTCTATGGTCGTTGTTGATCCGGAACATCCGTTGCCTGTCCGGGTGGCGGAAATCGGATATGACATGGACCCGAAATTCATGGTCAAGATGGGTCGGATGCTGACGCCGATCTGGCGCCTGCACCGCCCACCGAACACGCAGCAGTGCGTGGTGTCGGAAATATCCTCAGTGATGCCTCCCTCCGTGGACAACGGGGTCGAAGCGTTCTACAACCTCGGACGGTTGGACGCGCGGCTGACCCTCCTCAACGGGAGCGGACGGTATGAGGATGATAACTCTCTGATGGATGCGGTCGGACAGGTGTCCTGGCGGCCGATGCCACACTGGCAGGTCAGGTTGACCAGCCAGTCAGGCCAGCAGCCCAGCGGGCAGCGGTCTGTCCGTGCGGCGGACATTTCCTATGAGCGTGAGCCGGTATTCTGGCGAGGTTTGTATCTGGAGCGCCCAGACCTTTCAGAATCCGCCTGGCTTTCGGAAATCAACGTCCGCGCTGGTCCGCATACCCTCGTTGCCCTGGGAGAAACCATCAACAGCCGACTGGCCGGGGTCAGGCGCCTGGACATAGGCGTCAATACCCGGTTGAACCCTGGCTGTGTCATGCGGCTGCATGGCGTTTTTTCCAGCGCGGCATCCCCTGAACTCGTGTTCAGGATGCAGCAATCGTTCTGATAGTGACAGGTTCTGATCATGTTTTGAGTCGACGCGATGGTGCGCCGACTCTTTTTTATCCTTTGAAAAACGTTTAACTTTTCAGCAGGACAGGGGGTTGACAGGATATGGTTTTATTGTAAGATAAGTGAATTCTTTGACTTGAGGAAACTCGGAAAATAACCGTAAACCATATAACAGGAGGTTTTGAATGCAGATGCATCCGAACATTGAAAAACTGATCAAGGTCATGGACCCGATCAATACCATGTCGAGTATCGGCGGCGTCATCTTTTTTGACCAGAAGACGGTCATGCCGGAGAACGGCGCGCCGATGGCGGCCAAGCGCATCGGTTTCATGAGTGAAATGGAACATGCCGCTTTCACCAAAGACGAAGTCGGCGAAGCGATCAGCCAGTGTCTGACGGTCCTGGTCGAGCTGCCCTGGGTACAGCAGCTGATCGTCAAACGGATGAAGATGGCGTTCGATATGGCGCGCGCCCTTCCGGCAGAATTTGTCGGCCGGCGTGACCAGGCGCAGATGACCGCCAACCAGGCTTGGAAGCATGCCCGTGCCGCCGACGACTACAGCACCTTCATGCCGCAGCTGGCCATCATGTTCGATCTCGCCAGGGAGGAGGCTGGTTACCGCGGCGCCGGCCTGAACGACGCCGATTCCGTCTACGATGCCATGATGTCCACCAAGGATCCGGGCATGACGGCAAAGGTCGCGGCGGCCGTCCTCTCCGACGTCGGAGCGTTCCTGACGGATTTCGTCCGCCAGGTGAAGGAGTCGGGCGTCACGATTTCCGACGCGCCGCTGCGGGGCTGCTTTTCCGAAGGCCGCCAGCGCCGGTTTTTCGAATGGCTGATCGCGCAGATCGGCTACGACTTCTCGTCCGGCGTGGTGCTGAAGACGACCCATCCCTTCGCCGGTACGATCGCCCACGGCGACCACCGGATCACCACCCGGTTCTACGAGGATTTCCTGTCGGCCGGACTGTTCGGCACGCTGCACGAATCCGGCCACGCCATGTTCGACATGGGGTGCGACCCGTTTTTCTGGCAGTTCGACAACCGCAGCCTGCCGGCGCCGATGGGCCTGCACGAATCCCAGTCCCGGATGTGGGAAAACATGGTCGGCCGGAGCATGGCGTTCTGGTCATGGGCCTACCCGTATTTACAGCTGTCCTTCCCGAAGTACCGGTCCGTGAAACTGGAGGATTTCTACCGGGCCATCAACCGCATCCAGCCCAGCGCCATCCGGGTGGAAGCTGACGAGGTGACCTACAACGGCCACATCCAGGTCCGGTACGAGATCGAGCGTGGCCTGCTGTCCGGCTCCATCAGCCTGGCGGACGCGCCGCAGGCATTCGCCGACCTGATGGAGAAGTACGTCGGGTACCGTCCGGCCACCCTCAAGGACGGCATCCTCCAGGATGTCCACTGGTCCATGGGACATTTCGGATATTTCCCGTCCTATACCTTCGGCAACCTGGCCGCCGCCCAGCTGTTCTACCGTTTCTCCCAGAGCAATCCGGCTTATGCCGAGAATTTCCGCCGCGGCGATTTCAGCATCCTGCTGAGCTGGCTCCGCGCCAACATCCACTCCACCGGCCTGTTGGAGACGACCAACGACGTC
Organism: Patescibacteria group bacterium; assembly: GCA_041649335.1. Classification (GTDB taxonomy): domain Bacteria; phylum Patescibacteriota; class Patescibacteriia; order UBA10025; family JAHIVO01; genus JBAYGJ01. The sequence continues at coordinate 20,909 of JBAZNF010000006.1, forward strand.
CTGATGCGCGTCACCGGCGAACCGCTCAACGCGGCCCACTGGAAGACGTACGTCACGAAGAAGTTCAGTCCCGTCTACGGGCTGAACTGACCGATTCCGCACTTTCCGATTGCAACCCAAGACTCCCCAAAGGCATCACGCCCGAGGGGAGATTTTTTTAATATATCTTCGCCACGCGGTCGCGGCCGGCCAGGTCCTTGATGAACTGCACTTTCTTGTCCGGTAGGGAGCGTTCCACGAAGTAATCGATAGCTTTGACCTGGTTGGGCGCCAGTTCCAGGAGGGCCATGCCGCCGGGCGCCAAACGCTTGGGTAACTGCTGAATTAATCTGTCCAATAGTTCCAATCCCAATTTGCCGCCGTGCAGGGCCAGTTTCGGCTCATGCGGCAGGTTTTTCGTCTCATTCGAGGTCAGGTACGGCAGGTTCGCGCAGATGAGGTCGTACTGGGTTTTTTTCGGGAGAGGGGACAGCAGGTCGCCTTTCACGAAGGTGATTTTTTTCGTCATCTTGTGCAGTTTGGCGTTTTTTTTCGCCACGGCCAGTGCCTTCTCGGAGATGTCAGTCATGTACAGCTTGATCCAGGGCAGGTATTTCGCCAGGGAGATGGCGATACAGCCGGAGCCGGTGCCCACGTCCACGACGGTCGTCTTCCGGTCCGGCGTAGCCTTGGACATGGCCCGGCCGATGTGGATGGCTTCCTCCACCAGGACTTCGGTATCCGGGCGGGGGATCAGTACGTTCTTGTCCACCAGGAAATTCAGCCGGTAAAATTCCTTTTGGCCGGTAAGGTAGGCGACCGGCGTGCCGCGCAGCCGCCGGCTGACCAGGTTTGCGAATTTCCGGCGCTGGCCCGTGGTTACCTTCTGTTCCGGATGGCTGTGCAGGAACGTCCGCGGTTTTTTCAGGACGGATGCCAAGAGTACCTCGGCGTCCAGGTTGGCGGAGTCGGCCTTGGCCTTGCGGAGCTTGGTGATGGCCGAGAGTAAGGTCTGTTGGATGTTCATGATGTTATTGTAACGGAAAAAACAAAAAAAGGCACGTTTATCACGCACTACCTTGTCATGCTGACCCTCCTTATTGTCACTCTGAGCCCTCCGACTCCGCTCAGGGCAGGCTCCACGAAGAGTCGCCCAAGCCGAAGGCTTGGGAGATTCTTCAGCCGCATGACTGCGGCTTCAGAATGACAGAGGGGAGAGATTGCCACGTCGTCATTTCATTCCTTCTCGCAATGACAGCAAAAACAAGCATGGTCATTGCGAGCGAAGCGAAGCAATCTCACTTCGGCTGGTCGGCCTTGATGAGGGCGTTGATCACGTCGTCCAGCTGGCCGTCCAGGATCACCTGCATATTGTGGAAATTCTCCTTGATGCGGTGGTCGGTGATGCGGTCCTGGGGATAGTTGTACGTGCGGATCTTCTCGGAGCGGTCGCCGGTGCCGATCTGGCTTTTGCGCGCCTCCGACCGTTCCTTGCGTTTGCGCTCCTCCTCCATTACCAGCAGCCGGGAGCGCAGGACGTCCATGGCTTTCATCTTGTTCTGGGTCTGGGACCGTTCGTCCTGGCAGGTGACGACCAGTCCGGTCGGCTTATGCGTGATCCGGATGGCCGAATACGTCGTGTTGACCGACTGCCCGCCGTGGCCGGACGAGGTGGTCGCTTCCACGTTGATGTCCTCCGGCTTGATCGTCAGGTCCACTTCGTCCGCTTTCGGCATGATAGCCACGGTGGCCGCCGACGTATGCACGCGGCCGCTTTTTTCCGTCTCCGGCACGCGCTGGACGCGGTGCACGCCCGACTCGTATTTCAGCTTGCTGTAGACGTTTGACCCGTTGATCTCGAAAATCGCTTCCTTGTACCCGCCGATCCCCGTGTGGTTGGTGCTCAGCAGGTGGGTGGACCAGCCCTGCCGTTCGGCGTAGCGCGAGTACATCCGGAACAGTTCGGCGGCGAACAGCGCGGCCTCGTCCCCGCCGGTGCCGGCGCGGATTTCCACGATGATGTCCTTCTTGTCCAATGGGTCAGCCGGGTTCAGCACGGCGTTGATGGCCGCGGCCAGGTCTTTTTTCTGCTCTTCCAATGAATGCAGTTCCTCCTCGGCGATCTGTTTCAGCTCATGGTCACTGGCGTCATCCGCTACGGTCTTTTTCGTTTCGGCGATGGCATTCTCCACCTCTTTCAGTTTGGCGTAATTCCCCAGCGTCTCGCCCAGCTCATTGTATTCCTTGGAAATGGCCTGCAGTTTCTTGGGGTCGCCAAACACTTCGGGTTTCTCCAGCTCCCGTTCCAGGTGCTCATGGCGCTCGTCGAGTTTTTTGATCTTATCTTCCATAATATAAATATTACATCAAAGAAAAATCCCCAACCTGCAGTATAGCACAATCGGGGACCATAAATTCGTATAGCTACTTGGATTTGGCGGCTTTCTTGGTAGGCGCCTTTTTGCCGGCCATCCGCTTGAAGCGCTCGACGCGTCCGCCCTGGTCCATGGTTTTCTCCTTGCCCGTGAAGAACGGGTGGCAGACAGAGCAGATTTCCACCCTGATTTCCGGGAGGGTGGAGCCGGTGGTGAAGGTGTTGCCGCAGGCGCAGATTACCTTGGCGTCAGTGTAATATTTGGGGTGGATGTCATTTTTCATATGTGTTTTATATTCTAGCAGAGGGGTTGGAGATTGGCAAGGGGCTAGGGGAAGGGGGTTGGGCGTTTGTTTGGGGTATAGTAGAGCAGTTGTTTTTTTCTGTATAAAGCGTACAGTGGGGGCATGGAATCGATCATCACAAATAATGGGGAGTTGGTGAAATAATTTTATGGACAAAAAAAGACTCATCTTTTCGATCATTGCCATACCGTTTGGGATTTTTTTGTTTATTTACGGCGGATATGATGACAGCCCCGGGGCGCAGGGGCTTGGGTTGATTGCTTTTATTACCGGTATATGGCTAATAATTACGATCAGGAGGAATAAATACTATGAGCAGCCGAAAAATTTCTGACGGCGTAGCGCATAAAATTTCTCCGGACCTCAGGAACGCCCTGGTCGCTGACCAGGTTGCCCGGGCGTTGTGGGAGGATCTGACGCCGCTGGCACGCAATGAGTGGATCTGCTGGGTCATATCGGTCAAGACAGAAGGGACCAGGGCAGAACACGTTAAGCGGGTCGTCTCCGAGCTGAAAGAAGGGATGCGCCGCCCGTGCTGCTGGATGGGGTGCGTCCACCGGAAAGACAAGCCCTTGAGCGCGACGCAAAAATTCCTGCTGAAAAGGAAAACACTCAAGAAATAGGTGGGGCGGTTTTTTGGCATTTGTGTTAAAATAAAGTCATGAAAAGACTCCTGCTGTCATCAAGGGGCTCGTACATTACCGACGGGGCATGCGGCCTGTTCGACCGGCCCCGCAATGAGTTGCGGTGGGCCTACGTCATGACGGCCAGCAAGAGCGTGCCGGACCGGACGTACATCGAGCTCCACCAGAAACGGATGGACGATTTGGGCTGGAACTATGACGTGCTGGATTTGGACGGCAAAACGCCGGACCAGCTGCGGGCCATACTGAGTGACAAGGACGCCATCAACATGGAGGGCGGCAACGCGTTTTATTTGATCCGCAGCATCCGGCAGAGCGGATTTACGCAGGTACTGCATGAATTTTTGCAACGCGGGGGGATATACTGCGGCGCCAGCGCCGGATCGTACGTGGCCTGCCCGACCATGGAGACGGCCACCTGGAAAATTCCCCAGCGGTTCGACCGCCACGGGGTGACGGACTTCACGGCCATGAACCTGGTGCCGTTCCTGATCGTGGCGCACGTCACGCCGGAGATAGAGGAGATGGTCCGGCCGAAAATGGAGCAGGCAAAATATCCGGTGAAATTATTGTCTGACCGGCAGGCCCTGCAGGTCCGGGACGATGAGGTGGAATTGCTGAAGGATACCAACGTCCTGCCGAAAGAACTGGGAGGATAAATCATTTGAATAGCATAACATACTAACGTTAACCGTATGAAAACAGTATTGATAGTGATTTTAGTGATCGGGTGCGCCGGTCTGGCGTATTACCTGATCGGCGGAGACAAGGAAGTCGTGCCGGCTGAAATGGATAATACTGTTGAAGAGGTTGATACGGACCAGGTACAGGAAGCCCTGCAGGAAACGGGTGCCCGGACGGTGTACGCGAGCTGTAACGCCATTGCCGGCGCCAGTACGTGCATGGACTACGTCGGGTCAATGTGGAACGACGATAACTCAGCGGAATTGAATTGCGGCGAGACCGGAGTTTTTTCCACGGATGCCTGCCCGTATGCTGAGTTCGGCGGATGCCAGATGAATGGCGGGTCGGTCATGGAAACAATCGCTTGGGCGTATGCAGAAGGCCCGGGCGGATACGATGACGAGTCGGTGGCGTACGCCAGCATGTCCTGCAACAGCCTGCCCCAGGGGCGATGGGTCACGCCGGATGAGTTATTGGAATAGGGCAATAGTCAAGATAGAAAATATAATTTAACCGGCCAGATCTGCTCTGAAATGGTGAGGGGAAATTTTTTTAATATTCATAAGGTCTTGACCGCCTTCCGGAATTGCCGTAAGGTGACGGAGAATTATCCAGTTACCCATTGTCCTTCACAACACAACAAAGAGTAGGAGGGAGCGATGTTTCGCAGAACGCTTGCATGTATTTGCCTGGTCGGGGTCCTCGGCTGGTCGGGATGTCTCGGATCCAGCGATGAGCCGCCGTTCGATTTCGGCGACGGTCCGCCCGGATCCATGGCCCGCAAGACGGAACTCAAGGATTTCGACCCGCCCAGCGGACGGATCGTCTATGAGGTGCAGTACCCGCTGCTGCGTCTGACGTCCATGGCCACGCTCAGTTTGTCGATGAAAGAGATGGTCAGTGAGGTGTTTGACGGCCAGTGGAGCGTGAAATACCTCTATGAGGGGATCGGTGACCGGTATCTCCATCGGCCCACTACCATAGAAGTATACCGGTATGCGGAAGCGGGAGACCATTTCGGCGACCTGATCAATACCTATACGTACACGTCGATAACGTTGTCCGGCGAAGTCCTGTATACGGACCGGCTAGGGAAGACCCGCCTGATCGACCTCAGTTATTTCGACATCCTGCCCAGCGGATCATAAGGCCGCTGGACGTAGCAGGCGCATCCATGGGAGCTTTTCATTAAGCTCCTTTTTTATTGGGGGGTTGACAGGGGCACTGATAGATGGTATACTACGGGCTCGTTCTTTTAGTAGGAATAATTTCCACTACACATTATCGTCAACCTTTCCACATACGATAGGAGATTTGCATGCAGGTTACGACGCAACTGGTACAGGGATATATCGGCGGACAGCTGGAGATCCATGATCCGGATGAGGACAAACTTTTTCGCGGCGAGATAGAGGATATCGACGTCCGTAGCGGCATCCTGTTCGTGGTTTTCACGTGGGTGGCCAGATGTTTGGGCCCGTCAGCGGATCAGGCCAGATGGTATAAGTATCACCATCACGAACATGAATGTCCATTGGCAGAATTCACAGCCGCAAATATCGGTCCGGGCAAGTTCGGCAGCGACCGGCTGCTCCTCACGTCCGTGAGGAATAGGGTGCGGATCACCGTATTCCCGCCTGACGGCAACCGGCTGGCCCGCGACTATGTCATCGGGCTGGGTGCCAACGCCTGACCGTATCGTTTGGTCATGATGTGACGAGTCCGAAGTTTACGCTTTGGACTTTTTTATTTGGTTAACTATTTCCAGGCAGGGAAAATAAAAAACTGCGGGCGTTGGGAGCGCATCCGCAGTTCATGGATCTAAGATTTCAAGCTAGAAAATGAGCGAGAGGAGACCGGCTAGCAGGGCACTCGCCGGGATGGTGATGATCCAGGCGATAACCATGTGGCCGCCGACACGCCAGTTGACCAGGCCGATTCGTTTGGCCGCGGTCGTGCCCATCACGCAGGACGAGATGGCATGCGAGGTGCTGATGGGGATGCCCAGCAGGGACAGGAGGAAAATGACTATGCCGGCCGACGTTTGGGCGGAGAACCCTTCGATCGGCATCGGCTCGTCGCCGGACAGTTCGTCCGTAATGGTCCGGATGATCCGCCAGCCCCCAAACAGCGTCCCGGCACCCATGGACAACGCGCAGAGGATGCGGATGGACATGGGGACATGGAAAGTGGAAATGGCACCGTACGTCAGCAGGGAGATGGTGATGATGCCCATGGCATTCTGGGCGTCATTCATCCCGTGCGAGAACGACATCCATGCGGCGGACAGGATCTGCAGGTATTTGATCCGTTTGCTGGCTTTGCGGTGACGGACGTGGAGTACATGCAGCGTCCAGGTGATGATCACGATGATCACCATGGCCAGCACGAAGGCGATGAGTGGAGCCAGTACCATGGCCAGTATGATCTTGCGGAGGCTGGGGCCGACCAGTATCGACCAGTTGAATCCTGATTTTACCAGCGCGGCGCCGATTAACCCGCCGATCAACGCATGCATTGATGACGAGGGGATGCCGAACCGCCACGTGACCAGGTTCCAGCCGATGGCTCCGATCAGTGCCGCTGCCAGGATACCTTGGGTTATAATAGTTGGGTCAATAACACCCTTGCCGATCGTGTAGGCGACTGCCGTATGCGAGAGGGCTCCAATAAAGTCGAATGTCATCGCTAACAGTATGGCTGACGTCGGCTGTAATGCGTTGCTGGCGATACTGGTAGCAATCGCATTGGCGGCGTCATGAAACCCGTTAACGAAGTCGTAGCAGAGGGCTAAGGCTACGACGAGCATCAGGATAAGCAGTTGTTCAGACACGTTTGGAAATCACCCCCTTTACGAAGTCAGAGGCTAGACGGAACAGGTCGGCCGTGTTTTCCAGTCGGCCAATGGCGCGGGAGAAGGCGATGGCACTGACTACGTCGTCCACCGTCCGGGATGACAGGAATGCCTCGGCGATATCGACCTTGTTGATCTTATCCGCGTCGTGTTCCAGCGTCCGGATGGCTTCGTAGATGTCAATCGGATGGTCAAACCGGCGCAGGTATTTGATGATGCCCTGCAGTATGGTGGCGTCTTCGGCAATGTACCCAACCATCAGTTTCAAACGGTCGGACGGGTTGAGTATCCGGAAATTGACGATAGTGTCGGTGGCGCCTTCGATACCGTCCAGGGTATCGTCCAGGATTTGTCCCAGCGTATGGATGTCCTGCCGGGGGAACGGGGTGGTGATCGAGTCCATGATCAGTGCAGACAGTTCCCTGACCAGGTCGTCGCCCCGCCGCTCCGCGTCCTTGATGGCCTTGTGCAGCGTTTTCCGTTTTTCCGGGTCGTGGGAATTGTTTACCAGCTCGAGCAATTTTTGCGCCGCGAAATTGATTTCATCGACCTGTTTCTGGAACAGGTCAAAAAAAGCGGCGTTGTTCGGTAAAAACCCGAGCTGCCGGATACGGAAAATAGAACGCCTGATTCTGTGTATCATGGCGTAGCTACTCCTTTCTTCTATAGTCAATGAACTGTTTTAAATTACCCAACCATAGCATCGGAGGGGGGTAAAGTCAATATGGCTTAAAGTATTCCGGCCAGAACCTGTTGACAAATATGGCCAATTTGCTATGCTGGAGGGCTGAATTTTTGTAAACCCATGTACATTGATAGGAGGAAGTATGTACAAGTTGACGATCGTCTTGGCGGCGGTGATGGTTTGTTTCATGGCCGGTTGCGGCAACGACTCGCGGTCCGACTGGATGAAGTCCGAGCAGCTGGAGCTGGCCGGCCGGCACGAGCAGGCCATGGCAAAAGCTACTGACGCTTTCACTGCTGATGCCGAACATTTGACCGCCCCGGCGCTTTCTAACCTGACCACCGCCCAGTACTCGGCGGTTGAGGAGTGCATCCCTGAGGATATCCTGGCGTTGACACGGGGTATCGGCACCCAGCCGAAAAATGCCGACTGGCAGGCCCGCAGGGGTTTCCTGTATTCGGCCATCGGTGAGTATTCGCTGGCCATCCGTGATTATCAAGCGTCATTGCAGATACAGGACGAGCCGGACATCTCCCCGATTTATATCCCGAATGAGGGATCGGTCCGCATGTGTCTGGCGATCGCCCAATGGCAGTCGGGGGATCTGCAGAGTGCCTTGGAAACATTCAAGCAGGTGCTGGATCAGGATTCCACGAATGCCCGGGCGTATTTTTACCGCGGGGTCGTCCACGGGGTCCTTGGCCACAAAACTGCGGCCGTCAACGACCTGAAACAGGCCGGCGCCATCGGCAAAGAATCCTACTATAAGGATTACCTGATCGAGTTCCTGGCGCCCGAAGGCCGGAACGAGTCGCTAGCCAGCACGTTCATTATCACGTTTTTTGCCAACCAGCCGCCGCTGAACCGGCCGTTCGGCTACATCTGGTCGGTCAACCAGTAGACCATTCGTTCTTCCGTATTTCTATGTCCGGGAACCACCTGCGGTTCCCGGTTTTTTTAAAAAAAATTAAAAAATCTGCCGAGATACCCAGCAGGGTGCACAGAAATCAGACAGGACGCAAAAGTGGTGACGATTTTTCGAGGAGGTAAAAAATGCGGAATTCATGGCTCAGATTATTATTGAAAGTAGGAGATATTAAGCGGTATCATGCATTAGCGTGGCAAATCATGCGGGAGCATATCCATGTGTTGGCGTATTACCACCGACCGCGGGAGTCTCTGCCCGCGTGTCCTTGTCATACTGATGGTCGCGCACCCGCAGAGAGGTGCGCTCGGGGATTAATAAAATTCGTTTACTATCAGGATGACAATGAGTAATCATTGCTCGTCTTGTTCGGGGATGATAATCACGGTATAGTAATCCCATGCATATGCAACAACCCTCCCAGGAGGATTACCAGCACATCAAGGAGAAGATAGTGGATTACCTGTCCCGGCAGGGTTTTTCGGAAAAGAAGCTGTTGCAGAAAGTTACGGATTTAAAAAAGCATTACCCGCAAACTGAGCGGTACCGTTTTTATACGCCAGTACACGTGCAAAAAGTTCTGGACGAACTGAAAGGACTCGGCCTGGTGGATGATTATGCATTCGCCCAAAGCATATTCCGGCAACTAAAAGACCGGAAAGACGGCCTGTACCGTATCAAAGAAAAAATGCGCCGACGGCTGATTCCCCAGTCAGTCATAGATACGGTGCTGAAAGAATGGAAACAATCCGGCCAGGGGCAGGATTACACGGCCATTATCCGCGAGACAAAAAGAAAGTATGAGCGTCTGAAAGAGCGGTTTCCGGCGCCGAACCAGCACTATGAAATAAAACAAAAGCTCTATATGTTTCTCGGACAGAAAGGGTATGTGGCGGATGAAATCAAGACAATAATCGGGCAGGCGCTCAACGAGCCGCCAAAATAAAAAAACCGCGAGTCATGGTGACCCGCGGTCGTGTTGTGCGATGTTTATTTTATTTCAGCTGGGCCAGTAGATTTCCGATCAGCTGGCGGTCTTGTGACTGGCCGGTTTTCCGGTCAATCGCCAAGGCTTCGTTGTAATGTTCCCTGGCTAGGGCGTGGCTGCCTTGGGCGTGGTAAGCCTCGGCCTGGCGGAAAGCGATGAGGGACAGCAGGGACAGGTATTCCTGATTATTCGGTTCGTCTTCCAGCAGGCCATTGGTGACGCCCCGGGCCATTTCGTACGCTTCCTGCGCATCGGCAAACCGGTTCATCATCCGGAGTAACAATCCCATCTCCTCGTAGGCGATGGCGATGTTTTTCCGGTGGTGCGGAGTGACGGTCCGCCGCGAACTGCCGTAGCAGTTGATGTAGAGCTTGCTGCCGATCCGCTTGACCGTGAGCATTTTGCTGCAGTAGACGCAGTGGCCCTCGGCACCGGCCATGGCCTGCACCGAGATTTCCACCGGCATGCCGCAGTTGGGGCAGCTCGTGCTGATCGTGTGGCGGTAGGAGACCTCCATCTCATCCAGGTCGATAACCTTAGGTATGGTACTGACGTTGGAGCCTTTTGATTGCGCGGCAATGGCACTTTCGAACAGCTGCAGCGTCCGCTGGGCGATCGGGAACTGCTTGAGGGTATTGCCTTGGTCAACCAGTCGTACGCCCGGCCGGTAGTTCTGGAGCGCCCAAAAAGTGGTCCTGATGATGGCCTGGTTGTAATCGTACTGCCCGGCCGGCATGAGGGTATACCGGAAAAACATCAGCCAGATGAATGGCGGCGCCAGCAGTATTCCCGCGGTCCGCCAGAGGTGTTCCTCGGTCAGGTACGCGAATTCCACGTGGCCGTATTTCTGGGCCAGTCCGGCAGCGGTGAACGTCAGCATGCCGACAAACCCGGCGCCGAGCGCTCTGGTATTCAACGGGCGCTGGATGCTGACCTGCATGATTCCGTATTTCGCCCACTGGGTGGCGATGATGAAATTGCAGATGAGCATGACGGCCATAGTAAGCTTTTCGTACATGGTCAGCTCCTATTCCCTGATGGCTTCAATGAACGAGACGGCCTGGCTGATGAACAGGCTGGCGACAAACATGACGAGGGTGATGCCCGCGGTGAGCGCGATACGGCCGCCCGACGTGTAAGCCAGGAATTCCCACTGGGTCCACCAGGCGGCGATAGTGCAGACCAGGTAGCACCACACGCCGATCCCTTTGGAAAAATGCCCGCGGGGCAGGGTGGCGTTGGTGTTGAGTCCGCCCATCAGGCCGATGATCAAACCGGGGATGACGCCCCAATGGAACGTTTCCTTCAGTACGAAATCCTGGACGCCCGGCGGCAACATAATGTTGTCGGTCGGGATTGGACCGCAGATGAGCAGCTTGGCCGGTACGATGTAAAAGATCGCGCCCAGCACGCCGCCGATAATCAGGCCGGCCAGCAGTGAAAGCCCGAGATTGTAACGCATGATACCTCCTGAGAAATGTCAAAAATCAATGTCTATTTTCCGTTCATCTTGCCCGCATTTTGCTAAAATGTCAAGTGGCCGGGTCGCGGGAAATTGGGGAACAAAGGCTGATGTGACGACTAATCTGATGTCGGAATCGTATTTTTTAATTATTGACAAAAATATGGGCTCGTGTTAGGATGCAACGTTTGGTAATGAACATGAACATCAACTCATTGAAGAATAGGAGTCGCCATGAGACAGAAGCGATGGTTCGCCATGTTCTTTATCCTCGCGGTCGTACTGATGACCGGAGGATGCAGAAACCCGTTCGGCCCGGATTTTGACGAGATCAGTCCGAGCAGCGGGGTCTACTCGTTCGAGCTGGAGCATATCCGGTTCGTATACGATACGGGCAGCAACCTGATGACTGTGACTAATTTGACGTCAATTAAGTCCACGGTCCGGGTAGTGCGGTACGACGACCGCGGTGACGACCGCCGCGGCGTGAAGTTCACGCTGAACGGGTATAACTCTTCAAAATCGTACCATGAAGAGTTTGGCGCCGGCACCGAGATCTGGATTCAGATCTGGCGCGACGGCGTCCTGACCGAGGGCTACGTCAGGCTGACGTAATCTTCCGATCCCGCAAAGCATCGCCCCCAGTGGAACACACGGGGGCGATTTTAATTGGTTATTGTATATTGACTTGTAGGGCGGTGTTTGGTAAGGTAGTGGGAATAAAAAAACAGACCTTTTCATCTTCAAACGATAGGAGTATGCAGTGGAAGCGATTCAGAACCTAGAGGACGTGCAGGCGCACCCGGTATTGGGAATTTTCAAGTCGATCACGGCCATTCCGCATCCTTCCGGCCAGGAAACGGCGTTGGGGGATTGGGTGATCCGGTACGCGTTGGAGCGCGGCTGGCTGGCGTCACGCGATCAGGCCGGCAACGTGCTGGTCACCGTTCCGGCCACGTCTGGCCTTGAGTCCAGGCTGCCCATCTGTTTCCAGGCACATCTGGACATGGTCTGCCTGGACGGACAGGGCAATGCCTACGGAGCCGAACGGTATCCGCTTGAGTTGCGGCTGGATGGCGACTGGCTGTCGGCGACCGGTACTACGCTTGGCGCTGATAACGGGATTGGTGTAGCACTGGCACTGGCACTGGCTGACGACGCGGAGCATGGGCCGCTGGAACTTCTGTTCACGGTCGAGGAGGAGACCGGATTGAACGGGGCCGCCGGACTGGATATGGCGCTCAAGTCCAAAATTCTCCTGAACCTGGATTCTGAGGACTGGGGCATGCTGTTCATCGGATGTGCCGGCGGTACCGGCGCGACCATCACGGCGCCGTGTGATTTCGCCATGGCAGATCCGCCTCATCCGGCCTGGCTGCTGACCGTTGACGGTTTACAGGGAGGGCACTCCGGCCTGGAAATCAACAAGGGCCGGGTCAACGCGGTCGGGCTGCTAGCCGGAGTGCTGGATGAGATGAATACCGGCCGGTTGATCAGGCTGGTCAGTCTGACCGGCGGCAGCCGCAGTAACGCCATTCCCGCCAGTGCGCAGGCGGTGTTCACCTGCGACCTGGATGATGGTGACGTGCAGGCGAATTTCGAGGAAGCCGCATCTGCATTACGGTCGGCGGCTGAGGTAACTGAGCCCGGGGTACGGATAACGCTGGTCCGGACTGATCCAGCAGGCTGGATGACGGATGCCGCCGTTACCGACACCCTGCTCGGGTTGATTCTTGATCTGCCCAACGGCGTCATATCCATGTCGCCGGTGCCGGAGATTCCGCAGACCTCCATCAACCTGGGAGTGGCCCGTCTTGATCAGAAAAGCGGGGAGCTGTCCCTGGTACTGATGGCCCGATCGTCCGCTGATGACGAACTCGTGGATCTGGAAGAACAGGTCAGCGACGCGTGCCGTAAGCATGATGAAAATCCTAGTCCGGTCACGGTCACGTTCAGCGACGGCTATCCTGGCTGGGAGCCATTGCCCGACTCGCCGTTGGTCCAGAAAGTTGCCAGCCTGTGGCAACAGCGTTTTTCCGTCCCGCTGACGGTGACTGCCGTCCACGCCGGACTGGAGTGCGGCCTGCTACGGGCCAAGTTCCCCGACATGGAGATGGTTTCGCTCGGTCCTGACATCCGCGGCGCGCACAGCGCCCAGGAGCGGGTCAATATCCCTTCAGTCAACGACTGCTATGTGTTTCTCAGGCAGTTGGTGTTGAACCTCGCCTGACCTCTGGCAGATATTCGGTAGGAATGTAGTACAAGGCTCGTGAATGCACGGGCCTTTTATATTTGTTATACTGTCTGTATGTACACTGCGCTATTATTCGATTGGGGAGGGATATTCACCAGCCAGGCCGATTTGCGTGAGTTTTGCCGTCAGTATTCCACTCGGAACGGTTTCGATTTCAACATATTCAACAATAAAATGAGAGAACTGTGGGACGCGGCTCGGGTAAACCTAATCGATTCCCGGCTTTTTTGGACCGAATTGTCGGTTATTGCGGGCGTCACGCCAGACCAATTGCATGCTGACCTGGATACGTTTTCAGGCTTTGAGCCTGACGTGATGGATTTTTGTCCTACGACAATTGAAGGGACGATACAAATTGGCCATTGTGTCCAATCAGATTGAATCCTGGATGGAGCCCCAGCTGGAACAGCACCGGGTGCGGGACGCTTTTGATGCAGTCATAACGTCATATGGCAGCCGAGCCGCCAAGCCGGATAAAAAAATATATCTCGACGCGTGTACGGCCCTGCAGGCATCCCCATCAGAATGCGTATATATTGACGACTTGGAAAAAAATATCCCTACGGCAGAAGCGCTTGGCATGAGAACTGTACTTTACCGGACGCTGCCGCAACTGAAAAAAGATATAGCCGGTATACTGGGCACGCCATTCAATTAATACTGCCGGCACGGTCAGTAAGCTCATAGGCAATTGTTTGATTTTTTTCTGAAATTAGGGCAAAATATCAATATGAAGAATATACTATTATCCATCGGAATTGCCGCAGTTATTGGCGGATTATTTTTTTTGCTTCCGGCGCCGGCGCTGGGCGACATCAGCGACTGCGCGCCGGGATACGAATTCCGGCCGTCCAGCGGCGTGGGATGCGTGCAGATCAATTGCGCGTCGGTTCCTGATGCGCACTATTCGTATACCAGCCGTTGTATCTGCGGTTCGGCCGGCAGCATCAATGAGGATCCCTCCGACCCGAACAAGGGCTGCTACTATGGCAATGAACATACATCCTGCCCCGGCTGTTTGTATGCCTGCGTCCACACCGATGAACCATGCCCTGCTGATGCGTCCGTTCCCGTCACTGCCGATATTTCCAACGACGTCAATACATCAGCAATAAATATAGAGACTGTCACTGCCGACGCAAATGCTTCAATAGATATTCCTGATACCAATGTAAATCAGCCGGCGAACGATAATGCCAACACGACCATTGACACCGCGGCTGCGCCGGCACTGACCACGACGGCTGCTGCCGGCCGGACATGTACGGATGAGTGCGCCAAGTTTTTACGCGGACGGAAAAACGCCGAGGTGGTCACCGCCACTGGCGAGTATCCCGACTGCCAGTGCCAGATAGACGTGCGGGACACCAACGGCATGCTGACCCAAACCGTTTCCGTTGCCGGTCCGCTGGAAACTACGTACACGTATGATCCGGCCTCCGGGATGCTTATTAAAAAAGACCAAATTAACCGCAAGGACGAAGTGGAGAAAATCCGCCAGCGTCTGGGGTACAAATATACTGAAGCACAGATTGACGAGCTCCTGGACTCCGGCAAAATTGACCAGTGGTTCCGGGACCAGATCAAGGACATTAAGACATCCACCAGCTACCGCGACCCGCAATTTTGGTGGCAGCACATCGTAGCCATCTGGGACCACGGGTTCAACGGCAACAGCGCCGATTTTGTGGACACCTACCAGTTCGGCCGGTGCGGGGACTCTATGCAGTGGCTGGAACGCGACCTGTCCAACCGGCTGCACCTGGGGGACAATCCGGACGAGCCGGGCCAGAAGCATGAGGCCATGCTTTCCATTACCGGAGAGAAATTCAGCAACCTGCTGAACCACACGTCGCTGCTAATCCGTCCGGCCGGCATCGCGAACAGCGAGTGGGAGGATATCGTTAAGGAGCTGAAACAGCTGTCCGGGGGCGCCAAGGACAACCCGGGTATCCAGCCGGGCAATCTGCAGAATGTCGACCCCCGCCTGCTGGACGCCAAGGTGCTGGACCCGTACAAGAAACAGATCACCACAGTCCGGGAATTCATCAAAGGCTGGTCATATATCAGGATCAGTTAACTTATGAAGAAAAAAAGCATCATTATTATCAGCAGTGTAGCGGGGATCGTCATTCTGTTAGTCGTGGCGGTATTTGTTTCTAACCATGTGCCGGCAGAAATTTACGCAGTCGATGCCATAGACGGCCAGGGCCAGTGGGGATCCATCAGCGGCGACGTCAGTTATCCGAGCGAAATGCTGCCGTTCATGGGCGTGTGCGCCGAGTCGGTCCAGGGCGGGAACATGTTCTGTACGTACGAGCTGGTATACAATCCTGATTCGCTCAGCGGGTACGGGTACGAGCTGTCGGTCCCGCCTGATTCGTACCGCGTGTTTGCCCATGCGGTCAGTGAGGGTAATGAGCGAGTCGGCTATACCGGCACGGAGTACCAAGCGTATTATTCCGATTTCGTCACTTGCGGACTGGATTTCAATTGTTCGTCCCATACGCCCATCGCCGTTGAGATCAGCCGCAACCAGCACCTTCAGGACATCGACCCGACGGACTGGTACGCGATATAATTTATTGGCACATAAACACGCTCACCTTTTGATAAAAGGCTGGTGATTTTAATAGTACACATATGGTATACTTTAAGTATTAACCGCCCATTTTTTGCCTATGAATCAACAATTACAGGATTGGGTAACGCAAGCTCATGCTGCCGGAATGACTGACCAGCAGATTTGGGATGCGCTTCAGGGTCAGGGATGGCTTGAGAATGATGTCCGGCAGGCCATCAGGATAGCTGGCAATCAGTTGCCGCCGATAACGGCCGCGGATATCCGGTTGCCCGGCATCGGCAGCCAGTCCGGGAAGCGACAGTCATGGAAGTACGTCGTCGGCGTAATCGCTGTCTTGGTTATCGCCGGAATCGTGGCAGGAGGAATTTTCTTATTGCGCGCCAAAAAAAGTTATAATTCCATGCAGTCTCTTGGCCTGACTACACCGCAGATCGGGCTGTCCCAGTCTCAGGACATGATTGATAATGCGGTCCAGGATTACTATCGCCTGCATGACGTTTTTCCAGATAGCCTAACGGAGGTCGAGGAATATTATCAGGGATACTACGATCGTGAAAACAAGCTGTACGGCCAACGTTCGTGGTCGCTGGCGCCCCTGTCCGCATTTGAATACAACGTCGTCGGTGAGGATAAAAAAGATTACCGGCTGTGCATCCCGCAGGACGTTGCTTTTAAACAAACGGAACCTGGGAAAGAATGCCATTCGCGTGAATTCCTGAGTGGGATTTGGAAAAATGACACACCCCAGCATCGCGATGCGTTCCGTTCGACTATGAGTGTCCACATTATGTCCAATTTGAATACCCGATATTACCAGGCGCATGGGCAATACCCGGACACGTTGCTCGACTCTCTCTATGTGGTCAACCCATCAACATGCCTCGAGGCCGGGTGTATTAACGTCGGATATTTGGAGTTTGAAGATCCTTCAACTCTGTTGCAGTACGAATATAGCCCAAGTGACAATCGGCAATCATATCAGTTGTGTGTGACTTATGAGGCTACGATTTATGGGATAGGATACCAGTGTGATAAGTCAGCCGCAGGCAAACGGGTGTATGGCGTTCCGTCATCATAA
This sequence comes from Patescibacteria group bacterium, assembly GCA_041649335.1. Classification (GTDB taxonomy): domain Bacteria; phylum Patescibacteriota; class Patescibacteriia; order UBA10025; family JAHIVO01; genus JBAYGJ01. The sequence continues at coordinate 37,725 of JBAZNF010000006.1, forward strand.
CCTACAACTATGCAAGTCCCCATCAGAAAACCCGGCCAATACACCCATTACCAGCCCGATCGCCACGTAACCGGGGCAAAGCTAGCTGAATTTAAGGACGAATTGGCCCGTCTTAAAAAGACGGCGCGTCCACACCTGGCCAGTGAGGTCAAGCGTCTGGCTGAACTCGGCGACTTTTCCGAAAACGCCGAATACCAGATTGCCAAGGGCAAACTGCGCGGCATGAACGAACGGATCCAGGAACTGGAAGACGCGATAAAAAAGGCCATCGTCATCGAACCCGCCACCCATTCGGGCAGCGTTGCTATCGGCAACCGCGTCATCCTGGAGATGGATGGCGAGCAAAAAAATTATTTACTGCTCGGTTCGGCCGAGTCTGATCCGGAAAAAGGGGTCATTTCACACACGTCGCCGATCGGTGGCTCGCTGATCGGGAAAAAGGCAGGGGATACGTTCACGGTCAAATTGGCGAAAAAAGAAATCGCCTGCAGGGTGCTAAAGATTGAATAAAATACCTGTCGCCACGGGTCCAGGAGCCGAGGCTGCATTTTTTTGTTTTTACGCGTAACGTGATACAATAGGTTCACTAAATAATTGGTAATAATAAAAATCCTCCAAACTGTATATGCCAAATGATTCCGTAGTCCTCAGTTTCTCTGATGTCACTTTCGCCTACGAGCACGGCAAGAAACTGCTCGATGAGGCGAATTTTTCCGTCCGTGCCGGCAGCCGCATAACGCTGATGGGCCAAAACGGGGCAGGGAAGAGTTCAATATTCAAGCTGATCACCGGTGAACTGAAACCGACCGGGGGACGCGTGTCCCGCACGCCGCCGGACGCCAGCGTGGCCGTCGCCCGCCAGGTCATGCCGAAGGAAGCCCTTGGCCTGACCGTGAAGGAATATTTTGCCACCGCCTTTTCCGCGGTCCAGTACAGCCTTGATAAAATGATCCAGGAAGTTTTCGATATCGTCCATCTTTCACTGCCGCTGGACCGGATGGTCAGGCAATTGTCCGGCGGCCAGCAGGCGCGCCTGCTGTTGGCGCACGCCTTGATCCAGAATCCCGATATCCTCCTGCTGGACGAACCGACCAATAACCTTGACCAGTACGGCATAGACCACCTCACCGAGTTTCTGGTGATGTACGATAAAACCTGCCTGGTCATATCCCATGATGCGGATTTCCTCAATGCCTTTTCCGACGGGGTGCTGTATTTGGACGTGCACACCCAGCACGTCGAGCAGTACACCGGCAATTACACGGACGTCGTCGAAGAAATTTCCAAACGGATCGAACGGGAAAATTTACAGAACGCCCGGATGCAGCGGCAGATCAGGGAAAAACGCACGCAGGCAGAAGTGTTCGCGCACAAGGGCGGTAAATTGCGCGGCGTGGCCAAGCGGATGCGCGAAGCGGCTGAGGAGGCGGAGGAAAATATCGTCAGCGTCCGGCAGGAAGACAAGACGATCAGGAATTTCAACATCCCGTGCCAGGAATTCAGCCCGCATTTCAACGGCATCATTGTTCAGCTGCATACGGCGACGGTTGTCCGTAAGCACAAATCAGCCGAAAAGAAACTTGATCTGACTGTACGAAAGGGGGATCATATCGTCATTGCCGGGCCTAATGGTATCGGTAAAAGTACTCTGCTGGCAAAAATCGCCGGCGGGACGTCGGCGCAGGCTACGGTCGCCATAGAAGCAGGTATCGGTTATTACCAGCAGGACTTCGGCAATTTGGATGGCAACCAGATTGCGTATGACGCCCTGCGGGCCGCTATGCCGGGACATGACGAACATCTGCTGCGGTCAACGGCCGCCGGTTTCCTGTTGGATGGCAGTGTATTGGCAAAGCCGATAGTGGCATTGTCAGAAGGTCAGAAAGGGTTATTATGTTTTTGCCGTTTCGTATTACAAAAACCCGGTCTGCTCATCCTTGATGAGCCGACAAACCACATTAATTTCCGCCATCTGCCGGTTTTAGCCAAAGCGCTGGATGAGTACCAGGGCGCGCTGATCATGGTGTCGCATATTCCGGAATTTGTCAGCCAGGTCCGCGTCACGGAAGTGGTGGATTTGGATCACTTACCAGCATGAACATGAGATACGACGTCATTGTGATCGGCGGGGGACCGTCAGGCATGATGGCCGCCGGCCGTGCGGCCGAACGCGGCCGTCGGGTATTGCTGCTGGAAAAAAACAGGAAGCTGGGTATGAAACTGGCCCTGACCGGTAACGGACGCTGCAACGTTACGAATGCGCAGGAAAATCAGCGATTACTGCTGGCCGCCTATGGATCCGCGAAGAAATTTTTATTTTCCCCGTTTTCCCAATTCAGCGTGAGGGATACTTTTTCCTTTTTTGCTTCACATGGGCTGCCGTTGGTGGTCGAGGAGGGCGGCCGCACATTTCCGAAGACTCAAAAATCATCGGATGTTATTAATGTTTTACGGGAATATATGCGCAGCAGCCATGTTGCTGTCCGTACCCAGGCAACGGTCCAGGGGTTGGAATGCGCTTCTGGAAAAATTCGTGGGGTGCGCGTAGGCGGTACGGTGATAGAAGCGGACGCCGTCGTGCTGGCAACAGGCGGTACGTCGCATCCGGAGACCGGATCGACCGGTGACGGCTGGCAGTGGCTCGCGGCACTCGGTCACGCCATCCACCAGCCCTCGCCATCCGTAGTCCCGCTGGCTGTCCGCGACACTTGGGTCAGGTCATTGGCCGGTATCTCGCTCAATGGCGCCAAGATTACATTTTTTTCCCAAGGGCGGCGGAAATTTTCATTGCACGGAAGAATATTATGCACGCATTTCGGCTTATCAGGACCGCTGATACTGAATGCGGCCAGCCGGGTAGCGGAATTGTTGCGACTAGGGAACGTCACCGCGGAAATCGACATTTATCCGAATATGGACCTCGGCCACTTGGACAAGCACCTGATGACCGTGTTTGATGATAATAAGAATAAATCATTCAGAAATGTAATGAAACTGCTGACGCCGACCGGCACGGCTGACGCGGTCGTGTCGCTCGTACCATCGGCGCTACGGGATAAGGCGATACACAGCATTTCACGCGAAGAACGGAAAATAGCCGGCCGGCTGCTAAAAACCTTTCCAGTGACAATCTCCGGATTGATGGGGTATGAATGGGCAGTGGTGGCCGACGGGGGATTGCCGGTCAATGAGGTGGAGGGGAAGACTATGCGTTCCCGACGCTGTCCTAATCTGTTCGTAACCGGCGATTTACTGCATATTACCCGCCCGTCGGGAGGATTTTCCCTACAGTTATGCTGGACGACCGGCTACGTAGCCGGTGACCACGCCTGACAGAGGAGGGACGGTTACCCTTGTAATTATCCGCCAGAAGGCATACACTAGAAGCCGCAGCTTTATCTACTATAATATACCGTATGAAAAATTTTAGCAGGGACAGGCGTTCAGGAGGCGGGAACAGAGGCGGTAAGTTTAACCGGCGTGACGGCGGACGGCGTGATTTCAGGGGAGATCGCGACGGCAGCCGCTCGACTATGTACCCGGCCACGTGCGCCGAGTGCGGCAACCCGTGCGAAGTGCCGTTTGAGCCGCGGTCCGGCCGGCCTGTTTTTTGCAATAATTGTTTTGATAAGGGCGGCAACCGTGACCATCGCCGTCCGGATACCGGACGTGACCGGCAGATGTTTGCGGCCACGTGCGCCGAGTGCGGCAACCCGTGCGAAGTGCCGTTCCGTCCGTCAGCCGGCAAGCCGGTATACTGCAAGGACTGTTTCGGTAAAAGGGGCAAAGGCCGGCCCCAATCCGCCCAGCCCAGCCACGCGGCACCGGGCGGGCAAAAAGACCTGAGCGGCCAGTTCAAGTCCCTGAACGAAAAACTGGACGCCATCTTGCATGTCTTGAAGCAAACGCCGGCGGCTAAGCCAACCCCGGTACCGTCTCCGGCTAAGGTAAAGGTGAAAGCCAAGACGAAGAAAAAAGCAAAGTAATTTCATCAAACCAATCAACACCCGCAAGTCGGGTGTTTTTTGGGAATAAAAAAATCGCGTTCCGGTTTTCCCGTAACGCGATTCAAGAGGTGTTTTTTTGTTTGAGTGTTGAGGCTTTCAGGCCGACTATCAATTCGGTGACCAGTTCGTGGACGGACATGATCCGGTCGATGCGGTGCACATTAGCACCGCAGAAAACCAGACCCTCGTTCATGTCTCCAGTAAAGGACTTTTCTAGCCGTTCTGCGATGCAGAAACCGGCTTCGTCCCGGCCGCAGGTGTGGATGCAATGGAACGGACATTTCGGTTTCGGAATTTGCTTGTCGAATAACCTTTTTAGAAATCCGTTGCTGATCACGCGACCGGGCATGCCGACCGGCGTAGTGATGACAGTGATATCGTCAGGCCGGGCGTTGACGTATAAGCGTTTAAATTCCTCTGAAACGGGACATTCATGCGTGGCGACGAAACGTGTACCCATCTGGACTCCGGTGGCCCCCAATGAAAGCATCCTGGCGATATCGTCGCCGGTATAAATACCGCCGGCGGTAATTATGGGGATTTTCCTGCCAGACGCATCCTCAAACGGTTTGATATGTTCCAGGGTTTCAGTGAGAATGTCTTCGAGCCTGAAGTCTTCCAGGTGCTGGAGCTGCTCAAATGTGAAACCGAGGTGGCCTCCGGCTAACGGCCCTTCGATGATGAAGGCGTCGGGTACGCGACCATACCGTTTCCATTGTTTAAGGATGAGTTGTGCCAGTCTGGCTGAGCTGATGACCGGTACGAGCGCCACGTCCGGGTCGGGCACGACAGACGGTAAAGTGCGGGGAATGCCTGCGCCATATACGATAATGCCTGCGCCGGCAGCCACTGCGGTACGGATGAGATCGTCGGCATTTGACAGTGCGCCCATGATATTTACCGCAAACGGCTTGTTTGTGTGGGACCGCAGCATTTGTATTTCGTGCTGTAAAGCTTCTCCTGATGTTCTGTTGAATTCGGCATAGCTCATGCCGTGCGTCAGGTCGCCAAGGCCCATAGAAGTAAGTGTACCGAGGCAGTCTTCCAGCACTGTTGCTAGTACGAGCTGCCATCCGGAAATCCGGACACCCATGCCTCCCAGAACGAGAGGCAGACGGAAAGTCCATCGACCGATAGTCATAGTCGGGATATCCATAAATACCTCCTGTTCGTTGAGGGGTGAAAATGTTAATGAACGAGGCAATAATTACGAGTTGTTTCAGTTTATTGCATAAATATAGTGCTCGTATTAGCGAGGATTGTCAATATGTATACATGTTGGGTCAATTACGTTAATAAGGAATCAAAAACCCCAGCGAGAAAAGATCCGAAAAATAAAAAAAACGCCGGTTCAACCTGGTGGTTGATCCGGCGCAGCATTGCATGGTGAAAGAACGAAGGTGTCAATCGGCAACAGGGCTTTCGATCTGCGGAACGGTCAGGCCCAGAGCTTTGCGGACAGGTTCCGGGAGGGGCCTGTGGTGGCCATGCGCGGCGGACAGGTTCTCTATGGCCCTGAACATCTCCACCTCTTCGGGCGGGAGTTCGTTGCCATCCTCTTCGAACGAGCGCTGTATGTACACCACCGGTTCACCGTTATCGTCGAATCCGGCGGCGACATTGAGAACATCGGGGAGGTCTTTGAAGCGGGAGGCGACGTGCTGCTTGAAGAGCTTGTCGACGGCATTCTCCTTCAGACTGAGGTGGACGGGCAGCATTTCCGCTTCCGTGGAATAGCGCTCGGCCTGTCCCAGCATGAGTTCGGCCAGATTCTGGTCGCGGTCGATCGCAGTCTGGATTTCCAGAAATTCCTCGGCCCGGGGATTCCCGAACACGAACCCGTCATCGGCATCGCCGGTGGTGGTCAGGGCGATGTCGCTGGTTGCCTCTTCGCCTTCTCCCTGTCCAATCCGGATGAGCCGAAGATTATCGTCGCCGAAGAGACCGTGGTGGTCGACCGGCAGGGCGTCTGAGATGGCGTAAATCAGGTTGACGTGGCGGCCATGCGCGTCCTGTTTGAGCTGTTTGGCTTCCGTCTTGAGCCCTTTGAGCTCATGCTGGATCCGGCGGATCCTGTCTCCCAGCTGGCGGTAGTCCGCGAGAGCTGTCATGACCGCGGGGTCGATTCCTTCGATATCCTTGATGAGGATGATCTCGGTTTTAGCGCCCTTCCGGGTACGCCGCAGGTTTCCTTCTTTGTCGATGGTAACCGAAGTCATGCTCCCATCCACGAGGAAATCACGACCTTCGTGGCTGGCAGCCATCATGAGCATCTCGATGAGCTCAAATGGTACCGGGAATGCTTCATGTCCGTGCATGTAAATCCTCCAATTGTAGGTGATGTTAAAACGACAATATTATGCACCTTGCATAATATCCCGGAAGATTATCACTTTTTGTTACATATGTCAAGATCAGCTTTATCCGTGTGGTTTGGTGGCAGTATGGTACAATATATACATGCCCGACATTAAACGCGTCGTAAAAAATTCATACGCAAAGATTGCCAGCCAGCCGGTAAAAAGCTGCGGCTGTTCGTGCAAAAACAAGCAATCCATCGCCGTCCAGATCGGGTACACGGCCGAGCAGCTCCAGTCGGTCGGCGAGGCGAATATGGGCCTGGGCTGCGGCAACCCGACGGCTTTCAGCCGGATCCGGCTGGGGAATACAGTGGTGGATTTGGGCTGCGGTGGTGGCATTGACTGTTTCCTGGCGTCGAAAAAAACCGGACCAGCTGGCCGGGTTATCGGCGTAGATTTCACGGAAGAAATGATCGTGAAGGCCAAGGCAAACGCACTGAAGGGGAGATATAATAATGTTGAATTCAAGCTTGGCGATATTGAGAACCTTCCACTTGAGGAAAATTCCGTTGACGTGATCATATCCAATTGCGTGATCAACCTGGCGCCGCATAAGGATAAAGTGTTCGCAGAAGCATATCGGGTATTGAAGTCCGGCGGCCGGATTTGCGTTTCGGATATTGTTTTGCTCGGTGAATTGTCTCCGGAACAGAGAAGTGACGAGGTGCTTATCGCCGGGTGCGTCGGTGGTGCCGTCTTGAAGCATGAGTATATCGATATCGTTAAAAAAGCCGGATTCAAGGTTACGATATTATCGGAAAATAAAGATATTAGCAAGCAACAGTATCGAAGTATTTCATTGGAAAGTTTGTTGATTGAGGGGCTGAAGCCGTAATGAATTTTTTTAAAAAGTATCCGTATTATTTTACTGCTGCAGACCGGTCGGAATAAGGGATGCGAAAGCTTGTAAAAAATGCCGGAATAGCATACGAACGAACCGTTGATCCGCGGTTGTGTATTGGCCGTATATTTTTTATTAAGAATTTGTTTAATCCACTTTTCCATGGGCATTGTCAAACAAATAATCAGCGATCATGTTCAGCGTAAAAGCCTAGTGGCGCTTGGTCTTTATTTATGTGTGATGGCGCTGTCCGCTTTTGTTTTTACAGAGTTTATTGATCGGGACAGTCTGCAAAAAATTGTGGAGAAAACCGGTCAGCTCGGTATAGTGTTGTATGCCATTATTGAGATGATTTACGTTACTTTCACTCCGTTGATGAATACAATAATTTTTATCGTTTCGGGTTATCTGTTCGGTGGGCATGTCGGATTCGTGGTTAATTTCATTTCTACGGTTATTGGATTGTTTTTCATCATTTTTTTGGTAAAGCGCTACGGCCGGACATGGTTGAGGCGAGTCGTTTCCACGGCGATTTACGATCGATTTGATAAAATTGTGGAAAAAGTCGGCCCTATCACGCTGCTCATCGTTTATGTTTTGCCATTTACCCCGGATGATGAACTGACATACCTTGTCGCAGCCGGGCCGATTGGTTTTAAGCGATTTATTTTACCTGTAGTGCTGGGTACGGTAGCCAAGGCTGGTTACAGTTACATTGGTGATATGGGAAGCAGAGGAGTAGCCATCGCCATATACTTCAGGATTATCTTGCTATTTACCGGATTGGCTGCGATTGGATTACAAGAGTACATTTTGGCAAAGCGAACTGTTGCCAAGCTAGTTTGAGGGATAGTTGGGGTACCTCTTGCCAAAAAAGGGGTTTGTGGTACAATAGGAGCACCCATTTATAAGGGTTTTTTTATTAATTAATCTCCCATGTTTTCTGACCGGCTCAGGTCCTTCCCTTGGCGGAAAATTCCGCATAAGGGTCATGAGCCAGGATGACGGAAACAGCGGATAAAAAAGGAACACATATGACTGAGTATTCTCTCCAGGAAATGCTGCAAAAAGGCGTGCATTTCGGCCACCAGAAAAAATCATGGCACCCGAAAATGGCCCAGTACATCTACACCACGCGCGCCGGGGTGCATATTTTTGATTTGGAAAAAACGGCGCAGAAACTGTCCGAGGCGGCTGATTTCGTGCGTTCTGTCGCGTCCAGCGGTGGGAAAATCCTTTTCGTCAGCACCAAACGGCAGGCTCAGGCCATCGTCCGGAAAGCGGCGGCCAGCGTAAACATGCCGTTTGCGACCATCAGCTGGATCGGCGGCACGTTGACGAATTTCGATCACATCATCAAGCAAGTACACCTGCTAAAGGATTTACGGAAGAAACGCGCGGGCGGCGAATTAGCCAAGTACACCAAGCGCGAACGTCTGCAGTTCGACGAACAAATTGCCTCACTGGAAAAAACGGTGGGCGGCATCGAAACTTTGGAATCCCTGCCCCAGGCGCTGTTTATTGTCGACCTGAAAAAGGAAAAAACCGCGCTGCGTGAGGCCAAAAAGAAGAAAATACCGGTCGTGGCCATGGTAGACTCAAACTGCAACCCGGACCTGGTCGACTACGCAATCCCGTCCAATGATGACGCGACTAAGTCGATTGAATATATCGTGAACGCGGTCACGACGGCCATCGCTGATACCGTGAAAAAGCCGGTGCAAACCGAAGAGCCGAAACCGGCGCCTGCCCAACCGGCAGATAAGGTACAGAAAGGGAATTAATATGGGAATTACCACTCAAGATATCCAGCAATTACGTGAATCCACTGGCGCCGGGATTATGGACGCTAAACGGGCGTTGACTGAGGCCGCCGGTGACCCGAAAAAAGCTCTGGATATCCTGAAAAAGCAGGGCCAGAAAATTGCCGTAAAAAAACAGGACCGTCAGACGAACCAGGGCCTAGTCGGGGCGTACGTCCATGCGAACGGACGGGTGGCTGCATTAGTGTCCCTGGCCTGCGAAAGCGATTTTGTGGCCAATACAGATACGTTCAAGGAATTGGCCCATGACATCGCCATGCATGTAGCGGCCATGGACCCGGAGTATGTGCGGCCGGAAGACGTGCCGGCCGACGTGATAGCCCATGAAAAGGAACTGTTTGCCGGCCAGCTGAAAGAGGGCGGCAAGCCGGAAAAATTATGGGACGGAATCATTGCCGGAAAGCTGAATAAGATGTTTGGCGACGTCTGCCTGCTCAAGCAGCCGTTTATCAAGGAAGACAAGAAGACCATCGAACAGCTGATCCAGGAATATATCCTGAAGCTGGGAGAGAATATCCAGATAAAAGGGTTCAAACGCATCGCTTTATGAACAAGCGTGCCATTGGCGTCCAAATTAACCCCTGGGACCGGGTCATGCATTTTGACGGAGAAGGCCTGTCCGCGAAAGTCGGGGAATATGTCATTGTCAAAACAGACAGTGGATTGGAAATGGGCCGGATCGTCAGCGTCATGGAACATGATGACCAAAATTTTCCCGAACCATTGATCCCGGCGGTTCGGATGGCCACCGCAGAAGACATGGCCGTGGGACAAAAAGAGGCCGCCAAGAAAGCGGCTATCCTTGAATCAGCCCGGGCCAGTGTGATCCAGCACCAATTGGACATGAAATTAGTAGATGCCTATTTTTCGTTTGATGGGGGTAAGATAACGTTTGTCTTCACGGCCGAGGGCCGCGTTGATTTCCGTGATTTGGTGAAGGATCTGGCGAAAAAATTCCAGAAGTCCATCCGGCTGCAGCAGGTGGGCATACGGGATGAGGCGAAGCGGATGGGCGGGTTCGGGCCATGCGGCCGGGAGCTGTGCTGTACTAAATTCCTCCAGAACATGACCAGTGTCACCACGGAATACGCGCGCCTCCAGCAGGTGCATAGCCGCGGCAGTGACCGTATTTCCGGCGGCTGCGGCCGGCTGATGTGCTGTCTGGCGTATGAAAAGGACTTTTACGAAAAAGAGACTAAGAAGTACCCCCCACTGGAAAGTACGGTCAAAACGGCAAAAGGGACAGGCCGGGTGGCCGGGACTAACCTCCTGAAAGAGACGGTTACGGTACAGGTTGACGGTACGTATATGGAATTGCCCTTAAAAGACGTTAAGAAAGTCCTATGATTCTTGACTTTACCGCCATCGGTGTTATTATTGCCTGTCTGGCCATCGTTGTATTAATTATTTCCAAGAAATTTCCGATTATCGCGGCCATTGATACTGAAAATTTAGCCAAACATAAGCAGGATAAGGTCAAGTCGGATTTGATGGAAGAACGCTTGAAACGCAAGCTCGACATATTGAATGTCAGGAAGTATTTTCCCAAGAAAAATGGAGAACCCACTCGCAGTCCGCTGGTCCTGCGGATGCAAACTTTTTTAAAAAATCTCGAAAAACGCTACCAGAAAAAAATTGATGAAGTTGATGAAGACATGGTCACCGCGGACAAGAATAAGTTACTGATCCTGAATGAGGCGAAAACTTTAGTGGAACAGGACAAGGAAGGCGAAGCCGAACAGAAATATATTGAAGCGATCAGCCTGGATACGCATTTTGAGGAAGCATACCACGGCCTGGCCGATCTGTACCTGAAAAAGAAGGACTATGACCATGCCAAGGAGATTTTTTCCTACCTGATCAAGCTTAATGCCCATGATGATGCTAGTTATGAGCACCTGGGGCTGATTGCCAAGTCGCAGGGCAACCTCGCGGAAGCGGAAAAGGACTATCTGCAGTCGATTTCGCTCAATAACCAGGTGGCCGGGTATCATGCTGATCTGGGAGAAGTATACCGGCTGAAAGGGGAACACGATAAGTCATTGAGGCATTTTCTGGAAGCACTGAAGCTGGAACCGAACAATCCACGGTACTTGGATGAAGTGATCAGTGTGGCTATCGTGCTCAATAACGGCGAGGTGGCACGCCGGTACTATGAAAAACTCAAGGAAGTAAATCCGGAAAATAAAAAACTTAATGAGTACAAGAAAGCCCTAGGGAAGTTAGCGTAGTCGTTACACGTGGTTAGGTGTCGGTTTTCTGGCTTATCACAATTTCATTCATAGACAGTCGGTTTAATTCCTTTTTTAACGAATAGTTGGCACTATAGGAGCCGTTGTAGCTTCCGCATCTGGCGGGCAGTTAGTACCTTAAAAGCCGTTGTAGCTCAGTTGGTCCCGCACCATTACGCTGCGCTTCAGATGCGGGATTTTATGCCGCAACTCCCGAATATTTTATAAACACCAGTCGCATGATGCCGTTGTAGCTCAGCTGGTAGAGCAACTCCATGGTAAGGAGTAGGTCGCCGGTTCAATTCCGGCCAACGGCTCCATGCGACTGGTGTTAAAAAAACTCTATGCGAAGTCCCGTACCTGGAAATTAGTGACATGGTACGGGAGTAAGGAGTGGGTCGCCAGTTCAATTCTGGCCAACGGCTTTTAGCGGAGTAGGCGGAGTAATGTATAAACGGGGTTTAATTTTATCCAGCAGATTCAGCGGTGAGGAGGCGAATGTCGTAATAGCGTTGCAGGATCTTATTAAATTACATATATAACACGGATCTTCACAAGGATATGGGCAGATACCAAAGTGGTCAAATGGACTTGACTGTAAATCAAGTGCCTCCGGGCTTCGTAGGTTCGAATCCTACTCTGCCCATATCCTTGTGAAGTATTGTATCGGTTAACGTAGCCCAGTGGTAGACCTGCCCGCCTTTGCCCGAGCCAGCGTAGCTCAGTGGTAGAGCAACTGTTTTGTAAACAGTAGGTCGTCGGTTCAAATCCGACCGCTGGCTAAGGCAAGGGCAGGCAAGTCAGATGATGTGTAAACAGTTGATAGCCCTTCGGCGGAACGTGCGGCGATCCTGACCGAAGTCGAACGGATCGATGGTTGATTGTATAATTTTTCAGAATCATTAATTAATTATTACTAATTTTCTCACGCATATGTCACAGGACAATCTCATAAAAATTGAATGTACGGAGTGCAAGCGGGTAAATTACCATTCACACAAGAACAAGAAGATCCTCAAAACCAGGCTGGAAATGAAGAAATTTTGCAAATGGTGCAAGAAACACACGATGCATAAGGAAACAAAGTAACGCTACCTGCTCGCTTTATTCAGGGGAGCATAGTGAAATGGCTATCACAACAGTCTCCAAAACTGTTATTCTAGGTTCGAGTCCTAGTGCTCCCGCCAGTCAATAAAAAATTTTTACCTAATCTGAAACTCCACTGTAGTTTTCGGCGGTTTTTTGGTTTACTCATCATCTGAAATGCCCATCAGGCGTTGTGTCAGTACAATGTTATAAGTTTTAATAAATATTTATTATTGTTAGGTTACCGGTTGTCTGAATACGGCTGCTCGTTTTTTTTATTTGGAAAGAGGTCGCAATACTTTCCTGCATTTTGACTTGTATCTTTTTCTGCTATTAAAAACGCAAGACTTGATTTATTTTTGTATGCATAGTAGTTGATTTTACTTGAAAAATGTGCTATAATTAAAATGAATATAAACAGTAACAAAAAAAATTATGGCGGAAAAAAATGATTATATGGCATTATTGTCGGAAATCATTGCCAAACAGGCCGTTATTCTCGGGCCTGATATTGCCGTGCTGAAAGCGCGGAGCGTCTCGGGGTTGCATGTGTCTGACGACGGGAAAGTGAGCGATTACGAAGGCGACCCAAAAAGTTTAATCCAGGAATTGGTAGATAAGTATGTGGAACTGTCTGGCCAGATAGTGAAAAACGCCCTCGGCTCCGTATTTGCCAAATATCCGGAGATTAATAAAAATAATTAATTAATAATATGGAGGCTATGATACGCACAATTATTCTGGCAATCGGCTGGCCTGTCTTGATCGGCGGAAGCGTCCTGTTGTTCATCAAAGGGAAAAAAGTCTACCAATTGGTAAAAGGTTCGCTGGTCGGCAATGTCACGAAAGCGCTGGTCAGCACCATGCTGGTCGGCATGTATTCGCTGGGTATTGTGTCCACCGTCCTGATGTTCTGCAATGAAAAAACGGGGGTCTGGACCGTCCTCCCGATTTTCGCGGCCTGGTTTGCGACTTTTGTCTGGACCCTGAAAATTCTCACCAAAGCCCAGAATGAAGCGGCCAAGCTCGGTGGCGGCTCGAAATAATCGAACGGTAACCCTCATTTTCAGATGAGTGTAGTCAGTTTCGTACTATTGATTGTTGGCCTTCTGGCAATGGCCGGAGGAGTTTTTTTGTATATAAAAAGCCGCCAAGGCAGCGCCGCGCTGATTAAGCATGACAAGGAAATGGAGCAGAAGATGTACGAGCTGGCCATCCTGAAAGAAATCGGCGACCGGACCGGCTATTCGCTCAATATCCAGAACATCGTGGATATCATTACCGGGTCGCTGCATCAGTTTATGGAGTACAGCGCGGTATCATACATGCTGCTGAAACCGGAAAAGATAATATTCAAAGTGCACCTCGAAAAATCCGTGTCCAGGCATTTCCTCAATGACATCCAGGACCGCATGCTGAAGTCCCTGTCCGCCCTGCTGAACAAGGAGTTCAACAAGAATCAGGTGGAGGAGATCCTGACCGGCGCTATTTTAGTGGACGAATTCGATCAACCGGTAAGGTCTTTTTTCAATATCCCGCTGGTTATCGGCGAGACCGTTGTCGGCGTATTGACGATCGCCGATGCCAAGGAGGGCCTGTACAAGGAAGAGGAAACGACCATCCTCTATAAACTGACCAGGCAGGCATCGCAGACGGTCACGCGCTTGCAGGAAGTCATCGAAACCGAACAGAAAAAGCTGAATGCCATGGTAGAGAGCATGAATGAGGGCGTCGTCATGACGGACAAGGATTACCGTATCGTTGTCGTTAACCCGGCCGCGAAGCAGGCCGTCAGGATCGGCGACAAGAAAGACGTCAGTATTTTCGATTTCATCGACCATCTGGAGGGGCGATTTGACATCCGGGGCAAACTTGAGGAAAGCGTCAAGCTGGACAAAGTCTTGAGTTCGCAGGACGTGCTGCTCGGCGACCGGGTTTTCCAGATTTTCGTTTCGCCGGTCAAGAGCAATATCGGCCTGGACAAGGATCAGGTGATTGGCGGCGTTGTCATCTTCCACGACATCACCAAAGAGAAGGAAATCGAGAAGATGAAGGAGGATTTCATATCCATGATGGTCCATGAGCTGCGGTCGCCGCTGAACGGCATTTTCATGATCACCCAGATGATGGAAAAAGTAAAAAAAGTAAAGGACATCAAAGAATACTCGCGCAATGTCAATTTGGTCATGAACAGCACGGACAGCATGTTGCGCATCGTCAATGATTTATTGGACGCGGCCAAGCTGGAATCAGGAAAATTTGAAATCCACCTCGCACCCGCGGACCTGGCCGAAATGATCAATGACCGCGTGGATTTTTTCAGTGCCCAGGCAAAAGACAGCGGCTTGCGGCTGTCCGCTCAGGTCAGCCAAAACTTCCCCAAGGAAGTCATGCTGGACGCTGCGCGGATCCAGCAGGTGCTCAATAATCTGATTTCAAATTCCCTGAAGTTTACGCATGAGGGCGGTACAGTGCTTGTCCAGGCATTTGAGCATGTCGCTGGTGGTGA
>JBAZNF010000007.1:0-50472 GCA_041649335.1 Patescibacteria group bacterium
GAGGCGGGGAAAACCCGGACGGAGGGCAGGGAGTACATTGTCCAGGACGGGGATGTGATGTATTTTAGGATATAGCATCTTTGTCACCTTTCTTGACAGCAACAAAAAGTTGCGGAAAAGGACCGCTATCCAGATAACAATTATCGTAAAATTGACCCTTCGTCACTCAGCGTGGTAAACTTGCCCCACTCAGCGGTGCTCAAACAGTTCAGCGCTGTCTTTTGACTACCCCCCTGTGATTTTAAGAAGAATACTCAGGTTCGACCGGGACCGCTCCTCTTCACTCAAATTCAGTAACCTATTTTATTATGGGAGGGCAGTATAAATTTTTGCTAATATTAGAGTTTCTCGAATTGATAATCCGTATCCGTTAAACGTTGAGTCTTGACAGGCCTTTGATTTGTTTGCCGGAGTACTATAATGAAATCAGATATCTGTGCAACTTAACAACCTTGCCCTTTCACCATTTGGTAAACGGAGGCGATCCTTGAAAGAAGGAGACAGTCGTAACAACCATCTTTTACGGCGGTTAACACAATTTGCCCTGGCGCGTGTCAGGGTGGGAATTGATGAAAATCGGCTTTGGCCATTGAAAGGAGGTAACGGCAGTGATCACCCTGATCGGAAACACGGGATTTATTACGGAATCCGTACACACTGAAAGGAGGTGATCCAAGCAGCTTACGCTGCCAGCCGTGGACGGGCGCCAGTCCCTTCCGAATCTGGCTATGTTAGGAGGTGGTGAATATCGAGGGAAGAAATAGGTTTTTTCGTTGCTTTAGTGCTGGGGTTTCGGCCTCGGCACTTTTTTATCCGGCCGTTTCAAAAATAAAGATTTCCCGCTCAACGATCTGGCCCTCACGGTGGTAGACCAGTGAGCCGCGGGCCGTAGGACCGATTTTTGCGAATAGGGACACTTCATCCGGGATCGGGTTAACCCGCCGGAAACCCATGGCCGTGAGCTGTTCAAGGATACGCAGGCTGAATATGCCCTGCGGAGTTTTGATCAACGGAAAGACGATGACCACTTTGCCTTTGGGTGCGAGGATTTTCGCGAATGTCCGGAAGGCATCCAGGTACAGCGATTCCAGCTCCTGGATGATGGCCAGGATATTGAGTATCGGAGTGTGCGCTGTCAGCGGCGGACCGAGGAACGGCTCGGTGATGATGGCGTCGATTGACCCGGAAGAAATGGTGCTGCCTAATTTTCTGACATCCGCCTGGTCCAGGACAATGTCTGTTTTTGGCAGTTGGCGCTGTGTGGCGAGCCAGGCCAGATTTTGCTTTGTGTCGGTAATCGCTTTTGAGCTGATGTCGCTGCCAGCTATCCGGTGATATCCCATAGCCAGCGCTTCCTGAAGGATCGTGCCCGACCCGCAGAAAGGGTCAAGAATTGCCTGCTCATGGGCGACGGAAGCCAGGTTGATCATGATTTTGGCGAGTTTCGGGGGCAACATGCCTGACCGGGCGTCCCGCTGTGGCCGGCCATAGTCGCGGGATGAATAATCTTCGTAATCCTGGATAGATACGGTTTTGCCGAGGTACAGTTTGTTTAACCCGGCGATAACCAGGCAGTCGGCGCCGCGCGTGAGGAGGCTGTTTTTATCCACCAGGACGCTGGACAGGGCCGGTTCCTGGCCGGTGACCAGGCGGGAGCTGCGTCCCTGGTTTTTCAACATTTTTTTTATTTCCAAGCCGGCAGCCTGGAATTTTTTTTGTTCGCGGACCGGTTCATTGCCGTACAGGCTGAATCCGAAAAGTATTTTTTTTTCCTGCGACGGAAACAGGTCGGGTATCAAAGTCCCGGCCGTTATTTCGGTGAGAAGTTTTTTTATTGTATCGAACTGACTTGAAATGATGCCGATTTTTATACACCCGCCGAGGGCGGCTTGCCACACCGGGGCATCGATAGGTTCGGTGGAGCCGATAATGAGGGCCTGGCTGGTGAGTTCAGAAATGGTAAATTCAGCGCCTGTCGCTCGGGCCAACCTGAAAATTTCAGCCACAGAAAGGATTGGGTTATTACCCAGGATAAATGCATACACGGTGTTCATATGCCTTAGTATAGCAGATTTTTATCGATCAGCGGCCCCCCTTGCCAGCTTTTAGCGGGCATGCTACACTCCTAAGTACAAAATAATTAAGCTTTGTTTCGGCTGTTTTTTTTACCCGCGTGGCACTTATGCCCCCATAGTTGCCACAGCAGCCGGGCAGGCAAACGGAGACTAATGTATGCAGCACTATGAATTGCTGGTCATGCAGAGCGCTAAGCTTGACCAAGCCGGCCAGGAGGCAGCCGATAGAAAAATCTTGGATCTGATCGCCAAGCACAACGGTCGGATCACCCGCCACGAATCAATGGGGAAGCATAAACTGGCGTATGAGATTAAACACGAGACCTACGGGATGTATGTCCTCGTGGAGTTTGATATTGAGCCGGCCGCCATCGGCGAATGCGATCGCCAGCTGCGGCTGATGCCGGAAGTGGTCCGCCATTTGATGGTGAAAAAACAGGTCAAGACAGAAGCCCAGATTGCCGAAGAGAAAATGATTCAAGAAAAAGTTGAGCAGCGGTTAGCCCGTGAACGGGCCGAGGAAAAGCTGGCTGCCGCCCCGCCACCGCCGACTCCCGAGGAACAGGCAAAAACCAAAGCCAAAGACAACGAGAAAAAGATCAGCCTCGAGGATTTGGACAAGAAATTGGACGATATTTTGAAAGAAGAAATTTAATTTGCGTAAACATAATTAAACGCGTATGAACCTGAACAAAGTTATGCTCATCGGCAACGTGACCCGTGATCCGGAAGTCCGCACCACCCCCAGCGGCCAGAATGTCGCTTCCGTCGGCGTGGCCACCAACCGGCGATGGACTGACCAGTCCGGCCAAAAAAAAGAAGTTGTGGAATTCCATAATGTTGTCGCATGGCGCAAGCTGGCAGATATTATCGGCCAGTACGTCAAGAAAGGCAGTAAGGTGTATGTAGAGGGCCGTCTGCAGACACGTTCATGGAACGACCAGTCGGGCCAGAAACGGTACCGTACGGAAATTGTGGCTGAAAACCTGATCATGCTCGACCGTGCCGGACAAGGCGGGCCGTCTGCCGCGCCGGCAACCGACGAGGCTGCCCAGCCAGCCCCACCTTCCGAGGAGCCGGAAATTAACGTAGAGGATATTCCATTCTAACCTTAAACAATTATGCCGATAAACCGAACAAACCGAAATAACGCGCCTCGCGTGGTGACCGCCAAAGCCTGCCATTTCTGCACAAATGGCATTGACGATCTGGATTACCGCGAAGTCAAGACTATGCAAAGATTCCTTTCGTCATACGCCAAAATATTGCCCAGGAAAAAAACAGGCATCTGCACGAAACACCAGCGCATGCTGGCCCAGGCGGTAAAACGGGCCAGATTCATGGCTCTTATCCCCTACACAACCCGTTAATATTTAGTCCGTATGTTATCCATCAACGATCTACGTGCTGGCGCATATTTAGTTTATAACGGCGACCCGTACGTTGTCCTGAAACACAGTTTTATCAAAATGGCTCAGTCCAAAGGCATTATGCGGACGAGTCTGAAAAACCTCAAGACCGGCAAGGTGCTGGAGGAGACGTTCAAGGGCCAGGAAAAGCTGGAGGAAGCGGATATCCGCAAGTCCAAAGCAAATTACCTGTATCGTGAAGGCGACCAGTTTTTTTTCATGGACGCGTCCACCTATGACCAGTTTTTCGTCACCGCGGAACAGCTGGGGGACAAGAAGGAGTATTTGAAGGAAAATCTGGAAGTTGAGGTGCTGAATTTCAATGACGCACCGATTGGCGTTGATTTGCCCAAAAAGATAGAGATGAAGGTGACCATGACCGCACCGGGGGTACGCGGCGATACGGCCCAGGGATCGGTGATGAAGCCGGCCACGCTGGAGACTGGCCTGGAGATCAGTGTGCCGCTTTTCATCAAGCAGGATGAAATCGTTGTCGTGAATTCGGAAACCGGGGAGTACGTGGGCAAGGCGCAGAAGTAATTTCCAAATTTCAATACCGAAAATTAAATGCGGGCATCTTATAATAAAAACCCGTCTGCGAAGGCAGGCGGGCAATTTCAGGTTTGAGGTGCATTTACTCGTCCATGAGCACACTGAGTTTTTCCGGAGGCTGACGGAGCAGTTGCGCACAGACAGTGGGCGTCAGCGGGTTTGTGCTGTACCCGCGGACATTTTCCTTGACGGACGTCGGGTTAAGGAGCGGTTTCAGGCGGAGCCGCCAATGGTAGCGTTCCCTGATCTGGTCCATTTCCAGGGTACGGAAATATCCCGGCGCTTTAAGCTCGTATTTGCTCGGTGCGTTGTAGAGCATGATGAGATAGGGGAAGCGCGATCCAAGCAGTATTTCAAGCTTCTGGATGACAGCTTGGATAAAGCTGTTCAACTCGATCCAGTACGGCATCCGGTCGACGGCTGGACAGTACTCCTCAAAATAGGCGACGTGGTTCAGCGGGACGAACCATGTCTCAAAAGGATGCCGGGCCGCATGCGGCACGAATGCAATGAAATTATCGGATTTCATGATCTGCGAGTCCGGGCTAGACAGCGTTTCGGAGATGGTGTCGCACATCAGGCAGCGTTCCTTGAAGTGATGGTACCAGTCGCATCCGGCGACTTCTTCCTTGAGTCGAGGGTACAGGTCGCTTTCGGCGTACAGGTGCCATTGCGGATGCACTAACCCTTTGTGCCTGATGACGTGGTTGCCGTCAGTCCAGAAGACCGCGTTGACGAGGTTCGGGTCATTTCTGAGCCCGTGGAGCATCTGGTAGCAGATTTCCATGCCATGGGCAACCAGTTCAACGGGCAGCCGGGAAAAATGGGCTGCATGATCTGCACCCAGGATCACGTTTTGGTCGACTCCGTAGGGCTTTTTATGCTCGCGCAGCCCTACGCCGCTGCGTCCGATAATTTTTTCGCCATTTGCCCTCATTTCCAGCCGGTTAAGATGTTTTGTCGTATGACGGATGATCCCGTGCGGGGTTGCCAGTGTTTTGGCAATGTCCGTAGTTTCGTCCGGATGAGTAGAACAGTACCTGCACCAGGGAGTATCCGTGGGGGCCGGTACCTCGCCGAATTCGTCACGGTACAAACGGCAGATTTCAAGTGCCTCTGTGGGCGCCATCAGTGTATAGCGTCCGGTAAAGAGATCCAGTTCTTTCCGAGTATCACTATTGTCCATATTTCCTCCTTGATGGACATTTGTTAATATACGTTTTTTATTGTTTTTAGCCTATGTTAAAGATTTCTTGACGTCAAGAAATTGGTTATCTGCTCGTCTATATCAGCCCGATTTTATGCTTGATTTCAGACATGTGCTGTTTGGCGATGATGTGCGCCCTTTCGCTGCCCTGACGCAGGGTATCCCAGACCTTTTCCGGCTGGTCAAGTAATTCCGCCCGTTTTTTCCGGAAACTGACGAAAGTGGGGTAAGTCGCCACTTTATCAGCCAGGAGCTGTTTGTATTCAGAGAATTTTATAGAGTTGTTTTCCAGGTTTGCCAGGAATTTCTTCCGGTCCGGCGTATCAGCAAAGATGTACAGGAGCATGTAAAAATTGTACAGGGCCATGAACTGCCTGAATTTCGCGTCGCCTAATTTTTTATCCAGTTTTGTCAGGTCACCTTCCGTGCGTACTTCCCGATCAGTCAGGTATTTTTTCCCCAGATCCTTGAATTCCTGATGTATTTCTTTGGTAAGTTTCAGGAATATGCTGATGATGTCTTTTTCATTGCCGGTAATCGTGACCATTGACTTAATTTTTTTATCGATTTGTTCAGGGGAGTCGTCTATAGCCAGGTACGATTTGACGCCATAACTTTTGCTCATTTTTTTCGTCGGATCGCTGAGGCTCATGATTTTCGGGGTCAGGGTGATGCGCTCTTTCGGCTCAGGAAAGGTCTGGCCGTATTTCGCGTTGAAGGCGCGGGCAATTTCCCTGGCTAATTCCAGGTGCGCAAACTGATCCTGGCCGACCGGGACGATGGTGGCCTTGTACAATAAAATGTCAGCGGCCATCAGGACCGGGTAGTCGAGCAGGCCCATATTGATGTTCTGCCGGAACTGCTGGGCTTTGTCTTTGAACGTCGGGACGCGCTCCAACCAGCTGACCGGCGTGATGCAGTTCAGGATCCAGGCCAGGTCAGTATGCTCATTGACGAAGGACTGTATGAGGATGGTGCTTTTATGCGGATCCAGGCCGGCCGCCAGAAAATCAACGGAGACGTCGAATATCCGCTGGCGCAGGTCGGTCGGTTTTGGGCCCTCGGTCAGGGCGTGGTAATCCACCACCGCGAAGACACACTCATTATCCGGATCGGCCTGGAGCTCCAGCCACCCTTTCAGGGCGCCGAAGTAATTGCCGATATGGAGCTGGCCGGATGGCTGGATGCCGGAAAAAACGACGTGTTTCATATACTGTATTTTACCATAAAGTCCATGGTGTCGGCCATTCCCGCCTTCTACACTTGTCATCGCGAGGATCCCGACGAAAGTCGGGAGACGTGGCCATCTCTGTTGCCGGTGACGAGGGGATCCGCCTCCGCCCTTTCGTGCTGCGGCGGATTATTACCTCTTGCGAAATTTTCATCGCTGATTTTATAGTACCGGAAATGTATGAGATCCCTCGTCACGATGTTCCTCGGGATAATTTTTCTACTAAAATTTTATCATTACCATATAGCTCAAAATTTTAAGAAAAATTAAAAAAGCCCCGGGCGCGTCATGCGTCCAGGGCCGGTAATGAGAGGTACTAGTCGCCTCTCGTCACCATTCGGGGTCCGGAGGGACCGAGCTATCGGGCCAGGCGCCTTGCTGACTCGGGAGCGAGAACAGCGAAACTGTCTCGCTGTGAGCATCAAGACTGGAGTCGGGACTGGTGAAGCGTCCCCTCTCGTCGCGCCGGGGCCGGCCATTCGGATGGCAGCCGTTCTGCATGAGTAACTCTGTTCCTTGCGCTTCCAGAAGCGCTGTCTCAGGTTGTGCAGTGTGAGGTTGCACAGGACCTCCTTCCATGAAGTTGAGGGTTGTGAGGAGCGAATTCCCCCTACGTACGCTGGGGGATTATTATCATTTTATAAGAAAATGACGTTCTATGGTAGCATGGTTACGCACTGCTGTCAAGGCGTTTGTCGGGGACAGCCACAAGGTTTAGCCTTGAGTATTTTTAGCTGTTTGCTAGGATCGTCTATGTATTCGAGCTGGTACCGGTTTCCGATAGCCAGTTTTTTATTTAGGGGGGTATAGTGGCGATATCCACGTCGGGTAAATTCCCGCACCAATCTTTCATGCCGGTAATATAACGCGGCTAGTTTTCCGTGCCACCGCAACGTTTCCGGGTGTCGGCTGTAGCCATTCCGGTTCTTGGTTATCACAATCCAGACAGCATGAAGCTCCCGGTGTTCGGCTACCAGGTGCTTCTGACATAGTATTTTTGGGTCAACGTCCCAAATGCGCATGTGCTACACCGGCCGTAGGGTCCCGGCAAACACCTGCCAGGCTAGCAATGATTTGGCCACCAAGCTCAGGATAATGTATGCTCGCTCGCCATACAGATAGTCCCGCCATTTGCCGACTTTTTTGTATTGCAGGACCTGGTTGATGGCGAAACTGTTGAAGAACAGGAAGATCGAGAAATAAATCCAGTAAACGAACGCCGGAGCTTTTGCGTCGCCCTCGCCGGCATTAAAAAGGTATAGGCCGACGGCAATCCAGGGAATGATACCGGCGATGCAGCCAAAGATGAATGACGTCCAGTTGGTTTTCTGTGTGGACTGGTTATGCAGCTCCATCATCCAGCCGAAGAGGATCATCATGGCATTGAGGAAGAAGATGAGCAAGAGGGCGACGCCGTCATACACGCCGACCAGCATGGCAATGACGATCATCATCAGGGAGGAGCTGAAGGCGTATTCTATCCAGCGGGCGTAGTTGGCGCCTTTGAGCAGGTTGCGGTTGTACCAGGCGTTGATGGACGGGACGAGAGAAATGCTGGCATGGGCAATAGCGGACAGGAAAAGGAAACCAGCGACTAGGGGGCCGATGGGTAGGTCAAAAATTGTCTTTAAAAACGGTTCCAGCTTGCCGGAAATTACATTCATTTTGACGAAGGCCGAGGTGACCGGCAGGGCAAAATCAGAGCTGATGACCAGCATGACCACGCCTTGGATGGCATGGAGGATGGCCATCATGATATTGAAACGCTTGAGTTTCCTAATTTTTATTTCATTGTCCGGTTGGACTGAGGTGGGAGTTTCCATATGTTTTAATTGAATGATTAGCCTTAAAATTATAGTATTAATTCCTGTCAGTGTAAAACGTGCATTTCCCACAAAACCCCCGGAGTACGGGGGCGTGGTATAAAATGTTTTTTTGAGGTGGCTTTATTCCAGCAAAGAGCTCCATCCGTGCGTGCTCGGGGCGACAACAGCCGGATACGTTCCCTTGAAATACGAATATCCGTCGTGGTACTGTAGCGTGTCGATAGAGTAGCCGGGGATATCAGCCATGCGTTCATTGATCCGTTTCTGGAACCAGTCCTGGACCTGTTGGAGGTATTTGTCCGGCACGGAGACGGCGCCGAGTTTGGCCTGCTGGATATCGAGCGCCACGCTGTTGGACGACGTTTGCGTGACCATGACTTTCACGTAGACCGGCGCATGCACGTACTGGTTGACCATGCCGGAAATTTCCATCCCGCCCTCAATGAATTTTACCTGAACGTCAGTGACCGGTGAATTGGCCCCGCCGAACCGGTTCACCCAGGCGGTTAATTCTGCCGAGGTCCGGTTGGTGTCGACGGAAATTTGTCCGGAAAATATCTTATCGCTGCTGGCGGCGGCATAGTTGACCGGCGTTCCGGTGATTTTCAGGGGAATATTTTTTTCCAGTGTCGCCAAGTCCTGGGCCGTATACGTTACGCCCAGGTCTTTGGGCTTGTTCATGCCGAAGATGTTGGCGAGACCGGGGACGGCGTAGACGCCCGTCACCGAGACGCCGATCGCAATCACGACTATAATGACCACAAGTGTAATCAAGAAATTACGGAAGCCGTGGCGTTTTTTCGGCGGCGCGGTTGGTTTGTTGTCTGACGGCAGCGTACTGGAGGTGGCCGGCTGCTTGTCTTGCGGCTTTAGCTGGTCGAGCGGCATAGGGGAGTGATAGTTAGGATGGTTAATGGGGTTAGTTTCCGATGTCATCCGGCGTCTGCATACTGTCGCTGGCGCTTTCCGTAGCGACATTTAGATTAACGGTTGTCTGGTTATCAACTTCCATGATGCCGACGCTGAGGGTGCGGTTATCCTTTTCTGAAATGAGAGTTACAGCGCCCGCGTAGGTCATGTTTGTACCGATGGTCCAGCCATCATCAGCCAGCTGCTGCACGTATTGTGTTTTGGCGTCGTCGACGGATGTTGAGGTCTGGATCGAGACCACGAAGGATTCGTTTTGCGTATTGGCAACCGCCGCCTTGATGGTGCCGTCAATCACATAGACGTCAGAAGGGAAGTTGTCAGGCAAGGACACGCTATCGCCCGCCTGGTATGATCCGGTGTCGGTATTGATGGTCAGCGTATTGTCGTCAATATCCACGTCTGCCTGGCCGTTGGTGGCGGCTTCAATGGCCTTTTCGGCCGTTTTTTCAGCGACTTTCTTGGTACAACCAGAAGCCGCCAGTGATACGGCAACAATGGCGATGACCGGTAGGATCCAGTAGGCTTTTTTTCTCATAGTTTTTTAACTAGTTATTAATTACTCGGCAGGTATATTTTCCCTTATTTATGATAAAAAAGCAATCCCCAGCCATCCATGTAATTGTTTAATTTTACGCGGGAGTTGGGTTGGTAGAGTAAATATAAATATTTTTGGTGGAAGAGGAAAACATGGATGATACGGGGATTGCCCCGTGTGGCATGAGGGGCCGCTGGTGATATTTCATCTAATAAAAAAGCCCCGCATAGTCAGCAGGCTATGGGGGCCAGTCTCACAACGATTGTCATGAGGCGTAGGGGTGCAAAGTTATCAGCCGAGGAGCTTGTCAGGATTCAGGCCCTCAAGCTCCGGCAGGATGAACCGCCCGTCCTTGCGGACGAGAACGCCGTCGAACCGGATTTCGCCGCCGCCGAATTCCGGGGTCTGGATGAGCACCAGGTCCCAATGAATATCGCTGTTGTTGCCGTTCGGCGCGACCTCGTAGCACTGCCCCGGCGTTAAATGCAGGGAGCCGGCGATCTTCTCGTCGAACAGGGTATCCAGGATGGGCTTGTTGATCATCGGGTTTACGCCGATGGCGAACTCGCCTACATAGCGAGCGCCTTCATCGGTATCCAGGATGGTATTAAGCCGCTCCTGGTTGCCGCCCTGGCAGGTCGCCTTGACGATTCGGCCGTCCTCGAAGGTAAAACTGATTCCGCTGAATTCCATCCCCTGCATGACGGTCGCCGTATTGTAGGTGATCGTCCCGTTGATCGAATTTCTGACCGGCGCGGTATAGACTTCGCCGTCCGGGATGTTGCGATGGCCGTCGCATTTGACGATCGGGATACCCTTCATGCTGAATTTCAGATCGGTGCCCGGACCCTTGATTTCCACCACGTCGCTTTTTCCCATCAGCTCGACGAGGGGGTTCATCGCTTCGCTCATCCGGGCGTAGTCGATGAGGACCGTGCGCAGGTAGAAATCAGTGAAGGCCTCAGTGGACATGCGGGCGGACTGGGCCATGCTGGAGGTCCACATCCGGGTGAGGATCCAGCGGGTGTTGCTGACGCGGACATCCTTGACCGCCTTGGCGATGCCGCCGCCGGCGATCTTCATGAGCTGGGCGGGAATACCGCTCGATTCGAACGGGTTGGTGAAGCCGCGGAAGATGATGTTGCAGTCGGTGGCGGCAATCTGCGCCAGCCGGCCGAGGTTTTCGTAGGTCACCTGCATCGGCGACGCATGGGCGGCGGACAGAACGTCCAGGCGGTGGTTGTCCCACCAGAAGGCGTATATGCCGCCGGCCTTGGCAACGGCACGGGCGGTCGCCTCCATCATCTGGATGGGCGTGTTGTCGTAAGCGTGTATCAGGACGCGGTCGCCGGGCTTGACACCGACGCTGTAGTTGACCAGCGTGTCGGCGAATTGCTGGAATCTTGGATCCATGAGTTCCTCCAATGGAATCGGGTTTGGTAATAAAAAAGGCTGTGTTTGTTTATGTATTGCCTCACCTTAGCCAAATACCGGCAATAAGTCAAGTAATACCCCCACCATGGTGGTGTGGGAATAAAAAAGTCCCGGCATTTTCAACACACCGGGGCTTAGATTAAAAGGACCGGCCACTGGCTAGCCTGCGCTAATACGGATGAAAGGGTCGGCGCCTATTGCTTGCATGGTCACCACCGCCAGATAGTGGGTATCGCCTGAAAGGTTCTTGCCGAATCCGAAGCCGTTATCCAGACCGCGCAGCCGAAGCGTCACGGACGGATCATCGGGAGAAAGATCAATTTTCTTGTATCCGAGATGCTTGGCAATACCGTCCAGGATCCGATGCATCTTGTTCAGGTGCTTCAGGTAGCGGGGATCCTTTGCTTGCCACCCGTCGAGCTTCTCGATCAGGTCAACATGCAGAACGTCCTCACTATCCTGCTTGACCAGGACAACGGCGATTTCGCCGACCCACCACCTGATCAGGGTCGTGCCATTCGCCTGAATGTAGCCGGATGTGTCGCCCTGGAATTCGCTTGCGGTCATACGATGGTTAACAAACTCCGGGACCGATTTCGCTGCCCTAAGAATATCTCCCGGCTTGAAGCATAACAGTGCAAACAGGGCCTGCACCTCGCAGCTCCGAGCAACAACTACACGAGCCATGAATTTCCTCCGTAGGTAATAAGGTTAAGAGAGCAATTATCGATTCTTTTTTAGGAATTGGGTTACCTTAGCAACAATCTGGATTCCCGTCAAGTAATAAAAAAGCAGCCCTTGAGGGGGGGCTGCAGTCCTGAATTTACGTGACGAAATGGTTGCTGATGTTACGCTTCGGCGGTGACGATGATTTCGATCTTAGCGCCGAGGGGCAGTTTGGCCGGCTGGTAGGCGGCGCGGACCGGCCGGCTTTCGCCGAGCCATTTGCCGTACACCTCGTTGACGGCTTTGAAGTCGGTCATATCCGCCATCAGGATTTCCACCTTAACCAGGTTCTCCTTGGTGACGCCAGCTTCTTCCAGAATGGCGTCAATATTGTCGAAGATGACTGCCGCCTGTTCGACGGTGGTCTCGCCGGTCAGTGTCGTCTCGCCGGGTTTGATGGCGATCTGGCCGGATAGGAACAAGAAGCCATTGGAGACAACGGCTTGCGAATACGGCCCGATTGGTTCGGGTGCTTGGTCGGTGTGAATGATCTGCATTACTGCATCCTCCTTGTTAGAAAATGTACCAAAATAAAGGTGGCATTGCCTGGTTTTTATCACCTTAGTCAAAAAGTTGATTTCCGTCAAGCAGTAAAAAGAGGTGGGGGCAAGCCCGTCCCTTTTTTGTCACTTTAGTAGTATTGAGTCGTTGTGCGTTACTGGAGTTTTTTCAGGTCGGCGATAATTTCCGCTGCGTGCTGTTCCGGCTTGACCTTTTCGTAGATTTTTTTGATAATGCTGTCTGGTCCGATGAGAAATGAACTTCGTTTGTTAAAAATAAGGCCGTCAGCACCGTAAGCTTTGGTTATACGCTTATCGTTATCTGCCAATAACGTAAAGGGAAGCTGGTACTTGTCAGCGAACTTCTTGTGGCTGTCGACGGTATCCGTGCTGATGCCGATGACGTTGACGAGCTTTTGCAGTTCAGTAAAATTATCGCGGAGCGAACATGCTTCAGTAGTACAGCCGGGAGTAAAGTCTTTCGGGTAGAAATAGAGCAACAACCACTTGCCGGCGTAGTCGCCGAGTTTATGCAGGTAACCATCCTGGTCAGGAGTGGAGAAGTTTGGCGCTGGGGAACCTTCGGTTAATTTCATGTATGTAGTAAGTTAGTACTTAGCGTGTATATGGTACAGCTTGCATGGGTAATACGCAATTCGTTCCTTATTCGTTTCGGCGGATTATTGACATCTGAGGCGGGAAAGGGGAAAATGGGGGTAGCCATAGCCTGAGAGGAGGTGCATCATGCGTACGGTACTGGGCCGTCCGGTGGCCTACTGGATCAGCGTTGGGGTCATGCTCCTCGGCGCCTTCATTGCCCTGATAGCAGGACAAGGAGGGATGGCACTGGCTGTTCTCCTGTGCGGGATCGGCATCGCAGTACTTTTTTCGCGGAGGCGTAAACCGTGAGATAGGTTGGGATCGGACATGATCCCATATGCAGAAAGAGTCCTGTGCGTTGTACGCGTCAGGGCTCTGATTTTTTCTGACTTGACAATGGCGCTGTTTAGGCATAGGTTTATATGATATTCGTCATTTCGAATGGAGGTTCCTATGGCACCTTGCCAACTTGAAATCATACATGAGAGTGACATCACCATCATCAAGCTGAGCGGTGCGTTGTTATTTCACGACGATGGGGCTGAGCTGTGCGAGCGGGTCGACGAGATACTTGGTCAGGGAATCAGGAAGATCATTTTGGACATGTCAGGAAATATCGGCATAAACTCAAACGGCTTTGGTTCATTGATCAGTATCCTCGTGAAGATAACCAAAGCCGGCGGGCAGCTGATCCTGTTCAATCCGAAGGATAAGGTCCTGAATCTGATCACGATCGTGAAACTGACGAAGACATTCGTTATTTTCCACGGTACGTTGGATGAAGCCAAGCGGCATTTCCGCACTGTCGTTAAGAAATAATACATTCTTGTGTTGGCCAGCCTGTGGAACAAACGGGCTGGTTTTTTATTTGACAAGCGAGGAGTAAATCGCTAAGATAACTCAATTCCGTTTGTACTTTGGCAACTTTTTTTATGGAGGTTTTCGTAATGGACAACGATCAGTTTGGAGCAGTGGTGCCACCAGTCTACCGGACATCGACGTTTGCGGCACCGACCGCGCAACTTCTCGAACAACGCTTCCGCGTCTTACTCGGTTTGGAGCAACCTCCGGCCGAAGGATTCTCGCCGTTCATCTATTCGCGTTTCGGTACGCCGAATTCGGTCAGCGTCTGCCAGGCGCTGGTCAAGCTGGAGCGGGGCGCCGGTTTCGCCAGCGTATTCCCGTCCGGCATGTCGGCCATATTCACGACGATTATGGCGCTGGTCAACCCCGGCGACGTGGTGTTGTACACTAATCCGGTGTACGGCTGTACGGACGATTTCTTCCGGACCATCCTGAAGAAGTTCGGTATCATGGCCGTCCCGGTGGACACGTCCGATATGGCCGAAGTGGAAGGGGCAATCCAGGAGCACCAGATGAAATTGCGCGTCGTATTCCTTGAGACGCCCTCGAATCCCATTATCCGGCATTCGCCGATCAGAGCGATCGCGGACCTGGCCGCCTCGTACCCCGGGTGTAACGGCAATCCGCTAGTCGTGGTGGACAACACGTTCCTCGGTCCGGTGTTCCAGTCGCCGTTTCTCCACGGGGCGGACGCGGTGGTATATTCGGCCACGAAATTCCTCGGCGGCCACTCCGACCTGCTGGGCGGCGTAGCGCTGACCCGTGACGAGGCGCTGATGCGGGAGATTCTTTCTCTCCAGTACACCAGCGGCCCGGTATTTTCCGCGGACGCCTGCGCCCTGCTGGAGCGGTCGATCGAGACTGTTTCCCTGCGCATGGGCCAGGAAGCAAAGGTCGCGTCCGATATCGCCATGATCCTGCAGCGCCATCCGCGGGTGACTCGAGTCATGCATCCGTCGTTACTAGCGGCAGAAGACGGTGAGCAGTGGGACGTGTATTGCGCGCAATGCACCGGTGTCGGGTCAATGATCGCCTTCCTGGTTGATGGTGGCAAAGAAGAAGCATATCGCTTCATCGAT
Source organism: Patescibacteria group bacterium (assembly GCA_041649335.1). GTDB lineage: Bacteria > Patescibacteriota > Patescibacteriia > UBA10025 > JAHIVO01 > JBAYGJ01. The sequence continues at coordinate 14,969 of JBAZNF010000007.1, forward strand.
GCCCTGCAAGTTTTCCGGAAAGCGGTCAGTCTGGGCGGGACGCACTCGTTGGCCATCGTGCCGGCATTCACCACACACTTGAGCGTTCCGGACGAAATCAAGGCCCAGTCCGGCGTTCTGCCGAATCTGGCGCGTTTGTCCATCGGCACTGAGGATTCTGATGCCCTTATCAGGGACGTGAAACAGGCGCTGGACAGCATTTGATCAGCACATGTAGTATCGATAAGGTGGTCGAAAAGACCGCCTTTTTTATTTCATATTCCCACCTGGGTTGCCAGGACTTTGTCCGGCGCCAGTCTTCAGCGATGGCTTTGGCCCAGGTTTTGCCATTAAGCAGAACTTCCAGTGCTAGTTGGGGCGCCTGGTGGGCGCTGATGGCAATACTTTGCCCTTCGTAATCCCGTTTAATGAATTTTACGAAGTCTTTGAGCCGTTTTTCTACATCAGCATATGATTCGCCGTGGAGGAACGGTATATCAATATAATCTGCCAATCGATTTTTAAGGATATCGGGTTGGCCGTAAGCTAATAATATTTATAAGTGTAGTCATCCACAATACGTGCATTTTATATAATTTTTGAAATTGTGGTTTCAAGTTTGGCACAATACTGATAAATAATTTTTAAAAAAAACCCCTCCGGGGGCGTGGTACTAAAAATGGTTAGATACTATTTTATTGTAGTACCTCCCGTGCCGTGTAGCAGTTGTCCGTAATGTCGTAGCCGTTGAAATTGAATTTTTGTTTCAGTGATACCGGCTGCTGTCCCTGGCGGTAGTTCTTGTCGACGTGGTTGATGGTCATGCGGTAGTTGCTCGTCGCACCATTGAGGCCCGGCACGATAACTTTTTTCGCGCCGCGCTGCTTCGCCACTGTTGCCATTTGGTCCATGAACTGCTCGATGAACTTCGCGATGTCGATTCTTTCTTCCTGCGGGACGTCGAAGCCGCGGACGAGCAGGGCGCGGTCGCCGTTCGCCTCCTCGAGTTCGAAGACGAGCACCGAGCCGATGAACTTCGGCTCATTTGTCGACTCGTCACGGCCGACGAACTTGTACGGCACGACCTCGGGATGTGTCTTGAGGAGTGGATAGACAGCGGTGTAGCAGACGTCGGCGAGGTAGCCGGACATCTCACCGATCAGCCCGCGGTCGGGAATGGCGCGGACGTTTTTCAATTTGCCGGACTCGATGACCTCGAAATTTTTTGACGCCTCGCGGAGGCCTTTGATGTGCGGCTCGAACGACTTCGAGAGGTTGACGTGCTTGCTGCTCTTGCGGCCGCGGGTGATTTTTTCCCACGTTTCGTCCGACCAATGGTGCTCCTCGTTTTTTCGGTCGATGTTGAGGACGTGATCTTTGATGAAGTCGTCGTGAATATTGAGGAGCCGGAGGATCGACTCTGGGCTGACGCCGCGTTCGAGCGCGGCCGCGAACCCGTTCGCCATGAGCTCGGAGTAGTTCTGCTTAAAGACACGCTGGAGCAGGATCTCACGCATCACCGAGACGAGCCCGCGTTTCTCCGCGGTGGCATGCTCGATATCGAGCAAGGCGTTGAGCAGCGCGTCCATCGATGTTGCAGCGCTGACCCTCTCTCCGACCGCTCGGAATCCTTCCAACTTTTTCTGAATGAATTGGTTGTCTGGTTTCTTGCTGAGCGTCTCCTCGAGGCTCGTCAGTTCTTGCCGTAGGCCGTCGAGTGCTTTCTCTTTCAGGAAACCGACGTCGCCCCGGTGCTCGATCACCTCGAGCGTCTCCGTGCTCAAGATATCGAAATCATTTTGAACTTTTGCTGTATCGATTTTTATTTCCACGTCAGCAGTCGAGATATCGAAGGGTTGGTGCTCCGGCGGCGACGGCTTGATTTCTCCCTGCTTCTCGGCAGCATTAAAGTCCTTGATAATCCTAGATATATCAGGCCTGCCGCTGTCGAAGCGGTGCGTACTCTTGCCGGTGATGGCTGACAGGATTTCGAGATCGATCGCGGTGAGGTTCTCGAGGGCGGTAATCGGTTGCTCGCTGAAAATTTGTTCCTTCATCGCGACGATGCGCTGCTCGAGCGCCTCGGGGGTGGTGAGGCCTTCGGCTGCCTGGGTCTCGGGGAGTGGCGTGCCGTCCGCTTCTGAGGCGAGAATGTTCTTGTAGTATTGGTAGAGAATCGGTGTCTTCGAGAGTCCGAATTTCGAGACGTACTTCGTGGCCATCCGGAACTCATCCGGCTCAATGCTGAATGAGCTTCTGCCGCGCTGGCTCATGTAGTTGATAAAGTCGCTCGTGCGGTCGTACTCGTTGTGGGTGAAGGCGTTCCGCTTCTCGTCTGAGTCTTTCGGTAGGGCGGCGAGGAACTCATTGAAGAGATCGTCACCGAGCACCATTCGCCACTCGTTGCGGTGCGCGTGGTTGACGAACTGGTCCGGGTATTCCTGACCGAGCTTCAGGAAGAGGTTGAGGAGCTCCTGCCGGGACTGTTCTGGTGTGTGTTCGCCCTGGAGCAAGTTACCCGAGTAGAAGTAGTTACCGATTTTTTTTTCGATTTCCTTGACGGTGCGGTAGAGGTTAATACTATCCTGAATCGCCCGAGTTGATTCTGGTCGGCCGTCGAATCCTGCGCTGATGGCGTGGTAGACATTTTTATTTTGTCCGGTATTGCCGATGAACATCAGGCTCGCGAGGAAGCGCTCACGTTCGTACTTGCCCGTACGCATGCCGTCCTGCGCGTAGATCGCTTCAATTTTTTTTAGCCCCGCTTCGTCTTCGCCGAGCCGCAGCCGCGCGAGGGCGAGGGGGAGTGCGCCGTAGTTGCCGTCGTCAGGGGAGGCGATGCCCCGGAAAAGGTCATTGTTGTAGTTTTCGAGGAATGGCCGCCGGTCGGCGAGGGGCGCGATGAGATCCTCGCGCGGCACCTCGAGTTCCGCGGCGAGCTTATCGACTACCTTGATGCTCGACGGCTCCCACTCCAAAATTGTATCGTAGAATTTATCGACGTACTCGTTTATGATATTTTTTTTGTCGATGCCGGTCACCGTTCCGATTTTCTTCAGTACCGTGAGCGCTGTCTCAGGATTGTCAATGTTCGCCTTGTGGAGGTACGGCCGGACTTTTTGGTAGACTTCCAGTGGCTCGAGATCCATTTCTTGCGCGAGCCGCGCAATGATGTCCGGTGTGTCTTCCTGGTGTAAGGAGAGGTGGCTCGCAATTTCGTTGAAGTAGATCCCAAAGATCTCTTTGCTGTCGCGTCCGGAGAGCTGTGCGACGTTTTTAAGTTTTTCGAAACTCTCCACTCCGCGGAAGTCGAGGTGGTAGAAGTCTCTGACGTCGTCCTCCGGAGCGCCGCTCATTTCCAGCGTGCGTGTCAGGCCTTCGTGCTCGATGAGCATCCCGCCACGTTTGAGGAGCTCCGCGATGGTGTACCCGTCGTGCTCTACGCCGGCGACGCCCCGCAGGTAGGACTGTTTGTTTTGCAACAGGCTGAGCACCTGGCGTTCGCTCTCCGGTAGGCCAGCGAGCACGTATTCTCGTTTCCTAGGATCGGATTTCTCGAGCAGCGAGATCATGGCATGGACCATGGTATCGGTCGTGTGATTCGACCCCTGCTCAGAGACGCTCCGCAGCAGGTAGGGGAGCGCCTCTGGGTTGTTGAGCTTGGCGAGCCGGTCTGCCGCGCCGGTCGCGTACCACGATTCCCCCTTGTGTTTGAATTCCAGCTCGAGCTTCCGGACAATACCGTTCTCAATGCGGTCAATCAGTTCAGGGGTGACGGCGCCGCTCTCACAGGCGAGCTCGCGGAGGTACCTCCATAGTTCAAACCCGTCGATTTGGTTGGTGGTGATTGAGTTGTTGTCGATGTGCGCCCAGCGGCCGGTTGTTTCTTTGATGGATGTTGCCGTTTCTTCGTTGAGCGGCTGCTGCAGCATCGTCTCTTGCACAGCCAACGCAATATCGTGTTGGCGTTCTTGGGTGATCAGCATGGTCATTTTACCGTAGCCGTCCCTCACGTGCGAGGTAGCGAGCCGTTCGATCGTGTCCTGTACGAGGCCGAATTCGTAGCTGCACTTCGAGGTCAGCTCCCGGATTCGATTGACCCAGGTACTGGGTTCTTGCCGTTGTGTGTCAGTAGCGTTCCACGGGAGGCCGTTTCCGCCCGTGAGGATCCCCTGCTGCAAGCGGCGGTACTCGTCTGCTTCCGCTCTTGTCAACTTTTTTTCTTTGACTTGCTCTTCGAGCGCAGGAGTGAGTACGTCTCCGAGGTACCGGTCGAAGATTAATGAAACAATCTCGTCAGACTGTAACGTAGCTATGAGTTGGTCGTGGTGATTGGCGACACCCGTATCAGTATTCCACGCTGCGATTTTTTTTACCTGTTCCTGCTCTTTGGTAATGGTGCGGAGACTATCGTTTTCTTTCATCCAAACTTTTACGCAGCTGTCTAAGTCGTACTTCAATCCTTCGATCCAGCGCTGAGTTGTATTGAGTTGCTGTTGGAGAGCTTCACGTTTTTTTTTGTTCCGCAGCCGGCGGACCCAGCCCTGACGGTTTTCCTCCTCAAACTCTCTCGCGAGCTCACGTTCTTTCTGCACAAGCTCGTTCTGTTGAGCTATCAAGCCGAGGCGTTTTTCGTCCGTTTCTTTGAGCTGCGTCTCGAGTGACTGCTGCGCCGGAAGCGACGCACTGAGTGCATCCCTGATTTCGGTGAGGGATGGCTTCAGGCCCCTCGTACTGTACATTTCAATTATTTCCTGGATCGTCCGTACCGGTTTTCCGTCGCTCGGTGGTTGGTAAGTTTTTTTATTTTGCTCAGTACCGACGTTCAGCGCCTCGACGGTTACCGAAAGATCTGATTTGATTGCGTTGTCAATTTCAGCGGCGGTTTCTCTGATACGGTCGACCGGGTTTCTCGGTGGTTCAATTTCCTGCTCATTGTGTACGTCAAAAACTTCCGCAGGTTGTTCTGCCGTTTCTTCGGGTATAGTATTTTTAGCATGAAACTCCTCCGCTGCCCGGTGATGTATGCTTTTAGCTGTTTCCATACATTCAGTGTAGGTAAGAAAGAGATATTTATCAAGAAAGCTGGTTTGTATTCCGCTGTACCGATAAAAAAATCGCCATTCCCTTCGGACGTACGTTCGGTAGCCGTAATTTATCTCGTGCGGCCTTTTGTCCGAAATAATTGTATTTATCTAACCAAAAGTGGTTTCTACCGAATTCACAGCCCATTTCAGATCAAAACAAAAAACTGTATCAAAACGCTTGTCTTTGATGAGTCCGGCTAGCTCACGTAATTGTTTTTCGCAGACCGCGGACAGTTTGCCAGGTAACCAACCGGTGACCTGGTTCTTTTTATTGTCCGTGGTCGTGCCATGGACGAAATAGGTGATTTGGGTTTTCATGTGGTTGGTAATTCGCCACTCAGGTGGTGTTACCCCCCGATGCTTTGATTGATTTTGTAGCCGACCCAGATGCCGAAGAACGCGCCGACCATGCTGCCGAGGATGGAGGCTACGGAAAAGACGCTCTGATGCCAGAGTGTGGGCACCCAGCCGCCGGCCGCGGACCCAACGAAGAGAAAAAAGTAGATGACAAATTTTTGCCCCATCAGGATTTTGGCGGGTTAGTATTGTTTATCCCTTTTGCCCAACGGCGGTCGACATACACCCATTGCCACCAAAAACGTCCCATCGCCAAGCCGGCTACGGCGCCGAGCACGGGCAGGCCAATCTGGATGACCGGATGTAATGCGCAGCTCCAGTGCCAGACGATGTCGTGGCGGGCATGGACGGCCCAACTCAAATATAGCGTTTCCACGATGATATGGACAATAATGCCCAATGTAATGCCCAGCAGGGTAGTGATGAAGAGATATACAACGTGTTTTAATGGCGTCGGATTCGTCGGAGCGTTGAGAAACATGGCGTTAACGTTTAAACATTTTCAGCCAGCCAAACGTCTGTTCGGCCGCATTGATGATGACGTCCAGGACGGACTGCTCTTTTTGGGGGGTCAGGACGGTTAACGCTTTTGAGACGGCGGTCGCACCGCTTGAGTCAATGCTTTCCACCTTAAACTGGTAGACTGCGCCCGGGTCAAAGGCGGTCACGACAACGATATGCCGACGCGTATACGAGTCATCCGACGGAGTTTTTTCCGGAAGTTCGTCCGTGGCATTGCCGACGCCCTTGCGGTAATACACGCGGCTGGTAGCCGGTTCGTTAGTCGTCCAGGAAATAATGGTCTGGACCTTGCTGTCCTTGCCGGTCGACAGGGCGGAATTTGTCTGAATCTGCGTAATCAGCGGAGGGGCGTTTTCCGTATCGGTTGAGAACGCGTCAATGGATTTCGTGGCGACGGTCCCGTCGGCCACCGTACTTTTCAGCTCGATGTCATAGACGGTACCCGCTTCAAGGTCGGGGACGCTGATTTGGTGGATCGTGGTCGGGGCAGTATCGCCGAGGGCCTTGGTTTCGTCGACCATCTTGATATTGTTGCGGTACGGGATGTACTGGACGAGTGAATCAGAGTCTACGTTTGTCGTCCAGCGGAAAACAACGCTGTCGCCGCTGGTTTTGTCAATAGTGTAGTTTGATATTTCAAACGGCCGGTCCTTTGTGCTGAAGGAGAAGTCGATGGATTTGGTTTCTTGGCTGACCTGTGTCTTTGAGCGGATCTGGTAGTGGTAGACCGTAGCCGGCTGGAGGTTGGTCAGGATGACCGTATGGTTGGTCGTGTACGTGTTGGGGTCGCCGATGAGCTGGGGATATGGAGCATTAGCGTCCTGCTGGAATTCGGCGGCTGTTGCCAAGGCCACGAGGGAGTTGGAGTCCTTGTCTGATGTCCAGGAGACCGTCGCGCTGGTGGATGTCGTTTCGACCCGTGGTTCCCCGGCAATGGCGGGCGTGGGCAGGTTTTTGGCCAGGTCCTGGATGAACGCGTACTGGTCCTGCAGGGTTGATTCGAGGGTATTGGTGTCAGCTTTTTGTGACAGTGTTGACAGGAGGTCGTCCTTTTCCTTGATGATGTCCTGCAGTGACTGGTTGGAGAGTTTGGACGACGGGACGGTTTGTACGGTCGCGTCAGGGGAAATGGCAGTATTTTTGCTGGCATCGACGGACGTGACCCGGTAGTGGTAGACCGTATTGGCGTCCAGGGCGCTAATGTCCAATGAATGTTTGGTGGTGTATTCCCAATTGCCGGTGATGTCCCCATAATCGGTGGTAGTGCCGTACTGGATGAAGCTGTTTGATTCTTCGTTGGTGGTCCAGGTAACCGTCACTGATCCGTCGGTATTGGCTTTGCCAGTGACGGCGGTAATGGTCGGCGCGGTGATGTCCAATGATTGCGTCCGCGCCTGTTGCTCTCGCAGTTGGACGTCCGATTCCTGGGTCAACGTTTCCAGTGTCGTAAAGGAGTTTTCCGTGCTGGCGGTGACGTTACCGGAGGCGTCCGTACTGGAAACGATGAAGTAATATTTTGTCGTGTTCGTCAGGCCGGTCAGGAGGATATAGTGGGACAGGTTCAGGGACGAATCACTGTCATTGCTGACGGTATAAGCGCCCGTGGCCGTGCCGTACTGGATGGCCCCCGTGGCTTTTTCGTCGGTGATCCAGTGGACGACCGCGGTGGTATCGGCAATCGGGCTGACTGAGATAGACGAAATCACCGGCGGCACCAGGTCGTTTGACGTGGTCAGGCTGTAGTAACTGCCGGCGTTGTTGTCGACTGTGGCGCCGGATCGGACGTAGAAGTAATATTTTGTAGCCGCCGTCAAGCCGCTGACCGTCATGCTGTGATTGGTGACCAATGGCGAGCTGATATGGAGCTCGGTCTGTCCGGACATGTCAGCATGGGTTGAATATACGACATACGAATCCGAGGCGGCATCGGTAATCCAGGTGATGGTCGTCTGGGTATTGTATGTCTCCTGCACGGAGACGGTACTGATGACCGGGTTAGCCGGATCGCCGGCAGCCTGGAGCGTGGAGGTATAATGGAAGAAAATAAATACGCTGGCCGCCAATACGGCGAAGCAAAACGAAATGTAGGCGGCATGGTAGATGGCCATGGCCTGACGCCGCCGGATTTTTTTATCGGCTGCCGGTGGTGATTTTTTTTCGGCTGGTGCTTGTTTCATGAATCGAATTATTTATATCGGAGGGCTTCCAGTGGGTCAATATTGGCAGCGCGCCGGGACGGGAACAGCCCGGTCAGGAATCCGACAAAGGTCGAGAAGCCGATGATGACGGCGATAAACCACAATGGCCGGTAAAACAGGTTGAGCGACTGTCCGCCGAAACTTTTAGCCAGTAGGTTGATGCCGATATTCGCCAACACGCCGCCTAGCGTGCCGATCAGGACGCCGCCGACTCCGCCCAAGAAGCCCATGCTCATCGATTCAATAATGAACATCTTGCGGATGTCGCTGCGCGTGACGCCGAGCGAACGCATGATGCCGATTTCATTGATACGCTCCAGTAGGGCAATGGTCATGGTGTTGAACATGCCGATGGCGGAGACAATCAGCGCGATCAGGCCGAACAAACCCAGGATAATCTGGAGAACTCGGAAAATTTGGTTGGCCTGGGTGATGACGTCGGAGAGCGAAGTGACGATATAACCCTGGTTTATGATCTGTTCGCGAATGCCGGTCGCCTGGTCCTGGCTGACCACTTTTACCTTGATGGAGTCGAACGATGAAACAGCGGACAGACTCTGGACCATGCCCATAGGCACGTAGACGACGCTGGACACTGGGTCATCGATTACCCCAGTGATTGTGAACGGCTGGGGGAAGGTGACCGTGGTCGTGACTGGCGTGCCATCGTCGTTAATCTGTTCTGCGGACTGGATATTCAGGGTCAGGGACATTTTTTTATCAATCATATCCTGCGGCGGAACGTTGAACAGTTTTGCGGTAGCCGTCGAGATCACCAGGTTGGCCTCCGTATCCGCGGAAAAAAGCGTCCCATACGCCGCTGACGTGCCATTGAGCCGAAAAAACGGTGGATCGACAACCCGGATGATCGAATCACTGGATAGGTCCTGGTACCCAAGCTGGCCGGAAACGTTTTTTAGCCGGGCAATTTCTGTCACGCCCTCGATTGTGCCGATTTTGTCCACGTTCTGCTGGTTGAGGCCGATCAGGCCGGAGGAGCCGGGACTTACGTCCAGGCTGAGCAGCGCGTCAGCAGTGGTGATCTGGCTCAGGATGACCCGTTGCATGCCATAGCCCAACGACACCAAGAACAGGACGGCGCCGATGCCGATGCTGACGCCTAAAATTGTCAGGAACGTCCGCATTGGGCGGGTCGTGAACATCCTCGTTGATAATGTCAGGAGATCGCTGATTTTCATAAATTATCCGGAAAATTTACCCAGCATAAGCAGTTCGAAATGTTTGGCCATCTTGCGGGCGATGCGGCGGTCCAAGCACGGGCCGGCCGGTACGGCCGCGTGCAGGAGATCACCCAGCTGGTCCTTGTCGATTTTATTGGCGAGGCGCTGGGAAATAACCTTATCCATGGCTTGGACCTGGCGCTGGTCATGCAGGTCGACGGCGAACGTTTCCAGCAGGTAACTGCGAGCTTCGGCAGCCTGCTTGTCCACGCCACGGACCTTTCCTTCGCGCTGGTCCTTTTCCTTTTTCTGGAGGACGCGGATTTCTTCCAGGACGCGCTCGATTTTCTCCCCCAGCTTGACGGCGGTGCGTTTGTCCAGCTCGATACCCCCTTCGGCAGCCGGCCGGTCGAGGAACGAGACTAGCCGGTCTTTGTCTTCCAAGCTGGAAAGCATCATCTGTTGGACCTGTTTTTCAATTTTATTCAATTCTTCGGCAGACATGCCGGTCAGCACTTCGGCGACGACCTGTTTGGCCTTGAAGGGGATAAGCAAGCCACCAAGCTGTCCCGGAGCGATGCCGGAATAGGTGCGGATCAGCAGTTCAAGCTCTTTGGATACGTTTGGCGCAGTTTTAGCCCCCCAGCCCTCTTCCACGGCCGGAGTAATGGCACTATTGACCTTGATGTCGATAATTTTTCCGTCTTTCATGTAAAAGATACGGTGGGCCAGGTTCAGGTGGGACGGATCATGGGTAACTAGGATGATGGTCTTGTGTTGTTCGGAGTTCAGTTCGCCGATCAATTCCATGACGTCGCGGGAAGACTTGGAGTCCAGGTTGCCGACCGGCTCGTCCGCCAAAACGATCTGGGGGTCATTCATCAGCGCCCGGCAAATGGCGACTCGCTGCTGCTGGCCGCCGGACAATTCGGAAGGGATCTTATCCGCCTGGCTGCCGACCTCAAAATGTTCCAGCAGTTTTTTCGCTTTTGCCATTCGCGCGATGCGGTCAGCCTGGATGGCGATTTGCGGCAGGACGACGTTTTTGATGATGGACAGGGAATTAATCAAGTAAAAAGCCTGGAAAATCATGCCGATTTTTTTCTGGCGGTATTCGGCGATTTCATTTTTTTTCAGCTTGGCCACGTTTTTGCCGTCCACGACAATATCCCCGCGGGCATGGGTTTCCAGGCCGGCGATGGAATACAGCAGGGTTGATTTGCCGCAGCCGGACGGGCCGAAAAAGACGATAAATTCGCCGGGGTATATTTTCAGGCTGACATCCTGCAGCGCCTTGACCTCATTAGACCTGCCCATAAAATAGGTGACGCTCAGGTGGTTCACCTCGATAATTGGTTTGATATCCTCCGTGGTTTTTGATGTTTCTTTGGTTTCTTCGAGCATGACATTATTATAATGAATTTCGCCATTTTTTTCAACTTTTGCTGAATAAAAAAGGGGCGTGCTTATGCACGCTCCAATTCAGGCGTCGGATTAGCCCAGACCTTCAGGAGATGTACGTACGCCTCCTTGCCAGTCGGGTAATGATGCAGCGCTTCGCCGGCGAACCAGCGATTTTCGGGCGACTGAGTGATCAGCCAGGCATTGCGGAATTCCTCGCCGAACCGTTTGTTGTAATATTCAAACGCTTCACGGTATGACGGGTTGTGGCCGAGCTGGACGCCGGCTAACAAACGGACCAGGGCGTCTTGGGCGATTTGCCATTCAATCCGGAACCGTTCGGCGAACACCTCCGTATAGTATATGAATACTTCTTGTTCGGTCGGCTCATGTCCCAGCACCACTCCAGCCATTAATCGGTAATGCTTCTGTTTGGCGAGTTCCCATTGGATCTGGAGGAGTATAGAAATTTCCTGGCAATTTGACGTTCGGCTCATTGTCCGCCTCCTTGGGTGTAAAAAAAGTACTTTGCGTAAGTGTACTATGCGTATACCATAAGTCAAGAGACCAAAAACCGCCAGGAGTACTGGCGGGTGAGGCACATGGTCCCGAAACTAGTCTCCCGATTCATTTATATTTCGGTTCTGGTCTTGGTCGTCCTGACCATTGGCGGAGCTTCCCTGATCGGCGTTTTGGCTCCCGCTGCTGGTATTACCGTTAAAATTGTAGTTAAAGTCGTTGTTGACGCCGTTATTATAGTTACTATTATAATTATGTTCGTAGTTGAGGTTGTTATTCTGGTTAGTCAGGTTAGGGGTATTCGTATCGGTGTTGATATTGGCCGGCGTTTCCTCCGATCCCGGCGTATCATCCGTTTCTGTATCTGCCGTACTGCTGTCATCGGCGGTCACTCGGATGAGCGCCCTGATGTCATCAGTGCCCAATCCGGTCCGCTCCTGGACAGAGGCGATGATAGCATCGTTGTCCGTGGTATTAAGTGTGTAGCGGATTTCCTGGCTATGAAATTTTATAATAACGGTTGTTTGTCCGTTTTTGGTTGTTGCCTCGATTTCAACTTCACCAACGGCATTTTTTACCCTGTTTTTCACCTCTTCCCGTTGGCGTTCGGTAAAACGGTTCTGGAGCTCAAGAAGTTTTTCCTCCACGGTGTTCAATGCTTGGCCAGCCCTGGTCTGGCTGCTTTCCTGATTTTCCTCCTGGACGCGGGCGATTACCTCGGCGGCGTTCTGCAAAGCCTGTTTGGTATCTACGCTAGCCTGCTGGGCGTCCGCAATCCGTCCGGCCTCAGTCAGATTTTTCTGTTCGTTTTCACGTTCGGCGGCGAATTTCACCAGCATATTCGCCTTGGATGTATCGCTGAAAGCGAAATTATACGTGACGCGTTCAATCGCGCGATCAACGGGGTACAGGGCGTCGCCCGGCTTGGCTTGGTCGGCGGCGATAGCCGTGCCAGTACCGGTAATTATCAGAGCGATAGCGATGATGACTGGGATCATGGGTCGTAATATTAGTTTATTAAAAAATGAGCGGTTCTTTATAAATTTTTCTTCAGTTGCGTGGGGAGACGTATCAATTTGGGATTGCCGGAAAGCGACCAAGACAGTATTTTTTAACCGTTTTACTTTGGTTTGCGGCAATTGGTCGTCCAGGGAATGTTTGAATAACACGCCGAAGTCAGTAGGTTTTTTATGGTTGGTCGGTTTGTTCATAATTAAATGAGTACTCCGGCATTAAAGATTTGAGTTTTTTTATTGCACGGTGCTTGAGCACGCGAGCATGCAGACTGGAAATTTTCATGGCATGCGCCGCTTCACGAAGGTTTAATCCTTCAAGTAAAGTCAGCTGCAGAATGGTTTGGTAGTTTTCCGGGAGTTGGCGCATTTGACGGCGTATCATTGGTATTCTGGAATCATAGTCCGGATTTGTGGTGTCGGACTGCATCCTGGTGTATTCGTCGGGGCTGACTTTATCAAACGGAATGTTGTTTGCATGACGGCGGTAATAGTCAATCAGGCGGTATCTGGCGATGCTGAACAGCCACGATGAGAAGCTGATGCCGGCACGCGGGTGATACTGGGGGAGCGACCGAACCATTTCAAGGAAAGTTGTCTGTGTCAGATCTTCCGCGTCTTCAGCGGATCCGACACGGTAGGCATGGAACCGATAAATTGCCTGATGATAGCGCTCAAAAAGTTCGCCCATGCTGAACTCGTCGCCGGCCTGAGCATGCGCTACCAGTTCAAGTATTTTGTTTTTTTCTGGATCCATGCGTATGTATAATCGTTGGAATACACGAAACGTTACACCTGTCAGTGTATCATATCCTCAAAATGCGGTCTGGTATTGACTCATCGGTCCGGATGGTGCAAGATGATCTAATTGCCCTTTAACTACCATATATCAGGAAGGAGTTTTTCGTGAGCAAATTGAGAGTTTTAGTGGTTGGCAGCGGCGGGCGCGAGGATGCGCTGGCGTGGGAATGTTTACGTACATCGCGTGATACGCTGGAGATGTACGTCGCCCCCGGCAATGCCGGTACCCAATGCTATGCCACCAATGTACCGATCAAGCCGACGGATACCCGGGCCCTCCTGGCTTTTGCCACGGAACATCAGATTGGCCTGACTATTGTCGGTCCGGAATTGCCTCTGGTTACTGGCATCGTGGATGAGTTCCGCGGGGCTGGCTTGAACATTTTCGGTCCGACCGGCAACGCGGCCCAGCTGGAAGGGTCAAAATGGTTTGCCAAGCAGCTGATGCAGAAAATGCGTGTACCGACCGCGGCGTATCGGGTGTTTACCGAATACGCGGAAGCGTGGGAATACGTGTCCAGGCAGGAATTCCCGCTGGTGATCAAGGCTGACGGTTTGGCGGCTGGCAAGGGTGCCGTAGTGTGTCAGGATGTCCAGCAGGCGATAGCCGTGCTGGAAGACATGATGGTCGAGAAAAAATACGGTGAGGCTGGAGCGACAGTCGTGATCGAGGAATGCTTATGCGGTCAGGAAATGTCCGTATTAGCCCTGTGTGACGGCAAGAATTTCAAATTGCTTCTGCCGTCCCAGGACCATAAGGCGGTCGGTCGGGGCGATACCGGACCGAACACCGGCGGCATGGGCGCCATCGCTCCGGTTCCGTGGGTAACGGGGGAGATGACGGACCGTATCAGCCGGGAAATATTCCAGCCGATATTAGCGGGGATGGAGTCGTCAGGGATGCCATTTTCCGGCTGCCTGTATGCCGGGCTGATGATGACCGCGGACGGACCGAAAGTCCTGGAGTTCAACGTCCGGTTCGGCGATCCGGAGACCCAGGCAATATTACCATTATTGAAATCCGACCTGACGCAGCTTCTGCTGGCCTGTACGAATGGCACTCTCGCCGAGTGTTCATTGGAATGGAAGCCGATGTCCGCCGCCTGCATCGTCCTGGCTTCCGGCGGGTATCCTGGCGAGTACCGGACCGGGTATGACATTCGCGGCATCAACGATGCCAAGGACTGCTTGCCTGGCGTGATCATTTACCATGCCGGTACGGCCCGCGGTACGGAAAGCGGCTTGTATGAGACGGCCGGGGGACGCGTCATCAACGTGACTCATGTGGCCCCCCAGCTGGAAGATGCAATCGCCGGCGCGTACAAGGCGGCCGGGACTATCCATTTTACGGGCAAGTATGTCCGGCCGGACATCGGCGCCAAGGCGCTGCCGAAAGTCAGTATTTAGGAGGGATTGTTCACAGCGAATACAACGGTTGCCAATCGGCAGCCGTTTTTTTAATTTCCCGCTCGTGGATGGGGCATAGAGATCCCTCGTCATGATGTTCCTCGGGATATTTTTTCCAGAAAATTTTTTGCGCTGAGACTGAGGGGATCCCTCGGCATCGCTTTAGCTATGCCTCGGGATTGTTACCTCTTGCGAAATTTTCATCACCGATTTTTTCAGTTCAAGGTAATATTATCGGTTCGAAAATTTCGAGAGGTAACAAAATAAAAACCGCCTGTGAGTGAGTTGAACACTCTATACAGGCGGCGCGGTTACTTGAATACCACTTCCACTACGGTTTTACGTAGCGGCGATAATGTGCTTAGGAGGTGTTATTCCTCTTTTTTGGCCGGGGTGTCAGCAGCCGGCTTGCTGTCGTCGAGGGACTGCGCGTGGCGGGACAGGGTGTCGAGCACCTTGTCCAGTTGGGCGGGGGTCCCTTCAAAATCACCGAGAGTCATGCGACCCTTGGAGATCTGACAGTTCTTGATCCTGACCAGCTGATGTTCAGGATCGGGCGCCGAAGCAGTGGTCGTCGTGGCCGGGACTTCCGTGGTAGCGGTCTCCGTATCCGGAGTCACTTCCTTTTTCGGTTCCGGCAGGTCGTTACCAGGCAGATCGTCGATCGATAGATTTGTCTCACCGGAACGGATGTGCCGGTTAAACGCATCCACCTGATCCACCGAGATACGGGGGATCACGTCGGCAGTCTGGAATTCACCCTCAGGGGTGAAGGTGCCCTGGAAGTCGGAGTCGATGCTGGAAGCCAGCGGATTGAGGCAAGCCCAGAGACAGTAGACCTTGCGGATACGCCCGGTCTTCTTGTCCCGGACGGTGGCGCAGACGCCTTCAGCGTTTTCGAACTCCTCGTCGCGGCAGGTGCCGTTGGAGAAGAAGACTCGCTGGGTGCCGTTGATGCGTCCGCGAACCGTATCCAGCACTTCGAAGTTCCGGCCCAGCGACTGGTCAATCGAATCCTGGACAGCCTCGCGCACTTCTTCGTTATCCGCCGTCGCATAGTCGGGCGGATAGTCGTCGAAGGCATACGTCGGCTCCTCTTCAGGCTCCGGCTTCCTCCGATTGGCGCGCCACAGAAGCCAGAAGATGACCATGGCAATCGGCCACAAGTACCAGTGTTTCTCCCACCAGCTTGTGTCGGCGGGGACGGTAACGGGTACTTCCACTTTCACCGTTTCCGGTTTGGGCGGAGTCGGCTGGATCAGCATACCGGTAAGGTAGGGTTTGACCGTGGTAGCGACGTAATATTTCGCCGCTTCCCACATACAATCCCTGCCGCCGGCTTGAGCGACGTAGACGTCTTTTGCCAGAGGCAAAAGGATCGCATCGCCAGGCCTGACGAGATTCAGGTCGGGGTACAGCGCTCTGTTCCGACCGCAGACATGCACCCAGGCTTTGGCAACTGCCTGCTCATCGGTCATCCCACGGTACATTTCAAGGTAAGAGATGTCCGAGGGCGTGAGCGACTGCCGATCCCACTGCGGAACGGCCATGAGCGTCGTGCAAATGGCGAGCGCCAACAGCACGAGAACGGAGAGGATAACAGATTTGCTTTTCAAGCAAACCTCCTTTGGGAAAAGTGTTTTTCACTGTGGTTGTTATGGACTACCAGATCGGCTTTTTTTGACCGTCCCAACCCGCAGTGTTTTTTCAATGTGTTTTAGTGCCAATCTGGCCACCGCGGATATATTCAGATATCAGCGATGGTCAGCCTGGCAAAGTATGCGCAAAGAACCTGACAGCCTACCTCATTATCGGTGGTTTGTCAAGGGTAGTTGTGCACATATTAATTATCAGTGCAGGGAGATAGATTGTTAAATTACATTGTTATCTACAATTAACTCTTGACATTAATATCAAATATTGTATACTGGTAGGCTATATTTTCAGCTCTTTGATATATTTGGCAATAAGAACTGTGTAGATAATAAATCAATCACATCAAACGGAGGTTTGTAGGATGAAAATCTTGAATTTGCTCATGTGGGCCGGAATTGCAATCGCGGCGCTGATCGTGCTCGCCTTTTTCTTCGTTTATCTTCCTTTTATGAATCATACCAGCGTCAATCAGATTGGCATCTGTTATGATGCCGGCAATGGGAAGATTTGGACCCAGGAAGTCCCGGGTTGGTATTGGACGAATCCGTTGGTGAAGGTGGCGTATATCACCACTCTGCCGGTACGCGTCACGGTCCCGTCGGAAGCGAAAGTCATCGTTTCCAAGATGGTACGATTTAAGCCCGAGGGTCTAGACGAGTTCATCCGCCTTCAGGGATTTTCGTACTACCAGAATATCGAAAATATATTTCTGGGGTTCGCCTACGCGGATAAGGAATATCCTTTCCTGGAAGTGATCCAGACGATGACTCAGGAAAACAGCGAGGGGCTCCTGCCGGTCTACAAAGGTGATAAGAAGTGAGGTGATGATGAAAAGATCTCGGCGTTTTAAAGCCTTGGTCCCACTACTCATTGCCGTTACGTTCTGCGTGTTTCTGGTGAGTTTCAGCAGTGTCCGGAACATTTTGTGGCTGATGACAGCGGCGATTAATACTGCGCTGGATTTCCACGACCTATTCGCGTATCGTGCTGTCTTCGGCCTGCAGATCCTCGTCATATTTACATCGGTATTCAGCATCAGCTGGAACCTTTGTTCGGTGGCCCGGTACATTGCCAAAGACGGGTGAGTAGGCGCACCAAGCAAGTTTCTGACATGAAGCGCACGTTCCATTTCGGTGGAAAACGGCGCTTCTTTTATTTATTGAAATTATTTTTCTGGAAAGACAGCAGACAGATTACCCGCGGGTGATGATGTAGACCATGTACCCGGCGTAAAGGAGCAGGAGGGAGACGCCCTGCCAACGCTGTAGCGTATGCCGTTTGCCGATGAACATGGCGATAAACAGGATGAACGTCGCCAGGATCGAGACCAATACGTCCACGCTGATGGCCGAATTGAAGGGCAGGGGCAGGATGGTGCTGGTCAAACCCAGGATCCAGAAAACATTGAAGATGTTCGACCCGACGATATTCCCGACGGCGATATCGTTTTGCTTATGCAGGGCGGCGATGACCGACGTGGCCAGCTCCGGCAGTGAGGTGCCGATCGCCACGATGGTCAGTCCGATCAGCGCCTCAGACATGCCCGCCAGGCGGGCGAACACGACCGCCTCGTCCACCAGGAGTTTTCCGCCGAGGAACAGAGCCACGAGACCGCTAATGACCAGTACCGTCGACATGTTGACGGAGTACAGGCGTACCGACCCTTGTTCGGAGCCGGTATCGACTTTGGCGATGCTGACGGTGTAGTACATGAAGATGATGAACATACTGATCAGCAGTATGCCGTCCGTCCGGCTCAGGATGTCGCGAACCGCGCCGTCCAGGAGCACGTCATTCCCCATGAGGAAGACCAGTACGACCGCCAGCAGGGCGAAGGGTATTTCTTTCCAGGTCGTGTTGCGGTGGACAGCCAGCGGGACGATCGTCGCCGAGACGCCGAGGATGAGCAGTATGTTTGAAATATTACTGCCAATGATATTGCCGATAGCCAGGTCAGCGCTGCCCCGGAATGCGGAAAAAAGGTTGACGACCAACTCGGGCATGGACGTGCCGAAGGCCACGATGGTCAAGCCGATGACCAGCGGGGAAATCCCGAACCGTTTCGCCAGCGACGATGCGCCGCGTACCATCGACTCGGCGCCGGCGATCAGGATGGCCAAACCCAGGATTAATATCAAAACGTGAAAGGCGATCATAGTGCCTTAATCATATCATATTATAGTTGGTTTTTTGAGACCGTACGCTTTTTATTACTGTCATCATCGCACCAGTTAAATGGCCGGCTCTTCTCAAAATCAGGGAACAGCATTTCATTGCTCTCAAATTCCTGGCGCCAGCCGTTTGACAGTCCCAGGTGTTCGGCGTTGGCCAGTGCCTTATCATATTCCGTGGAATTGATTTTCCGGTTCAGCTCCGGGTAACGTGTCGCGCGGTATTCCGGCCGGTACTGGGACATCAGGCTGAGATGTATATCCGGTGATAAGCCGGCCAGGAATTCCAGGCTCGCCTGACTGCCGGCAATGTTGCCCGGCAGGACTAAGTGCCTGACAATCAGGCCTTGGGTGGCAATGCCGTATGCGTCAAGTTTCAGCCGGCCGACCTGACGGTACATTTCCTTGATAGCCGACTGGTTGTATAGTGCATAGTTTATCGCCTGTGAATATTTCTTTGCCATGGCATCATGGGCGTATTTCAGGTCCGGCAGGTAGATGTCAATGATGCCGTCAAGCAGTCGTAACGTTTCAACCGAGTCGTAACCATTGGTGTTGTATATAATCGGGATTTCCAGCCCGCCCAGGATTGCATGGTGCAGGCTGGCGATTATCTGCGGGACATAATGCGACGGCGATACCAAATTGATGTTATGCGCTCCCTGTTTTTGCAGTTTGACCATTTCAGCGGCTAAAGCATGGGGAGTGTATTCATGTTGCGGAGCAGAGGCTGGCGGATGGCTGATTTGCCAGTTTTGACAGTAGCAGCAATGCAGGTTGCAGTATGTGAAGAAGACGGCCCCGGATCCGCGCGTGCCAGAAAGCGGCGGTTCTTCGCCGTGATGCAGCCCGATGTGGGAAATAATCATCCGGTCCGCGGCCCCGCAGAATCCGGTTTGGCCATTCGTCCTGTCAGCCCGGCACTGCCGTGGGCACAGATCGCAGGCGGCCAGTTTTTTCTGCGCGATTTTGGCGCGTTTTTTAATTTCCCCGGCAGGTAACCTCATGATCAGCGTTTGGAAAGCTGGTTTTTTTTCCTCCGGTGCTCCCACTGTCTGACTGCCGATTCGTTCATGCCCAGGTAGTGGGCAATTTCATGGAAGATAACTTCGTGGACCTGCAGGCGTATTTTTTCCGGATCTGGGCCGGCCACCCGTTCGATGGCGTTTTTGAAAATCGTGATTTTGTCCGGCAGGACGCCGGAGTAATAGGGCCCGCGTCCGGGCAGGGGGACGCCTTCGTATAGTCCGAGGAGCAGGCCGCGTGACCGGGCCTGTTTGTTTCTGGCGCTCGGCGTGACCGGCTCGTCTTCCGCGACAAAAGCGACGTTTTCTATCCGTTCACGTACTAGAGCGGGCACTAAGGATACGGCCTCGCTGATGAATGACTCGAATGTTTCCTGGGAAATCATACCTACACTCTACACTGTCTAGCCCAACCAGTAAATTACCCATCATGTGAACACTGCAGGACAGCCAAATTGACAGTTGGATGCCGTGTTGGTATAGTGTACAAACTTCTTTTCATGTCCATAACCACTGGAGAACCGGCCATGGTAGGTCCTGAGACAAAACTGGGCGTCGATGCGCTTCTGGCTTTGAGGGATTTTTTCCTGCCCGGGTGCACATTTTACTGGAGCGGGTCAGGGAAGCCCTGCGGTGAAGCAGTGCTACTTTTTACGGCCACCAACGATCGTTTTGAAGCGTGTACCTTATGCCGGGTGGATGACTGCCCGGTACGCCAAAAGCCCTATCAGCCAGCATAAAAGACTGATCGGCCCATTCGTCCGGCGGTAACCAGAACAGGTTACCGTTTTTATATATGTACGGGAAGAGGCAATTACTGGCTGTCAGACTCGTCGCTCTCGTCCGCGATTTCCCCGACCAGCTCCTCGATCAGGTCCTCCAGCGTGACGATGCCGATGGCCTGATGGCTGTCGTCATGGACGACGGCCAGGTGCTTCCGCGTTTTTTGGAGAATTTTAAATAGGTAATCGATACGGATCACGTCCGGCACTGAAGGGATATCCACCATTATTGCGGAAAGCGGCTTGTCACCCCCGTTCTCTATAAATACCCGGGCGATGTTCTTGATGAGTACGGCGCCAACGATATTATTGGGCCGGCCCTCGTAGACCGGTGTCCGTGAGTAGCCGCTGGCGATAATCTGCGGTAAAGCGTCGCGGACCAGTATGGACGCGTCCAGGGAGTCCGTATCCTGGAGTGGGATCATGACGGTCCGGGCTGTCGTATCGGCAAACATCAACGCCCGGTTGATAATCAGCTGTTCGGTTTGGGAGACGATATTGTGTTCCACGCCGTATTCGATCATTGTCTTGATCTCCTCTTCAGTGATGGGATCATGCGGTTTGACTTTTACCAAGCTTTCCAGTTTTTCCGCCAACCAGTCCAGGAACACGACCAGCGGGTAGAGTGTGTAATTCAAAATCAAGATTGGCCGGGCCACGATAAGAGAGAGCCGGCTCGTATACCGGCTGGCCAGGGTTTTTGGCGTGATTTCCCCGAAGATCAGCAGGACCAGTGTCAGGAGGCCGGCCGCGACGCCGATACTGATCGAGCTGGTAACACGGTTCGTGAGGATGGTGACGATCGAGGCTGCTGAGATGTTAGCCACATTGTTGCCGATCAGGATGGTGATGATCATGCGCCGCGGCATGTGTTTCAGTTTTGCCAGGGCGGTGGCGCCGGCTCGTTTTTCCTTGAGCAGGGTCCGGACACGGACGGCACTGACGGACAGCAGGGCAACTTCCGAACCGGAAAAGAACGCTGAAATGGCGATAAGGACTACGAGCAGGATAAAATAAAAATGCATGGTTGTGTGTATTTGGGGGTCGGGGAGGGGGGTCAGATTGACCACCCTAGCCGCACTGATATATGAGACGTAAACCAGAACAATGGTACGGTATTTCGGCTAAAAGGTCAATGGTCGTTTCGGCACTTGACCGGATGTGGCGGATAAGTTAGGATGACCAATTATCACCTTGACTTGTGATGGAGGGCAGTACTTTGGAAAGAGTGGATGTGACAGAGCGCTCTGTACGTCATGACGCCGCTCGGCGGCAAGCTGACCAGCGGCGTCAGCGAAACTGGCGTCGAAAAAACGGTGACCGGTACCACGCTACGCAAAATACCTGGCGCCGCAACCACAAGGAGAAGCGCCGCAAACAGCGACAGGCGTACCATGAACGCAACCGGGCGAATCCGTATAATGTCCGGAACCAGCGGGTAATCTGGAGCGACAAGGAGAAACGGATCATCCTGGCGAAGAACCGTCCGAGCGACCGCACCTTAAGCCGTCAGCTTGGCCGCAGCATCAAGGCTATCCAGATGCAGCGATATAAATGCCGCGGCTGATCATTTTTCGGTAAGAATAACAAAGAGTCCGAACCGTTCGGACTCTTTTTTATAGCTGACAATACGTCTTACATTAAACCAGGATGAGATTGGGTATAGTTTACCAAATTATGATTTTAGTGCTGTAAAAAGACGGTTGTGATTCGGAATTGGAAGCGCGTATTTTTTGGAGAAAATGATCCAGTTGCGTATCTGGGTAGAACTGATACCAGATTGAATTTTTTTTCGAAAATACATTTATAATTGGAATCAGGAAATGTATATATCCCTGCGCATCGCTTGGGTCCAGCCATTGGTAAACCCCCAGGTAGTTTTTTGTCAGTGGGTCGACCATCCATAATTTCGTGTGGAAACCGGGGAATCCGCTCCAGAACGGCGTGGTCAGTATGCAGACACGCTGAAATAGCCAATGAAAGAAAATATTGGAACCGATGAGCTTCAGCCTGAAACCGAACACCAGCACAGCCGGCTGTTCGTTGCGGTGCGGTACAGTGGAGACCGTTTCCCTGAATATAGCGTATTTACTTGCTCCCGGCACGTTATAGATGTGCCCGATCCGCTCCCGTCGCAGCTCTAGGCGCCAAGCAGTCTTTGCTGCGAATTTGATGCAGGATAATGCCGCTTGTTTTATAAGGGACACCTTTTTATCCCGTTAATTATATTCATTCGTCCCATTGGTATTTTCGTTTTTTAGCCTCGAGTTTATCCAGCTGGCAAGAGTAGCACAGGCCGTTGTGGCAGCAGACAGTCCCGCCGCATTTCCTGCACGCCCACTGCTTGCGCTGGTCAGCGAGGAACGCCCGCATACCTTTGCTTTTTATAAATTTTAAATTCGCCAGCATGCTCATGTGGTAGTGCGTGCGGTAACGTTTATCCAAGCGTTCAAGCCTGTCGCATGGGACGGAATCACATTTATGGCAATATTCCCAGCCATTGCGTAGGCGTTTGGGGCATTTTTTTATTACGCAGTAAACGCAACTTGCTGGCTTGTTCTTGTTTTTGTTCAGGCATCCCGGACATTTATTATTTTTCCGCAAATAACCGGCGCAGATGGCACAGTTCATGCCGCAAGGCGCGATGAGGTTTTTAGTGATGGACATAACATTAATAAATAATTTGTACCCGCCCGACTTCGCCGGATTCCAAACGCACCTTGATACCGTGCGGATGGGTTGGAGAGCTGGTTAAAATGTCTTTAACCACACCCTCAGTGAGTCTGCCCGTAGGTTGATCTTGCTTCAGGACGATGGCTACGTGGAGACCGGGATAAATATTCTCTCTGTTGTGTCCGTTCATAATACTTCAGTCATTTAAAATTTCTCAATGGTCACCCCCAGTTCAGAAAGTTCTGGTTGGGTATAATTTTCCAGTCCGCCCACCAGACCGGTAGCCGCATAGAGTTCGTCAAACAGCGCCTGCTTTTGTTCAAACAACGCCAGGTTCTGGTCGATTGATAGCGCGAAATCAGTGCCCGCCGACCCGCTCACGCCTTCATCTTTCGCCGCCTGCAACTCCGTTTTCGCCATAGATACCAGCCGGGCCATGACATAGGCGAACCCTTTGTCCCGCATCAGCGCCTGCCAGGCATCAGGATGGTGGTCTTTGATATTTTTCAGATGCAAGGACAGGTAATACAGCTGACGCGACAAGGCCTGGGGAGCGTCTTCATCGATCACGCCGGTCTGATAGCGGATGTATGCCCTGGCCACACGGACGCTTTTAGTGTATGAATTAATTTCATCAAGGGTGGTGTATATCTTCTGTTTGCTCTCTTTTAGGTATTTTTCGTCCATGGAGGCGCTTTGGGAAATATATTTCAGCAATTCATCGCCCTGCGGCGCGTCAATTTCCGGTATGCTGATAAATTTATCTTCGATGACATACCCATAGCCAGTGCATTCCGGATGGCTGAGGTCGCTAATGTGCGAAAGTTCATGGACTACGAAATCTAGCCGACCCGCTTCGTCCATGGAGCGCAGAAAAAAGTTTACAAACATTGGCTGTTCTTCGTACGTCTTCAGCACTTGATTTACCACCAGAAAGTACCCTTCGGGATAATAATCTTTGAGAAATTTCATGCTCGCTTGGGCCGAGGCGATTGATTCATCAGCCGTCAATGCCTTCATTAACTGGGAGTCTCCAATTTCAGAAAAATTTGAAGTTCCGGAATCGTACTCCCTCAGAAGTTTAACGATTTTTTCGTTGAATGTTTCCTCGTCCATGGAGGCTACCGTGTAGTCGGGAGGCATGCTGGCATTAAACTGTTCCGAGTACTGTTCGGCTGCGCCCCGATCCGCCACGATGTCCGCCTGTTTTTTTTCGATGATAAAAATTGCCGCAACGAACCCGATTACTATCAAGATAAGAATAACCGTTGGAATTATACAGCATGCTTGTGACCTCTTTTTTTTCGGCTCCGGTGTTTTTTCGTCCATCGCTTATTTTTTATTGAGCATTTAGTGACCAAAAAATTTCAGAGCTTCATACACGAAAAATACCGGCCAGACGATTGCTTTCAGGAATCCGAGCACGCCAAACCAAAAACCTGTTGCGGTGGAAATGTAATAGATAGCCGCTCCGATGAAACCCAGTCCATAGACTGCTTCGCTGCCGTGTTTGTGAACATCGATGTCTATCATGGCATGTATGTAATATTTAGAGGCCGTAACGCAATACAGCCTGACCGTCAATGCGATACAGGATTATTATATTTCGTCAGCGACGGTCCAGCTGCCACGCCGATGAAAATCAGGTATGTGCTCCACTGGCCGAAGACTATGGGAGCCGTTTGGTTTGGGACGGCGATGATCATGAGAATCAGGGCGAGCATGACGGCCCAGACCATGCCGTAAGCCAGGGCCACTTTTCGTGTCGGCGGCTTGAGGCGGCGGGAGTACAGCCAGGAGCAGCCGGCCAACAGGACGGCAACTATGATCCCCGTCCACCAATAATCAACCGGCTGGTCGGAACCGGTCACGACGGACATGATGAACAGCAGGAGCATGGTCAGGACGAACAGCTGCAGGCCGTAGCCGGCCAGTTTGAGCCAGGGAAATATAGGTTTGTGTGGGAGTACTGATTGCGGTTCCGTCATATATTATTGTTTTAATATCAGAAAATTTTCTTTAGATTCGATTTGGTGTTGATTTGGGATTGCAGTTGTTTTGCTTCTTCTGAATCTGGTTGGCCGATGACAAATTGAGCCCAACATTTTTTATCAATATGCCAGTCGGCAAAGTCCGCATGGAGTCCCGGATATAGCACGATAGAATATATTTGTGTTCCATCCGTTTCAGCTGTGATTGGCGATGTTGGCGTGAGCGTTATCGTCCGCGCGTCATCACTCAATTCAAGCTGGTAATTGGTTTTGTGGTATATTTTTTCCGGGTCACCGGTCATCAATATAATGTTATTGGGAATGACCGTGGCTCGTTTAAGCGTATTTTCGAAAGATATCGATACTTGTTCCACGCGTGAAGTTATGCTGCCGTGGGCCGGGGATATGCTTGTGGGGCGAAATACGCCGAAAATGTTTTCACACGTACCGATGGAACCGAGCTCTGTAGTATCGTCCGTATTTGAAAAAGTGTTCGTCCATGGCAATACTTTTGAAAAGTCACCTTTGGTAAAAATCAGAGTAAACAACACGAACAGCAGGAAAGGCAACATTTTGATAAAGTACCAGAATCTGGCGTTGGCGTAGGTTGTTTTTTTGAGATATTTTACGAGCCAGATGCCGATGACCATTAACGAGAGGCTGACACACAGCCCGAGCAGAGCGTTCCAAACATATGACAGCGGACGATTTTGGAGTATGTCGAAGGGGATCAGGCCGATAATGATAAAGGTGGCGGTGAAAAAACTGATGAGCAGTATCACCCCAAAGAGAAATAGCGATCCGATGCCGCCGAGTACTGACCGGTACAGGTGCTGCCAGATTCCTATGTAGTACTCTTTTATTGTGGCGACATTGGCCGTCCAATCCTCATTTTTTTGTTTATATACCGCCCAGATAATGATATATATAGTGTGTGCAATCAATGCGGCGATAATCATGCAAATCAGCGCGGTAAAAAATGTAGCGACCGGTTCCGGACCGTCATACGAATTCAGGTGGCTAAACGTAAGTATTGCACCACAAAGCCAGGCGGTGGCAGTAAAGCAAAAAAGTATGATAATAAATTTTTTCATGGATTATTTAAGGTTGCGGAATATATTTTTTAGATAGAAGCAACATAATGAATAATGCAATGGCCGGGATGAGGTAAGCCAGGTCAAACCAGCCGACCTGGTCGGTGACGGTCAGCATGATGTTGGCCACGGAAAATAGTGTCGCGAGCCACCAGGCCCAGTGCCGTCTTTTATTTAAGTTATAGGTGAGTCCGGCTAATATGACCGCACAGCTAAAGCCGCTCATGCTATAAAAATAGCGGTAGTCGGAATCGCGAAGCAGCCAAGCGGCGGCGAACAGCAGCCAGAACAGCGCGACGACGTACATTAATATTACTGTGGCGGAGAATATTTTTGGTTTTGGTAAAGGCGTATCCATATGTTTATTGTCCCTCTTTTTGCCAACATTGGCAAATAAAAATCCCCTTCGGCAGAAGCCAAAGGGGATGATCCAGGTAGCAGGAACCGTGAACTGTTATTTCATAAGAACCATTTTCATGCTTTGTACGAATTCATCGGCCTGAACTCGGTACAAGTAGATGCCGGAGCTTGCCTGCCGTCCGTCCCAGGTAACGTGGTAATAGCCGGCCGGTTGGCGGGTATTGACCAGCGTCACGACGTGCTGTCCCAGGATATTGTAGATGGAAACATCCACGTCGGCCGACCGGGGCAGGTCGTACGAAATAGTGGTGGTGGGATTGAACGGGTTCGGGTAGTTTTGCGCTACGGCGAATACCGTCGGCAACCCAGATGGCTGTTCGTCATCTACGCCGGTCGGTATCGACAGTGTGGCGTTAACGCTGACCGTTGCGCCAGCCGTGATTTCCACCGTATCGATCCATGTTTGGTAGCCCTCGAGCGCTAATGTCACAACGTGACTGCCGGGCCGGATATTGGCGAGTAGCTTCGGCGTCCGGCCGACTATTATACTATCCACCAGCACGTCAGCATTCGGAGGAGTGGAGGTGATGTTTAGCCAGCTCGGCAAGTGGGTGAGATAATACACGCCCAGGTCGGTAATGGTACCGTCCGGATCATCAGGGCTGCCCGGATTGCCGGCCTCAAGGCAAGGAGACAGCTCGGTCAGGTGGTAGGTAGTATCGGCCGTGTACAGCGGATCGACGAAGATATTGAAGTACTTGTCGCACGGCGTGCCGTTTATGTTCCAGCCCCAGGTAGTAACGCCAGCTCCGGGGAGCGATCCGGAGATAAGACCGGTGTTGCCCCAGAAGTCGGTGTACCTGACACTTACGGTCGAGTACGTGTCCCACTGGATGGCATTTCCGTTGGTGCTGGTAATGATGCTGTTCGTCAGAGCAGCCGTTGAGTTGCTCAGGTAGATGCCGCCGCTGTAGTTGCTGGGCATTGTCAGGTGGTCGAGGACCACGCCTATCGAGTTGCCGATGTACATACCGGCTCCAGCCCAGCCGCCCGATCGGTTGAGCGAGTTTCCGGCGATGAGGTTATTGGCCACCGTCGGCCGGAAGCAGTAGTTGAGGAAGATCCCGGCACCGTAGATAGAGCTCTGGTCAGGGATGCTGAGGTAATTGCCGGTTATTGTGTTCCCGTCGATCGTAACGTTAGGGGAGTTGAGCCAGCAGATACCCGCGCCTTGGCCACTTGCCCCGATCAGGTAGTTCCAGTTGCCGTAGATGTAGTTGCCGCTAATGGTATTTTGGGTAACCAATCCCTCGGCAATGTTCAGGTAGATGCCTCCGCCTCGTGCCACCGGGCTGTAACCACTGAAAAAGATGTAGTTGCCGCTGAAGACATTCCCGGTAAATACTACCAGACATGACTCAGCATACACGCCGCCAGCGTACCCGTACTTGCTGTGTCCGCCGTAGGAGTGGTTTCCGGTAATTTCGTTCTCGTTCAGACGAAGCGTGCCGTTCCGGTTGTACACGCCGCCAGCGTATGTACCGGTGTTTTGCGTGATGGCGTTGCCGGCAATCAAGGCAGCCGAACTGTCACAGTAGATGCCGCCGCCCAGGGTGGCCGAGTTAAGGGTGATTTCATTACCCGTGATGACCACCGATGACCGGAGACAGTAGATGCCGCCGCCCTTCGATGCGCTGCCCTGGGTGATACGGAAGCCGGAAATGCTGGCCGTGCTGTCCACGTCAACACAGCTGATAACGCCAGCACTGTTGTTGGCCTGAAGCCATGTGAATTCCGGACCGTCAACACTGAGCAGGGCAATGCCGCTCTTCGGGACGATCGGAAACACCTCTCCGTTGGTAGCCGGCGAGTAGACGCCGCCGGCAACCAGGACGGTATCACCGACATCCGCCGCGTCGATGGCCATCTGGATTTTTCCGTACTGACTGGGGACCAGCCTGGTAGTGGCGAGTACCGGTACTGAGAGGGTGAGTACGACAATAACGAGGGTCAGCGTGAAGCCGACCCAGTGATGTTGTTGCAACCGTTCCATCGATTGCTCCTTTCATTGAATATGGGGGTTTTTATGTTGTCAATTTACACTTTATTTTCACTACAACTTACGCCATTGTACCTATTGTTGTCAAGGATAATAGGGCTAGCCTTGGCAAATAAAAAAACCACCAGCGGTTATATGCCGGCAGTTCTTTAAAAATATTTGGATTGTTTAAGCGGCTGTTTCGGGCTTTTCAACTTGCCGGTCTCGTTTTTCCTTTTGGCGCATTTCTCCAATAAAGGAAAGCACCTCATCTACATGATAGCGGGGGCGTTGGTAAATTTCGTCATGCCGCATGTTGGAGATGTGAGTGCGGACGTTGACTCCTTGGGGAAGGAGTTTTTTCACTCTTTCCATTTGTGAGGCAGGGAACAACTTGTCGGCCGTGCCAAAAGAAACATATGTATTGGCTTTTACTTTGGGGAGCAATTCCAGGAAACCGCCTTTTGCCAGAACAAACGCCTCCCAGACGCGCCAGATGAGCCCCTCGACGCCATACTTGGTGTGTTTACCACGCCAGGTGTTTAGTTGGGAATCCTTCATAATATTTTTTGTCACGCCCTGGTACATGTCCGTTTCCTGTTGTTCGACTGTTTGCAGGTCAAATTTTTCCAGCTCTGCCATCTGTTGGCGAATGTAATTAATCCCTTTAATAATTTGCTCAGGGTCAATTTTCGCGTCGGAGCGTTGTTGTTCAAGTGTTTGTAGGGACCGTTCGAGCGTTTCGCGATATGCGCCCTTAAATTCTTTGAGTAGTTTGTCGGGTACCGGTTTCCTCCCTAACGTTTCAATTTTGCTTTCGCTTGTTTCCGGTATATAGCGACTGCCCAAGCCGCCGAAATGTGGCTTGAAATGTTTTTTACCGTCGGCCCCCTCTTCAAATAGATGGAAGCTCAGTGCCGGTTCGTGTTCGACGCCGGCAGGAGAAAAGAATACCGCATCGGCAACCTTTTCCGGATGTGCGACGGCGAATTGTTCAGCAACAAAGGACCCCTTGGATGAAGAGGTGACGCTGAGGGATTCCGTCGTTAATTCGTCCCCAGCGGCATGTTCTTCTTTGCGTATGGCATCGATGGCGCGGTTCAGGACTTCGGCGAGTGGAGCGAATGAGCGTTCTTCATGTTTCCATTTACGCCACTCCGTCGGTGACATGTCTGAACCGCCGTGGCCTGGTTCGGAAACGACGATAACCCGTTTATTGCCGCGGACAGCCAGTAATTCAACGAATTTTTCGGGGCTGCGGTAGGATGAGCCGTACCCAGGGACATGGATAATCGTCCGGTCGTTGATTTCCCTGGCGTGTTCCAGGTCATTTTCGTCACGGGCATCCAGCACAATATATTGGATTTTCAATTTTTTCCCATCTACTCCCGGTGCTTCAATCTCAACATATTTTGGATTTTGAAACTGCGCCTCGACGATTTCCATCTTGCGTTTTTCCACTTCGGTCAGCTCGCCATATTCCATGGCGGGGGAAGCGGGCTTCTTATCTGGTGTAATTTCCTCCATCGGGGGCATAGGCATCTCTGGATTATGAGGCATAGTTTTTGAAAAATAATATAATAATATTGATTTTATCTTATCAAGTAATTATAGGCGTTGCCCGGTAGGAATACAAATTAAAAAAACCACACTAGGTGGTTTTTTGAAGAGCTGCTGTTTGGACGAGTTTAGTCTTACCGTTTAATACGGCGGTAATCAGGCGGATCGACTTTTCAGTCGATGCGCCAATTATTACGTGTTGAGTAATGGCTTCCCGTTGTTTCGGCCGGGTTGACTTGAACAGTCTTACTGCCGCCTGCTGAGCCTGTCGCTTTTTTTTGTTGTACTTTTGCTGGTATTCTTTTGCCTTTCTCTTGTTTTTCCGGTAGTACCCGCGTAAATACCACTTACGGAACTCCTTCTGGCTCATGGCGAGGGCGCGGCCCAGGCTAACCTGGAAATACGGTTTAATGAACTTCGCATACTCGGCACGTTTTTGCGCCTGTTGCTTTTTTAGCGTTGCAAGACTCCTCTTAATCATTCTGCCCATGCATCCCCAAGAACACTCCCCTAGTGTTAATGTGCGTAAATTGAATTACGCTACTATGATTGAATCGCTATAATATAACTGAACTGAAGGACGTGTCAAGTGGTTGACAAGCGGGCGGGGAAGCTGGATATTCATGCGCGAGAAATAAAAATTCAAGCCCAGATTTTTTTGATGGTCAGGCGTCGTGGCTAAACGCATCTCTGGTAAAAAACGAACCAGTTAGAAATAAATTAAATATTATAGTTTTTATCTGACCCGAAAAAAATATATCCTGCATTGACGCCGGGTAATGATTCTGATAACATGTTATAATTTATAAAACAACTATGGTACGTACAATACCACTCCAATTTACCATTACGGGTACAGAAATCCACATTCCATTTAAGGCAATGTGTTCAATTACTGAAAAACCCTTCAGCGGCGTCGTCCGGATAGCGTATCGTCCCCAAAAAAAAGCGGTTGAATATGTTGATATGGAAAAGGTAGTAAATACGCTGTGCCGCGGGAAACTCACCGCTGAGCAATTAACCCATAGAATCTATAAGGATGTTAAACGGAGCATCCGGCCGAAGTCACTATGTGTCACAGTTGACGTTAAGAAATCAGCGGCGCACCGGCCGGTTACGGTGTGGATTGATGATAAATCGAATTAATTAGTAATTGAATATTTATGAATTCAGTTGTTCTTCTCTTTTTTTGGATAATAGGCATCACGTGTATTACGTTTATCGGGAGTTGGTATGCCCGGCGGTATCAACGGCCCGATTTACTGATTGCATTATATGTCACATTTATTTTAATCGCTCAAATCCTCGCGGTAAAGGTTTCCGCATTTGATCTGGGGTTCAAGACTTTTTTTGTGCCGAGCGGGGTGTTGGTTTTTTCCGTTACTTTTTTGATAACGGATATTGTCAATGAAAAATTCGGACGGAAAGCGACGCATCGCATGATTTTAATTGCTTTTATCACCCAGGTCGCCATGGTCGCTTTTCTATGGCTGGGCACAAAATTAACCCCAGC
The DNA here is from genome assembly GCA_041649335.1 of Patescibacteria group bacterium. Lineage (GTDB taxonomy): Bacteria > Patescibacteriota > Patescibacteriia > UBA10025 > JAHIVO01 > JBAYGJ01. Next base: position 46,297 of record JBAZNF010000007.1, read on the forward strand.
CCCATTTTGGGGATTACAGCCGGCCTGGGAGGATATTTTTGGGGTGGTGCCGAGGATCACTTTGGCCAGCTGGATTGCATTCCTGGTTTCGGAAAATGCGGATGCATTTGTGTTTGACTGGTTCAAAAAAATTACGAAAGGACGGCAGCTATGGATGAGAAATGTCATCAGTACCATCCCCGCCCTGTTGTTGGATACCCTCATTTTTATTCCCATCGCTTTTGGGGGTCAGATGCCGCTGTGGACGCTGATAGTTGGCCAGACTACGCTCAAGTGGTTAGTGGGGGTAGTGAATATCCCTTTTATGTATTTCAACCGTTGGATTTTCAATAAAAATGAAGATCAAAAAATGACGGAAATATCCGAAGTTATGGAGACGGTTGAGGGTAAGTAATTATTCACTACGGCGATTTATGGGCTTACAATACGATATTGGGTGGGTAGGAGCCGGTTCGGCCAGCCGTCACGTGGTGACCGCTCCATCGTTACATATTCGTCGTGTGTCCAACCCGGATGCATTCGTGAAGCTGGGTATTTTATTGATGATCGCCGGTTATCGTAAAACGGAACAGGTACATGTCGCCGGACAGTTTAGTGCCCGGGTTAATATAGGGCGGTTGGGGCGATTTATGTCGTACGTAATAAACCATCCAATCGCTCCGCGTCATTTTAATATCCAGATCACGCAAGAATCGGCAACCCCTGTCGGCCCAGCCGCCGTAGTGCCGCGTAGTACTCCGCTGGTTTTGTGTTACAGCGGGGGCGTGGATAGCACCGCTGGTTTGCTTTATGCACTTGAACACGGTATGAATGTGTTGCCAATGTGGATTGATTTTGGGCAGCGAAACCGCGATGCCGAGGCGAAACGGGTAGCCCGCATACCGGCGAAGCTTGGCGTAAAATTACATACAATCCGTATTGAACTGGGGTCTTATGTCAGGCGCGGATGGAAGGACTGGGATTTTATCGTCCCGGGTAGGAATTTTTTATTTGTGGCCGTTGCCCAGTCGATGCTTGATCCGCGTGCTCGATGCGGTCGCGTCTATGTGTGTGCGAACCGTGACGAAAGGCAGAAAAATAAGAATAAGGATAAAAGTGCTTATTTCATGGAAACGGCCTCCGATTTTTTTAGCGCCGGTGCCAACCGGCGCATATCCGTCGAAACGCCGTTTGCCCGATATTCAAAATCGGAAATCGTCAGTTATTGGAAGCGGGTGTGGCAGCCAACATACGGTATCAGTCCGCTTGAGACCACGACGTGCTATTATGCAGATGGCTGCGGGGTCTGTACGGCGTGTTTTTATCGAGCAATTTTTTTAAGCGCCGGAGGATACGATAAAGATCCGAAATTCGATTTTACCCCATTGGTCAAACGCACACGCTTTTTTAAGGAAGAATTTTTCCCAAAACTTGTTACTGGGGAACTGCCGCCGCATAAGCAGCTGGATTATTTGCTAGCCGTGGAAAATCATCTCAGCCATGTGCCTGCTGAGGTGCGTGAATATTATGCACGGCTCTCACCTGGCATGAAAAGAAGGGTGCGCGTACGGCGGGTAAAAATTAACGAAGCACGTATTATATAGGCGTTGGTTCTCAAAAACGGATATATGCAGGAATATTGCGACCTTATTTTACTCGATAACCATCACCGGATACTGATGATCCAGCGCGATTGTGATGACCGAATTGCCGGTCCGGGTGCATGGAGTCTGGTCGGTGGGCGGTTACAGTTATCAGAAACTCCGCTTATCGGCATCATACGTGAAACGGAAGAAGAAATTGGTTTAAAGATCCGATCGCCAAAACTGTTAGGCATCGTCGAGGACGAGTGGAATGGAAAATCAGTGAAGCATCATATATTCATGTTATTGGTTGGCAAGTTCCATGCGATACAGTTACAAGAGGGTGTGGGATATGCATGGTTAACGATTGATGAAATCGCACAGCTGGGTGATAAACTGGTACCTTGGTTTAATCGCGTATATAGCTCATCCGTCCGCCTGGCAATCCATAAAACTTAAATAATTGGGACTATCATTGGCTTAACCATCGACAGAGCTGCATTTTTTGGATATTAATTATTGTCTGCCAGCCGGTCATTTTACCAGTTGACTAATTATTTTATTTGGGATAAGATGCCGTGAAGCTGAAATTCGCATTTTACTGCCCTGACTAGCACGTTCGTTGACAATTTAATTGACGATGGTGAATTGTGCTGTGCAGGGGAATATATCACGGTTAACGGAAGAGGAGGCATATATGCTCATACTCGGTATTAACGGATGGATTGAGCGCGGTCATGACGCGGCAGCGTGCCTCCTTCGCAACGGTCAGATAGTGGCCATGGCGGAAGAGGAGCGGTTCAACAGACGTAAACATGCGTTTGATTGTTTGCCGTTGAAAGCGATCGCGTATTGCCTCTCGGCCGCCGGCATCACGCCCGATGATCTCGACGCGATTGCCTGGGGCTGGGATTTGCCGTTGCTCCATAATTTTTACGGACGGACATTTGTCCATAATGACCGTTCGTTAAACCAGATGCTGTTCCCACGACAGTATTATCCGCGACGCCGAAAAGACGTGCCGGTACATTTTATCCGGCACCATCTCGCTCATGCGGCCAGCGTTTATGCGTGCCGCGAATGCGAGGAGCCGGTCGGTATTGCGGTCCTGGACGGAAGTGGGGAGGATGTTTCGATTTCGCTGTTTCGTGGTGATCATGGCGACCTCACTGAATTGGCTTCGTATCCGATCAGTTTGTCGCCTGGCTTCTTCTATGAAGCCGGGTGCCAATTATTAGGCTTCCGTCGCACCGATGGGGGTAAACTGATGGGGTTGGCCAGCTATGGTTCACCGGAAACCGATGCAGCGGAGTTTTTTGTGACGCGCCCCGGCGAACAGGTTCGTCTGTCTCGACCTGAACCGGGATTCACGCCACAGGGCGTCCTTGATTGGGAAGACGAGGCTGTTGCCTGGTGGATGGGTCACATGACCAGGCGCTGGCCGAAAATTGTTCCTGCCCAGTATCATTATGATTCAGAGGCGGACAGTTGGAACGCCGGTGCTTCGTTTGGTCCGCGTGAGTACAATGCCGCGGCGACAATCCAGCAAACACTGGAAACGGTCTATCAATGGGCGGTCGGCGAGACGATACGTTTGGCGAAAACCCGGATTATTGGCGTATCGGGCGGCGTGGCGCTGAATTGCTCAGCAAACGGTCACTTGCTTGAACGGGCATTAGTTGATCGGCTGATTGTTCAGCCGGCTGCGGGTGATGCCGGTACAGCTTTGGGTGCCGCGTTGTACCTCAATGGTGCGATACCGCCTAATGTGTTTAGTCATCCGTATTGGGGTCCTGAGTATTCCAATGACCGAATTCTGGCGCTTCTGCATGAAGCGAAGGTTTCTTTTTCTGAACCTTCGGATTTACCCCGCGCGATCGCAGAGGCGGTTGCTGGTGGGCAGGTCGTCGGATGGTTTCAGGGACGGATGGAGGTTGGTCCGCGGGCATTGGGAGCGCGGAGCATTTTAGCGGATCCCCGGATGTCGCAAATGTCCAGGATCGTTAATACGGTGAAGTCGCGGGAATTTTGGCGGCCATTAGCTCCAATGATGCTCCAAGAAGCCACTGCACAGTATCTGACTATGGCCGGCCGGTATCCTTATATGTTGATTCGGAATTATATCCGGACCGACAAACAGGGTTTCGTCCCGGCTATTGTGCATGTTGACGGCAGTGTTCGGCCACAAACGGTTGATGAGGGAAGTCAGACACAGCTTCGTCAACTCCTGACTGATTTTGAGTCAGTGGCTGGAGTCCCAGTATTAATGAATACGTCATTCAACGCATGTCACGAACCCATTGTGTGTTCGCCGATTGATGCGCTGCGGACGTTTTTCACGACAGGATTGGATGCATTGGCTTTAGGGCCATTCCTCATCGAAAAATAGGAGAATTGTCATGAATGTACTCGTTATAGCCCCGCACCATGATGATGAAGTCATTGGCTGTGGGGGAAGTATCGTGCTGCATGCAGACCGCGGCGACGTCGTTGCCGTGGCCTACGTGACTCAGGGATGGTCGGGTATACCGACTGTCCAAGATCGTGATACGGCAATACGACAGATTCGGGCTGAAGCTTTCGAAGCTGGCCAGATTCTGGGTGTTGCTCACAC
>JBAZNF010000008.1:0-50370 GCA_041649335.1 Patescibacteria group bacterium
AACAAAAAAACGAATCAGCGGGAAAAGCGTTCGACGGGCGATAGGATATATTTTTTTCATTATGACGATTAAAAATTATACGGCTTGCCGCACAGGGCGCTTATTGCCTGCATGAGTTTTCGGGTGGCGGAAACGAGAAGCGGCTTATCAACCGGGCGGCCAAAAAATTCGGTTAAGGATATCGCCGGCCCGAAAGTCAAATGGATGCGCCGCGAACCCTGGCGAAAACTTTGCCACGCCTGCCCGAAAGTTCGTCCCGTTTCATTACGGATCCCGACGGGAATGACCGGCATGCCCGAAGCCAAAGCGATACGCGCCGCCCCCGTTTTGCCGGCGATCAGGGCCGAATCTGGATTGCGATGGCCTTCGGGGAAAATGCCCACCATCCGGCCACGACGCAGCGTGGCGACCGCCTCATCTATGACCGCGGTTTTACGGTTCTGCTCCATGGGGATCATGCCCAGCAACGAACGCGCGAGTCGTTTGCCAAGCACTCGCCACATTTCCTGGAGCGTAATGAAGTACGGCTCCCGGTGGTACCGTTCAAACAGAAACATCGATAATACCGGCGCGTCCATAAACCCTTCATGGTTGGCGACGATGATAAAATTCGGACGCTCCGGTAAGTACTCTGTACCGTTCACCGAGCCCGTCATCCGTCGAATCACCGTATGAAGTACGCGATACGCGGTGCGGTATAACATGAGGTTATTTTTTAAATGATAAAGCTTATGATCAGCAGGGCGACGATATTAAGGATCTTGATCATCGGATTAATGGCCGGACCAGCTGTATCCTTATACGGGTCGCCGACTGTATCGCCGGTCACCGCCGCCTGGTGCGCAGCCGAACCCTTGCCGCCGAATGCGCCTGATTCAATATATTTCTTGGCGTTATCCCAGGCTGCACCGCCGGTAGTCATGGAGATGGCCACGAAGATGCCGGTCACAATGCTGCCGACTAATAACCCGCCGAGGGCAACCGGACCCATCAGCCACCCGACCGCAACCGGGACGACGACCGGCATCAGCGCGGGAACGATCATTTGCCTGATGGCGCCTTTAGTCACGATATCGACAGTCCTGGCATAATCCGGTTTGGATGTCCCGTCCATAATGCCTTTGTTTTCGCGGAACTGCCGGCGGACTTCCTGGACGACATAGCCGGCTACTTTTCCGACAGCCTGCATGGCTTGCGCGCCGAATAAGTACGGCATCAGGCCGCCAATAAACAGCCCGACAATCACTTTCGGGTCGTTGAGCTGAAAAATAAAATTTTGGCCGCGGTCAATCAATTCCTGGGTGTAGGCGGCGAACAATACCAGTGCAGCCAGACCGGCGGATCCGATAGCATACCCTTTGGTGACAGCTTTTGTCGTGTTGCCAACCGCATCAAGCGGGTCGGTTACGTCCCGCACTTCTTTCGGCAATTCGGCCATTTCCGCAATACCGCCGGCATTATCGGTAATCGGGCCATACGCGTCAATAGCCACGATGATGCCAGCCAGCGACAACATGCTCATGACCGCAATGGCAATACCGTAAATGTCAGCTAACGCATACGCGGCCAGCACCCCGCCGCCAATGACTAATACCGGCAGGGCGGTAGACTTCATGGATACGGCCAGACCGTTGATAATATTTGTCGCGTGCCCGGTCTCCGACGCCTTGGCTATTCCGCGCACCGGACCGTATTGCGTCGACGTGTAATACTCGGTGATTACCACCAATAGGGCGGTCACAATCAGACCCACCAATGACGCCAGATATATGTTCATGACGGTATAGATACCATTATCCTGCATCAGCCAACGGGTAATGGGATAAAAAGCCGCAGCGGACAAAACACCGGTGGCAATCATGCCCTTATATAGGGCACCCATAATATTCTTTGACTTGCCGAGACGGATAAAAAATACCCCGATAATTGACGTGACTATAGACAACCCGCCGATGACCAACGGAAACACCAGCGCATTTTCAAAACCGGCAAACAACAGCGAGCCTAAGAGCATGGAAGCAACGGCTGTCACGGCATACGTCTCAAAAAGGTCAGCGGCCATACCGGCACAGTCACCGACGTTATCACCGACGTTGTCGGCGATAACCGCCGGATTGCGGGGATCGTCTTCTGGAATGCCGGCTTCAACTTTACCGACCAGATCAGCACCGACGTCAGCAGCCTTGGTATAGATGCCGCCGCCCAACCGGGCAAAAATGGAAATTAAACTGCCGCCGAACCCCAAACCGATCAGAGCTTTTATATCATGAGTTAATGCATAATACCCCGCGACACCAAGCAAGCCCAGACCAACCACGAGCATGCCAGTAACAGCGCCGCCTTTGGAAGATACGGACAAAGCCTGCGCGAGGCCTTTTTTAGCCGCTTCAGTGGTGCGTACGTTTGCCCGTATAGAAACATTCATTCCGATATAACCGGCTAGGGCGGAAAAAGAAGCACCAACCACAAAGCCGATGGCCGTCTTCAAATCCAGCAAGAGCCATAAAATGATAAACACGATAATAGCGATCAAACCGACCGTACGGTACTGCCGGTTCAGATACGCGCTGGCTCCTTCCTGGATCGCCTTGGCAATTGACTGCATTTTTTCGTCGCCTTTGGGCAATCGCACGATCCAGCGGATCACGATAACTCCATACACGATAGCCAGGACTGACGCCCCAAGCGCAATGATGAGAGGCAATGACATAATCTTTGGATAATTATTTATTAATTATTATTCCTTTGATTCTTCGGGTTTGACCGGCTCCTCCGTAACCGGCGGCTCGACCGGCGCTTCGTCAACCGCTGGTTCAGCGGCCGGTACGGCTTGGTCTGCCGGAGCCGCTTCCGCGGATCCATCCGTTTTCGCTTCAGCTTCCTTATTTGCCTCCGGACTATCCGAAGACTTTTCGGAAACCTTTTCTCCCGTATCGGAAATGATATCAATTTTCCAGCCGGTCAGTTTAGCGGACAAACGGACGTTTTGCCCAGCCTTACCGATAGCCAGAGACAACTGGTCTTCCTTGACTTCTGCCAGGGCGGTTTTTTCTTCTTCGTTGGTCTTGACGCTTAACACCTTGGCTGGGGAAAGCGCGTTGGTGATAAACCTAACGGGATTCTGGTCCCATTCGATAATATCTATCTTCTCCCCGCCGATCTCAGAAATGATCGTCTGGACGCGTGATCCGCGCTGGCCGACGCATGACCCGACCGGATCGATGTTGCGCTGGGTGGTAGTCACGGCTACTTTCGTGCGGGAACCGGCTTCACGGGCCAGGGCCTTGATCTCTACCGAGCCGCTGGCGATTTCGGGCACCTCAAGGGTAAACAGCTTGCGGACCATGTCCGGGTGGGCGCGTGACAGGATAATCTCCGGACCTTTGGAGGTGATATTGACGCTGGCGACATAAAAACGCAGCCGCTGGTTTGGCGCATACCGTTCTCGCGGCACCTGTTCCGGTGGCGGCAGCAAAGCGATGGTTTGGCCGAGGTCAACCAAGACCATCCGCCCCTCTATCCGCTGGATAGTCCCGTTGATGACATCGCCTTCCTTGCCTTTATATTCCTGATAGATCATTTCACGTTCCGCTTCGCGCAGCCGCTGGATAATAACCTGCTTGGCAGTCTGCGCTGCCATGCGGCCATACGCGGCCGGAGGGAACAGCTCCGTCTTGATCACATCGTCAATCTTGGCCCCTTTTTTGATTTTTTTAGCTTCCGAAAGGGTAATTTCCGTTTTGGGGTTGAATCGTTCGAACTTATCATCCTCATTTTCCGCCGTCTCGTCGGAGACACCGGCCGGTTCTTTCGGCATGGCTGCGGCCGGCGCTGATTGGCCCTCCGCGGCTGCCGCTTCTTCCTGGGCTTTCTTTTCTTCTTTTAATTTCTCAGTCAATTCAAACTTTTCATCGGTCGTGACCGTCTTGACGTCAAATACTCTTGACTTGGCCTTGGCCATATCAAACTCGACCTTGATATTCTGGTTCTTTTCACCGAAATCCTTGCGGTACGCCACGGCCAACGCGGCTTCAATCGTCTCGATCACTGACTCGAGGGAAATGTTCTTTTCCTCACAAATCTGCTTGGCTGCCTGCATGATGTCGTTCTCTTGGGCCATACTATTGTGTATATTGGATAATGTTTATTCCTACTAAAAAAGACCAGTTTATAAAAACCAGTCTCTATAGAGAGTATAGGGGATGGCGAAAAAAAATGCAAGTGGTTTGTATCTGCCCCATTTTAGTGGCCAGTTCCAACGACACCAATCTGCCAAACGGACTCGACCGCTCCCCACCAAGTAGCGGACAGCCTAGTTACCGGTCGAACCAGCCTAATACTTTTAATGACCACGCCGGCCTCCGAGGCTACTCCTTCCTCGCGGGTTGAATGTAATACAATCGCACCAGGTACCAGCGAGGGCAACCATTCAGCCTGGTGCTCCAATAAAAACAATTTGTCGGCGGCAAAAACCGGCGTTGCATCCGGCAGATACCACACTACCGGCAATACCACCCCCCGGGCACCACTGTCGACTACAACCCTATCAGCCTCAGCTGCCAAACGAGCGTCCTGGTCAAATCCCTGGTTACCTATCTGCCAGGTAGCAACAACGCTGAACCCACCAAAAAGGAGTAAAAAACATACTATACACACTACAACCCACCGCTGCGGCATAAAGCGGTAGAATATATATGCGAAAAAAATTGAAAAAAACGGCCACCAAAAACTCAGGTACTTTGCCGACATGTGCGGCCAAAGCAAAAAATATGCCGCAAAATAACCAATGAACAACAATAATAAAAAAACAGCACTGCTTTCTGGCGACTGTGGCTATGCGCATACCGTTGTCCCTGCCTCCAGTCAAGGACGATGAAAAAAATTATGACACCAAGTACCATAATGCCGACAGCGATATTGAAAGGATATACTCCAAAAAACTGCCCGAGCGTCTGTAATGTTTGCCACATTTTTTCTACCAATACACCGCCACTAAGGGTTAACATACGCTGGCTTTGTCCAACAAATGAATACCAAAAATTCTGATGCAACAAATACGCCGACAATAGACTCACGCATAAAACACCACTATACAAAAGTATCCGCCTCAGCCGCTTCACACTAAACAACAGCATAAACCAGCTTGCCGGCACGACGATCAACACAAAAATATAATGCGTCAATAGACCGGCCACGAGTGTCAGGAAAAGAAATATAAATTGAAATAATGAGTTCCTTTTTGAATCAACAATGCGCCCCATCTGAATGGCATATATGACCGTAACCAAAGCAAGTAACTCATATGGCCGCGACTCCAATGTCGCCGCCAACGGCCCGGCACTTACCGCCCAAATAACCGCGGCGATTCCCGCATACCTGCCATCATCAAAAATCTGACGAGCCAAATACCAAATACCCAGGCAAGTCAATACAGCCGTCAAAACATTCAGCCAAACCCCCGTGGTTATACCAACGCCAAAAATCAATAACCAAAAATGCAATACCCAAAAATACAATGGCGGATGCATGTCATAATGTCCAAGATCATACGAAATTGAAATAAAACAACCCGACGATTTTATCGATAAAAACTCTTTCCATGCCGACGCGGGAACCCATTGGTTAAAAGGCGCATCACCTGATTGCAGCCGAGACACCAAATCGCCCTCGTGGCATGTTGCCGCCAAGTACGATATTGAATCGTCGTGCGTCAATACACTTTTATGTACTACTATTGAGATACGAAAACCGGCGGTTATAAGCATGGCGCCTATTAACAGAATAACCGACAATGTTTTAACGTTCATAATAACGGGTTGAATGCTCGGATACGTAGAAAACGTAACACTCGAAACATTATACTGTCAAGAAAAGAGGCGCTACGTATTTTTAACCCTACCGTGAACTATTCTGCGCTAATGTTTTGTATGTGCCGTATTAAAATTTTAGCGCTTTTAAAAATCAAAATGACGTCCAGCCGGTACGAGCCGCGGTACCGATGCTCAGCCACGTACCGTTCAATAGCCAACGAAAGCCTGGCCAGCTTGCGTCGGTCGATGGACGCGTCCAGTCCGCCAAAGGCTCCGGACGTGCGCGTTTTTACTTCTACAAATACCAGGGTTGTCGCATTCGGATCGCTGGCCACCAGATCAATTTCTCCATACCGGCCGTGCCAGCGCCGGTCGATGACGCGATACCCGCGGCCGGTCAGAAAATCCTCTGCCATCATTTCGCCCCAGCGCCCTAATTGTTGCCGATATCCAGCCATAAAAAAATCCCCAAAAAAATTAACGGGGGAGGTTAGTCTGCAGTCTCTGTATCAATGTGACGGCACGAAAATAAAATGCCCTTACTTTTTAAACACTAAACCAAAATGATACGAACCGACCATCAGTTCGCGTGATAATTTCCAGCCTTCGCGCATGGCCAGTGATTTCACCTGCTCAGTACTCAATCGCCGCGCTTTTGGCGGGCCATAAGTCAGCCGGTCAGGACGCCAATCGATCACTGCGATTTCACCGTCATGCTTCGTCATTCGACCAGCTTCACGGAATACCTCCTGGTGTTTGTGGGTTTGCGAAAAAAGCTGGATCAACAGCATGACGTCAACCGAGCCGTTCTTTATCCGGCGGGCGCCGCCGTACACTTCAGCATCAGACCAGACAGTCACAATATTAGTCAGCCCGTACGAAGCTGCCTTGCTTTCGACGGTCGATAATGCGGGTTTCTGCACGTCTATGGCATATGCCCGTCCGGCGTCTCCGACGAGACGGCTGGCCTCTATGACAAAATACCCCGAACCACACCCCAAGTCGGCTACCACTTGGCCATGGGATACATCCAATTTCTTCAGGATATCCTTGGCGTTCAGGAATATTGTCGGTTGTTGCGATTCGTTGGCCATATAATAATAGTATAGCACATTTACCTCATTGATTTTGCCGCAATGAGTTTTATCGGCAGGTATGACCGCCGGTGCAACGGCGACAGTCCATATTTATACAAAGCCTGACGATGCAGCTCTGTCCCGTACCCTTTATGCGCATGGAAATGGTATTGGGGATACTTCGTATGCGCATCCACCATCATCCGGTCACGGGTGACCTTCGCGATAATTGATGCGGCGGCAATACTCATTACTTTCGCGTCGCCGTGCACTATGCGCTGTGACGGGGTCGGACCGTAGTCGATTGCGAAGCCGTCAACCAACACATGGTCTGCTCTTTTTTGTAAATTACCCACACTGTTGCGCAAAGCGCGTCTGTTCGCTAGTCCGACACCGTGCGCATCAATGTCTGCCACAGAAATAACAGAAGTCGCCCAGTCGACCGCGTGTTGTAAAATAATCGAAAATAACTTCTCCCGTTTTGCTGGCGTCAATTTCTTGGAATCATTAAGTCCAAGCGCCTTAAAATTTTTTGGCAAAATAACCGCCGCTGCCACCAGCGGTCCGGCCCATGCACCGCGGCCCGCTTCGTCAACGCCGGCAATGAAACGATAACCTTTTTTCCATAGTTTTTTCTCTTCCCGCCAGGTAGGTTTGGTCATACCTATAGTATATATCAAATTCTGAATCATCCCGAATCCTGGATTCATTCAATGATGAGGGATACAACTGGCGGAAAGGATGAGATGAAGGAAAACCAACAGCGTCACTTCATGAATTAAAAAAGGGGCGGTTTGACCGCCCCTTAAATAATATAATTACTTTTTGAGCGTCAACCACCCCGACGACTGTGATTCCTAGCTGACATCCGCCATCGCTGGCAGACGCCAACATTTTGTGGATACAGTCGTTGAAGCTTTTTTTGTTGGCTTTCAAAAAGCAATTATATTATCTACCACCTCGTGGTTGTATCTCTAGTCTTTTATGACTAAGGATAGTACCTTTTTGTTTTGTTTGATTTTTGATCATTGTGCTGCGCGTCGCGGCACAACCGGACTGCCAACTTGTAGTCCTCGTGCAGTAGATAACAGGCTGACCTGGAACGTATCATTCCAAAGCACCCTGCCGTCTACTGCCAACTATGTTGATAACTTGTTAAAAAACTTAACAAAATCAGTATATCACATAAAAATGGCTTTGTCAATAGAAATTAATGGCTAACATTAGAAATAATTTAATAAAAATAACTATTATGCCATATTTATTTATCCACAATGTCAAACAACAAACCTTTTTGGCTTTTATTAGATTCTTTTCAGGCGTTTCTTAACAAACGCCTGTACTGATAGGTACTCTTCCTCGGGCGACAGGGACGTAGCGTCAAGAAAAAGGTCATAGTGCCCCGGATCAAAAATGTCTATCCCATAATACTTCTGGTACCGGATAGTCTCCTTGGCAATACGGTCACGGACTGACTCGAGTGCGGCCGCCAGGGAAGTCAGGTGTTTTTCTTCGGTCCGATCCTTTGAATTCTTTTTCTGGATCGCCCCCCATATGCGTCTGGCGCCTTCTTCTGCAGTCACGTCGATAAATATCTTCACCGAGTGAGGGATGAAATGCCAAGCGGTCCGGCTCTCAATGACGAAATCATCCTCGCGCTTGCCAAGCTCCTCGATTTTCTTTTCGAATTCCTTGTCTATGGATGCATCACGGTTGGCTAGCGCACCGAACTCGGTGATGTTCATCCCACGCGCTCGTGCCGCTTCACGCCACATGGCACCGACGTAATACCGCTTATACCCCAAATCAGCGGCCAGCCGTTCGGCGACGGTACTTTTACCGGAACCCGGCTTGCCGCTGATGGTAATAATCATAACGTGTGAAAAAATTATCTCGGACCTCGACGGAATGGCGGGCGTCCGCCGCTTGGCCGGCTTCGGAAGCCGCCATGGCCACCCCGGTCGAATCCGCCCGACGTATCAACGGCAGAATCCGGAATGACGAGATCGCTGTCCGCGCCCAAAGCTTTGACCGACAGGCTGGTGCGGCCACGTTCCTTGTCCACGTCTACCACCTTCACTTTCAGCTTCTGGCCGACTGACACAACGTCAGAAACATTCCTGATGCGGCTTTGTGAAAATTCGGAAATATGGACCATGCCGTCCTTGCCCGGTGCCAGCTCAACGACCGCGCCGATTTCACCGCCGCTGTTGCGGTCCTTGAGGATCTGCGTGACCGTCCCTTCGTAAATTTCCCCAGGCAAAATTTCTTTAACGATATTCTTGATCCATGCTTCCGCTTTCTGGGCCATGTCCGCATGGGCGGAGGTGATGAATATGAGGCCGTCATCCTCTATGTCAATCTTGATGACGTCCGCGCCGCCGCACTCATCGATGATCTTGTTGATGGTTTCGCCGCCTTTACCGATCACTTCTCGGATCTGTTCCGGATCAATCCTGATGGTGGTGATGCGCGGCGCGTATTTGGACAGCTCAGCGCGAGGCGCAGGGATGGCCGACGTTATGACCCCCAATATCTGTTCACGCGCCTTTTTCGCCCCGTCCAATGCCTGCCGGGCCACTTCTAAAGATATGCCGTCAAGCTTCACGTCCATCTGGATAGCAGTAATTCCGTTCTTGGTGCCGGCTACCTTGAAATCCATATCGCCATTATGGTCTTCGATGCCCTGGATATCGGTCAGTACCTTGAACCGGCTCGGATCTTTCTCGTCCGTTATCAGTCCCATGGCGATACCGGCCACCGGTTCGATGATCGGCACCCCGGCATCCATCAAGGCCAGTGTCGTGCCGCAGCACGACGCCTGTGAACTTGATCCATTGGAAGACAACACTTCGGACACGACGCGGATGGTGTAAGGAAATTTTTCCTTATCCGGCAATACGGGTGTCAACGCCTTTTCGACCAATGCTCCATGGCCGATTTCCCTGCGTCCCGGTGAACGCACCGGCTTCACTTCGCCCGTCGAAAAACCGGGAAAATTATAGTGGTGCATAAACCGCTTTTTACCGGACTCTTCCATGGAATCAAGGAACTGCTCGTCTCCCGGTGAACCCAGCGTCACGACGGACAACACCTGTGTTTCACCACGACTGAACAGGCCGGTGCCATGAGTCCTGGGAAGTAAACCGACTTCAGATGACAGGGAGCGGACCTCGTCGACAGCCCGGCCATCAACCCGCTTGCCCTCATCCAATACGAGCCGGCGCGATTCCCCCTCATATATCCCGTCAACCATTTTGAGGCCTTTTGCCCGTTCTTCCTTGGTTACTTCATTGTCCGCCTTAAGCGATTCCTCTACTTCGTTGCGCAGGATATCCAGCGCTTCTGCCTGGGCGTGCCGGTCAGTTTTCTCGAATATGGCCCCCATCTTGCTCTGACAAAAGGCGTTTACCTTATCTTTCAGTTTGACCAGTTTCGCTTTCTCTTCTTCAGTCGGCTCATTGAAAGTGATTGATTCTTTCGGCTTGCCAATTTTTGACTGGATGTCGCTGATGAAGGCGATAAGTTTGACAATATGTTTCTGTGCAAATTCCATGCCGGCATACATCGTGTCTTCGGGAAGCTGATTCGCGCCAGCTTCTATCATGGTAATCTTGTCAGCTTTACCGATCACGGCCAAATCCATCGCGCTCTTGCCGCGTGCCTCATACGTCGGGTTCAGCACCCATTCGCCATTTATCTGGCCGACGCGGACACCGGCGACCGGGCCGTCCCAGGGAATATTGGATACGGACAGGGCGCACGACGCAGCTAATAAAGAGACGATATCAGGATCGTTCTCCTGGTCTACGGACAGGACCGTCAAGACGACCTGTACGTCCTGGCGGGAGTCTTGGTTGAACAGGGGCCGGACAGATCGGTCCACCAAACGGGAAGTCAAAATTGCTTCGTCTGTCGGCCGACCCTCACGCTTGATGAAACGGGAACCCTTGATCTTGCCGGCGGCGTACAGCCTTTCTTCATAATCGACAAGCAGGGGGAAATAATCAATGCCTTCACGGAGATTTTTGCTCATCACCGCCGTTGCAAGCACGACCGTGTCGCCGTACTGCACGACGCAGGCGGAGTTGGCCTGGCCCGCATACCGGCCGAACTCAAAAGTCAGCTCGCGGCCCGCGATTTCTGTAGAGAACTTTTCGATTTTAGACATACGTTTGTCTTTCTGGCCCGGACATCTCCTGACAATAACCGGCTCAAGCGCTACCACTTCATAAACCCTTGTCCCGAACGCAGTGAGGGATCTCGTATCATTCACTGCTGCGTTATGGACTGAAGTCTACGAAAAGTAGCCAACGCAATTCACGGTTCTCGGCAAGATAATGGACGGCTTAATTATTAATACGGCCAAAGAACGATACCGGATTTACCGGCGCCGGTTACGAATATCCGGCAATAAATACTTCTTTTTATTTTCACTCAAATTTGTAAATGAATCGACAGCGGCAATCAGCTGGCTGGAAGCGGACTCGTCAAATGCCACCGCTTCTACAAACTGGCCGTGATTTTTCAGGTATTCAACCAGGGGGACAAAATCACCGTCGCCGGTTACCAACACGACTACGTCCAATTTAATAGACAGGCGGATGGCGTCCATGGCCATGCCAATATCCCAATCTCCCTTTTTGTGCCCGCCCCAGAATACCTGCAGTTCTTTCATCTTTACTTCGAAACCTTGGTTTGACAGGGCGTCAAAAAATTTCTGCTCGTCCGAATTCTGCGCCTTGATCACATAAGCCATGGCCCTGATCAGTTTCCGGTCGGCCACGGCCGTTTTCAAGATTTCACCAAAATTGACCTTCTGGTTATAAAGGTTCTTGGCCGAATAATACATGTTTTGTACGTCGACAAAAACGCCGACGCGCTGGTCTTTGTGCTTGATCATGCAGCCTGCTTAGTTTTCAGTTTCAGCTTCTTGGCCAGGACTTCGTAGCTCTTTGGATTGTCCTTTTCCAGATACTTCAAGAGTCGCCGGCGAAGTCCGACTTTGCGGAGCAGCCCGCGCCGTGACGAAAAATCCTTTTTATGCCCCTGAAGGTGCTCAGTCAGGCGCGCCACCTCTTCCGTGAGGATGGCAATCTGGACCTCCGGCGAACCGGTGTCCTGGGCGTGTGTCTTGAACTTGTCGATAATCTTATCCTTTTCCTGTTTGGTTAACATGCTGTTTGTCCTTTCGCGGGAACCCAGTACAGGGGCGTTAACCGGCCCCAAACCGAGAAACCCGTACAATTGATTAGTAACCGTTATTATAGGGAAAAGGGAGCTAATGTCAAGCGGTTGCCACTTTGCGTTGTCTGGCGCCGCGACGTACAATATATACTAGTTGACGTGAACTTATTATCCTGATACATTCAGCAGGATCATTATGCACAAAACTTCGCCAAAAACTGTCGTCTGTCATGACGTATTCTGGAACCTGCAACGGGTACCAGTAAAAAAATTGGTGTACCGGCCTTCCATCTATGGCGTGTTGGTTGAAAAAAACAAAGTGTTGCTTTCCAGACAATGGGATGGCTACGATTTTCCGGGCGGTGGCGGATACAAGCACGAAATGATCGAACAGACCCTGGAGCGTGAGTTCTGGGAAGAAACCGGCTTGAAAGTAAGTGTCGGCTTACCCATCTGGTGTTCGTCATCTTTTTTTACTTTTAGAAACCACAATAAATCAGTGCACGCCATCTGCATATATTTCTTATGTAAAAGAATCGGCGGGACGATTACGGATAAGAATCTTGTCGGTGAAGAGCTCAACTATGCGAAAAAACCAGAATGGATAGATGTCCGCCGCATCAGCAAGATAAAATTCTACAACTCGCTAAAAAAAGACAACCTTACCATCATCAAACGCTCGCTCGCTCTGAAAAAAATTAGTCATTAGAAATTAAAATTACTCATTTCCCTTACGCCCCCGTAGCTCCCGCCTCCGTCCGCTGGACTTCGGCGGGCAGGCAGCGGATAAAGCACTATCTTTAACAAGTCCCATAGCTAAACGGATACCGCGCCCGACTCGCACGACGAGCCCTCGTAGTTCAACGGATAGAACGAAAGCCTTCTAAGCTTTAGACGTAGGTTCGACTCCTACCGAGGGTACCAGACGAGTCAGGCGGGCAGGGAACGAAAGCCTTCTAAGCTTTAGACGTAGGTTCGATCCCTGGTGGGGACACCAGCCTTCTACTGCGTCCGCCGTAGCCCGAACTGCATGAGGGCGAAGGTGGAAGCTAGACATCTTGGTTCCCCAGCCACAATAAATAAAATTATCAAAGTAGGGCGGGGTCCGCCTCTGGCGGAGATTCTCGAAACGAAGTGAAAATCCCACTGAGTAGCGGGACAAGCGGGGGCACCACCTGGAAAATTCTTTTATACTTTGTTACACTACTAACATTCATGCGCCTATAGCTCAATGGTAGAGCAGAGGCCTCTTAAGCCTAAGGTTGCAGGTTCGAGTCCTGCTGGGCGCATATCAAAAAGTAAATAGATTTTAGTTCAGTAACCAGAATTAATAGGTACCGGACTCGAAGGGCAGAAGCGAAACGGAGCATAGCGACAGATGAGCGTCGATGGATGCGACCTATGGAGCATCCAGCGCTGCCCAGAACCCGAGTCCTGCTGGGCGCACTAAAACTCCTTACGCACCACTTCAATTCGTGCTATGTTTTTTGGATATATCCGGCTATACTTAAGAATATGGAAATCACCGAGCTCATCAATTACATCAACGCCGTCATCACACGCCTGAGCGCCTGGCTGTTCAGCGTCCGTAACACCCAACACACCTCCGGCCCGTCCAATTACATTTTGATCGGCCTGGCCCTGTTTATTATAATCACCGGCGTGATTGCCGAATGGATTGTCAGTAATCCACGGCGGCGGGCCGCTTTTTTACGGTGGTGGCGTCACCAGCCTCTGGCGACGCGGCTAGTGACCGGTTACACCCGGCCAGACGAATCAGATACGATCCAGACGAACGTCAGCATCCCGAAAGTAGTCGCCTTACACCCAACAGGAGCGAGCGGATTAACCGACGACCAAGTACGGGAACGGCTGGCCAAACGCCAGGTGAACGCCTCCCATCCCAGGACGAGCCGCAGTTACCGGCATATTCTCTTTACCAACATCTTTACGAGATTTAACGCCCTGCTCGGCGGGATGTACACCATCATTTTATGGGTCGGCGCAACGCAGGACTCCTTGTTTGGACTAATAATCGTGTTTAACGCGCTCATTGGCATCATTCAGGAACTGCGGGCTAAATGGACGCTTGATCGCCTCGCACTGGTCATCACTTCAAATACGCAGGTGGTTCGTAATGGGTCAATTCAAACGATTCCAACGAATCACATCGTTATAGATGACGTTATTGTGATGAAAACCGGCGACCAAGTGCCGGTGGATGGCACAGTAACACAAACGAGCAGTCTGGAAGCAAACGAATCCATGGTCACCGGCGAATCTGAACCCGTCACCAAAAAAACCGGCGACGCGCTGTATTCCGGCAGCTTTATCGTCGCCGGTACCTGCCGCATGCAGGCCGTGCATATCGGCGAACACGCCTATGCCCGCCGGCTAGCCAATGCCGTCCGGCAATTCACCTTATCAAAATCTGAATTACGTATCGGGATCAATAAAATACTCCGCTACATCACCTGGATCCTGGCCCCGGCCGGCGTCCTCCTGTTCGCCACGCAGTTATTCTTCCAGCAAAACGGCTGGCGGGACGCGTTGTCCGCCTCCGCCGGCGGCGTGGTTAATATGATCCCGGACGGCCTCGTCCTGCTGACCAGCGTGGTCATGGCCGTGGCCGTCGTCCGGCTGGCCAAACAGCGGGTACTCATCCAGGAACTGCCGGCCGTGGAAATGCTAGCCCGGGTTGACACTCTCTGCCTGGATAAGACCGGCACCCTGACCGAAGGGTCCATAGCCGTCGAGAACATCAGGCCAGTTGACCGGCCGGAAAATCTACCGGCTGTCACCCCTAAGGATGTACTCGGGATTTTTACCCACGAACAGGAACGCACCGCCACCATGGATGCAATCGGCAAGGCCTGCCCGTACCCGAATGCGGGGGACTGGACTGTCCGGGAAAACATTCCCTTCTCTTCATCGCGTAAATGGAGCGCCATCACTTTCGAACGGCACGGCACCTGGCTGCTCGGCGCCGCAGAAATGATAATGGCTGGACAAAAAATGCTGCCGACGTTATCTGCGGAAATTGAACGGGCATCAGAAAACGGCAAGCGCGTCCTGTTGCTGGCCTATTCGCCGCATCCTCTGACCAGGACAAAGGACAATACGTTTTCCATCAGAGCCGCCCAGCCTGCTGCGATCATTACTCTACAGGAACAGCTCCGGCCTGGCGTTGAGAAAACACTGCAATACTTCAAGGATCAGGGGGTGGCCGTAAAAATCATTTCCGGAGACAATCCCCGCACCGTCGCCTCCGTCGCCCGACGGGCGGGCATCATGGACAATGACCCGTTAAACGGCCAGCACCTGCCGACAGACGCGGATGCATTGGCCAATGTCATTGAACAGCACTCGGTGTTCGGACGGATACTACCGGAGCAAAAAAAATCCATGGTCCAGGCTCTGCAAAAACGTGGCCATGTCGTGGCTATGGTCGGCGACGGAGTGAATGACGTCCTGGCCATCAAGGAGGCTGACTTCAGCATCGCCATGGGCGCCGGCACCGAAGCCAGCCGCGGCACCGCCCAGCTGGTCCTGCTGGACAATAATTTCCTGGCCCTGCCCGAGGTGATCGCCGAAGGCCGGCGTATTATCGCCAATATCGAACGCACCGCCAACCTCTTCATCACAAAGGCGGCGTACGTGGTGACGATCGCCCTGGCGGTCGGAATGGCCGGCGTGCCGTTCCCGTTCCTGCCGCGCCACCTGACCGTGATCGCATTTTTTACCGTCGGCGTACCGTCATTATTTCTCTCATTCGCCCGCAACAACACACGCGCCCGGGCCGGATTCGTCAACCGTGTGTTTAATTTCTCTCTGCCATCAGGCGCTCTCATTGCCGCCCTGGTCCTGATCACCTACGGCATCACCCGCCAGCTGAATCTCGGTACAGCCGAACTCGCCCGCACCGCCGCTACACTGACGCTGTTCGGTTGCGGCCTGGGCATGCTGATCCTGCTGGCCAAACCACGGACCCTTTGGCATAAATGTTTTATCGCCGCCCTCATCATCGGCATGGGCCTGACCATCAGCCTGCCGGCTATACGCGGCTACTTCGCTCTGGTCTGGCCGCCGCTCCTCGTCTGGCTTACGACGGTCATCGGCATCGGCTTGGGCATCATCGGGCTGAAATTGATCAAAACAAAATTCGTGCCGGCTGATAATGATCCGGCTCCGTCATAACGAATACATCATCCCTTTTCCTGCTGATTGCGGATGGTGGAAAACTTGAACAGCGCATACAGCGGGCACCAGCCCATCAGTCCGGTGGCCAAAAAAATGAATCCGATGATACCGCAAGCCCATGCCGATACTCCACTGGCGTAATTAGCAAACAATAAAAACAACAGGATAGCCGCTATAATCAGCCGGACGCCACGATCCCAGGGGGCCATATTTTGTTTCATAATTTTCGTTAATTAATGATTTATCTGAACAAAGTATAGCATATCTTAGCATGCGATATCAGGGACTCTTGACAGGATGACGTCCTTATGATACTCTAAACGGCTTTTTGGAGTTACCCATATGTACCTTGAAATCATACATATCTATTTATAGCTACGAAACGCACAATCAAAGGAGTCCAGAATGGCAGACCCGAAAGCCATTCTACTGGAAGAATACCACTTCCCGTTAATTAATCAGTATGGCCATCCCGTTGTCGGATGGAAGCCAACCACCAAAGGATTCGGCGGCCTTTGCAACCCGCGCGGATACGCCATGCCGCGAGTCGTCATCGTTGACGCGAAAGGACAGCCGCTCTACGATCAACCGTTGATTGTAGAAAATGCTGGGTCGATCGTGATCGCGCAGTTCGGCGAGAAAGTGGCGCTTATCCAAAACTACCGGATGGTGGGGAACCGAATTCTCCCCAATGCCGGTCCGGCTTACATCAAACGCCTGCAGGACGATGGGTTATGGGACAAGCTTGTCGCTTCGCTCGGCCGTTGGTGCTGGGAAGCGCCCCGCGGTCTCGCTCCCCTCGAACAGGGTGACGAAGAATTGGAAAGATTCATCATCCGGACGGCAAAGCTTGAAGCAGCCGAAGAAGCTGGCATCAAGATCGATGACGCCCGGATCGTGGGCATGGCAAACCTCAATTCCACGTTTTTCCCGCATGCCCAATACGTGGTGCATGCGATTATCACGTCGGTTGGGGAAAAGAATACCGAGGACCTCGAGTTGATCCAGGGTATGCAGTTATTTACTCTCAAACAGCTGCGAGACCTCAATCAGGCGGGCGAATTCGACGACGGAGCAACGCTCGCCGCGCTGGCCCTCTGCGGACTGCATCTGGGAGGGTCAGATGAACAACCCGATTAAATGGGTGCGGCAACGTCCCACTATTGAACTCCTGGCCTATCTAACTATGGCCATGGAACTTAATCCGCTCTTCCAAGGAATCAAGATTATCCGTCAATCAAGCGCCACCGACGTGTCTGTCTGGACATACATTATTATAGCGATGATTGGCACCATTTGGTTCGTCTATGGGCGGAAGATACGGAGTTTGCCGCTCATAATCGGCAATAGCATTAAAATAGTCACCAGCATTTTCGTTATCTTGACGATATGGTGGTACAGATAAAAAAGTAGCACATTACAGTATCCGAAACGCTCGTTACCCAACGGGCGTTTTTAATTTTATACAATACCTTGTAATTAAGGGTTTTTTTAGCTATGGTTAAGTGAGATTATGAGCTTGGCTCATAATCTCATCTCGAAAGGATTGAGAGACCTCTATGAAAAAACTTGCTTTACTTTTAGCCAACAAACGATTCGCTTTCCTCCGCCGGCTCCAACACAAGTACCCCGAGGCGGAGGTTTTTGTCGTGGGCGGCATTGTCCGTGACACAATTCTCAAACGCGAGTCAAAAGATTTCGACTTTGTCGTTCGGAACGTGCCTATCAAAAAACTCCAGGCTTTCCTGGTGAAAGAAGGTCGTGTCGATTTGGTAGGAAAAAATTTCGGCATCCTGAAATTCATGCCTAAAGGATTCAGGGGCCTTGAAGCCATCGACATCGCCTTGCCCCGCACGGAACATGCACTCCTGACAGGCGGGTACCGGGATTTTGACGTACAGTCGGATCCAGAACTGCCGATAGCCAAAGACCTGTCCCGCCGCGATTTCACCATCAACGCGCTGGCCTACGACATTTTTCATAAAATGTTGATTGACGAATTTAACGGCGCGAACGACCTCAAGAAAAAAATCATCCGCACCGTCGGGAAACCGGCTGAACGGTTTAAAGAAGATTACTCGCGTATCCTGCGGGCACTACGTTTTGCCTGCCAGCTAGGCTTCGCCATAGAAAAACAAACGTTCTCCGCCATGAAAAAACTGGCGCCACGTATCAATGACAAAAAAAATGGCGATTTCATCGTGCCGAGAGAAACTGTCAGCCGCGAACTGGTAAAGGCATTTATTGCCGATCCAGTCCGGGCATTCGACCTGTTTGACCGGTCCGGGCTAACCAGGCAACTGATGCCCGAACTGCTGAAAATGAAAACATGCCCCCAACCCCGCAACTTCCACAGCGAGGGCGATGTCTGGAAGCATACCAAACTCTGCCTGCAAAATTTGACGACTAAAAAATTCAGAAAAAAATTCGGCACGATACCACTGTCCGGCGAACTGGTCCTGGGACTGCTGTTCCACGATCTGGGCAAACCGTATACCATCCAGCGATCCGACCGGCTCCGGTTCAATAACCATGACTCCATCGGCGCAGACAAGGCGCGGGCGATAATGGAACGGCTGAAAATTTCCAGTGCCGGCGTGGACATCGAAAAAACCGTCTGGCTAATCAGCCGGCATATGCTCGGGGTGCACACGAAAAAATCGCCCATGAAAAAAACCACCCTGGAAAAATACTTCTTCAATGAGCAGCATCCGGGCCGCGACCTGCTCCGGCTGATGTACGCTGACGTCATGGCCAGTATCCCGTCAGCCGGCCAGCCGGATTTTTCCGATTACATTAACCTGGAGAACCAATACCTGGCTCTGAAAAAAACCGCCCGGACACGTTTAACATTACCCCCGCCGCTCATTGACGGTTTTGCCATAATGAAGCTCATGAAGCTCGCGCCTGGCCCGCTGGTCGGCGACCTCAAGGATAAGGTGCGGGAGGAACAACTCAAAGGCAACCTCCGTACCAAACCTGAGGCTGTCGCATTCCTGAATAAACACAACTCCCATGCAAAAAATCACCGTCGATAACGCACAGGACGGCCAGCGTCTGGACAAATTCCTGACGGAACACTGGCCGGACAAGACCCGTTCCCAAATCCAGAAACTGATCAGGTCCGGCGCTGTTCTGGTAAACGGGGAGGTGCCATCCGTCCATCATTTTCTCAAAGAACGCGACATCATCGAGATCAACCAACCGCAGCCCGTCGCGGCCGCGCGCGTGTCAAGACAAGAAACGCAATCGCAAAATGAAAAAAACAGCCCCACGCCCGAACCGGCCATCGTTGCCGAAACCGCGGACTACATCATCCTGCACAAACCGGCCGGCCTGCTGGTCCATGAAGGTGCCGGCGAAAAAGAACCAACGCTGGTCGACTGGCTGCTGAAAAAATATCCGGCTATTGTAAAAATCGGAGAAGATCCGGCCCGGCCCGGCATTGTCCATCGACTGGACAGGGAAGTGTCGGGACTGATGGTCGTCGCCAAAACACAAGCTATGTTCGACCATCTAAAAGAACAGTTCCGGAACCGGACCATCAAAAAAGAATACACCGCGCTGGTCAACGGCCACCCGGCCAAAGAAGAAGATGAAATCACGTTTAACATCGACCGGAGCGAAACGACGGATTTCAAAATGGCCGCCATACCCACATCAGGCACCGACAACCGCGGCCGGCATGCGGTCACCGCATTTGAAGTGGTCAAACGATACGCCAAATATACCCTGCTCATTGTCCGGCCAAAAACCGGCCGTACGCACCAGATCCGCGTCCACCTCAATGCCTACGGCCTGCCGATCGCCGGCGACCTGGTCTATTGCCCGACCAAGCTCCGCCAAAAAAATCGCCTGTCATTAAACCGTATATTTCTCCAGGCTACCCAGCTGGGTTTCAATGATCTCAACGGCCTGTGGCAACAATACAGCGAGAAACTGGATCCAGAACTCCAGCTATTTCTCCACTCGCTGAAATAGTATTGACAATACCACCCTAAACCGCTATGCTGGGGTGGCTAATTATTATTATGTAGGGCAATTTTATGGTAAACATCAACGAACTGAACCAGCCGAAACTAAAAAAAGACCTGCCGGCCATCAATCCTGGCTATACCGTCATCGTCCACCAAAAAATCAAGGAAGGGGAAAAAGAACGCACCCAAAAATTTGAAGGGATGGTCATATCGCGGCGCGGCGGCCAGGGCTTGTCCGCTACCATCACGGTACGCAAAATATCCGAAGGCATCGGCGTTGAGAAAATCTTCCCGCTCCACTCTCCGACGATTTCAAAAATCGAAGTGGTGAAAAAAGCGAAAGTCCGCCGAGCCAAGCTGTACTACCTCCAGGGGTATAAAAAGAAACTGAAGGAAACGGCCGCTTAAAAAATTATTTCTTCGACTCATTTGCGGACGTGGTGCAATTGGTAGACACGCTACCTTGAGGTGGTAGTGCCCTTCTGGGCTTGGAGGTTCAAATCCTCTCGTCCGCACCAACCATGGTGGCTATAGCACAGTGGTTAGTGCATCGGTCTGTGGCACCGATGACGAGGGTTCGAATCCCTCTAGCCACCCCAAAAGTTAGCTAATTAAACCTATACGAGATCAATTAGCTGATTTTTGATTAAAAAGATTTATTGTGGAACGTAACGAGCTGAAGCACAAACATCAGTTCAACGACTACAGAATTAAGTCTCCCTATCTACTGAGCTCACTGTCTGCCAACGGGCGGCCAATCGGTGCCGACCACCGCAGATTGTTACCCCGTAAGTTTATTGAGTGTACAGACCCATTTTCGTCGGCTCTGTCTATCACATATACAATATCATCATATACACCAATGCTCTGCATATCTCCATTCGGCAGCGTCATCAGTACCTCGCCGGTCGCCACATCCCGTATCTCAAGTTTGCTCTGCCGGGCGACCGTTGTCTTGACCACCAAATATTTCCCGCGCATATCCACCTGCGATAGCTTGGTATCTCCGGTAAATGTTTCGCTCCACAATTTTTCTTCCTCTGAATTATACACCGTAATGAAGTTATCAATCACATCACTGTCGTTAGTATTATAATAGATAAAATAATCCCCTGATACCATATAACCGCTATTGCTAATATTAAACATATCGTCATCATAGAACCCTGGGTGATTCACCGTATAGAGGCATAATATTTCTGCGGACTGGCTATTGCTGCGCACACACGAGTCCCGTTCTACGTTATCGACCGTGTACTCCAATACACCCGTCTGCAAATCTCTTGCTTGCAGCTCTGATTTATTACGGATATAAAACGTCTGATGATAGACCGCCTCCCCCCAGACAAAGGTGGTACCGAGTTCAGTATCAATAAAATTCCATAACTGGTTGATGGAGCCATCAGTAGGGTTTATCGTGTATGCAGCATACGTTTTGGTCCGAGGGATGTTTTGTTTTATTTCCCAATTATACTGCCGATCCCGCAAGGCAATATAGAGTTGTTTAGCGTCATCCTTGGCGGCAAAGACGTGGACATCTTTCGGGTCGGCATCGCCCAATGCCAGTTCCGTTTGGTTAATATCACCCGTCACTGGATTGACGGTAGCCATATAATACTTCACCGGCGTTGGGGTCAGTTGACCACCGCCTGCAACATTTTCGTATTCTGGATACCAATAGTATAGTACGTCCGGTGCATCGGAATAATTACCCTCAAATGTTGGTAAATCGGCAAGCTGATCACCGGTCACGCTGTCAACCAAGATGCCTAGCTTTTCCTTGGCATTGTACATGAGGAGGTTGCCACTGGCTAAGAGTTTGATACTGCCGAGCTGTCGTTTCCCCGGCGCAATGCCCGTCGAGTAAACGATGTCTTCCTGTTGCCATACCTGTTTTCCGGTGGTTTTTTCTAGGGCTACCATCGAATATTTGTCGATTGGGATGTACAAGCGCTGGTCGTCCTGTAGCATAGCGTCACGCTGGTATGAATCAATAGCGGTTTCCCAGAGTACTTCTCCAGTCGAACGCTGTAGTGCCTGCACCGTGTGATAATTAGTACCAACAAAGAGAGTGTCTCCGTCGACAAGAATATTATAGAATGATGAATCAACGGCATATCCTGCCCGTATCAGCGCATCGTCGAGAAGCCCGCTTGTGCACACATATTCGTCGGCATGCCTATCGATCCAGCTCTCTGAGACGATATTGAAATCGTTATCATAAGTTAGCGGATAGCCACTCCTTGGTCCGCCGCAACATCCCTCAAATAGCTGATATATGACCTGCGGACCGCCTTCACACTGAACAATATTGTCCACTGATAGGGGGGCATAGACGTCTTTTTTTTCAAAATATAAATCAGCGATTTTATCCCAAGCAATTGGACCGGTGATCTCTCCGCTCGGCAGAAATTTTGAATCTCCGTAATCCAACAGAATGCTCTTACGTGCCACTATCCAAAACACTAGCAGTCCACTGACCAAAAAGATCAAACCGACGACGAGCCAAAACCACCACTTCTTGTAAAACTTTTTCTTTGATTTTTCTTGCTGTTTACTTACTGGCAGCCCATTTTGTTGTGGTGGTAGATTTTCCATAAAGCAATATATTGTTAGTTATTATAATTTTATTAGTCGCAAAACGCCGCCATTATATATAATAACTTAGTCGACACACCAAAAGACTGCTTGACCATTATCCATATAGTTCCCACATCCAGTATACCTATTAGTCCGCGAGCATTTTCCCGAAGTTGAAGGCTCCTCGGCTAGACACAACCCCGTGGAGCATTCAGGGCATATATTTTCCAGAACGGCGCGAAGTTCTTCATTCATAGGGCTTAGATGTTCTTGATCAATTATTTTTTTAATAGACTAAAATACTAAAAACAGAACAATGATGGGCCTAGAATATTGCATCAATGATATATTCGGCCATGCTGTGGCACATCGGCGACGGGCAAGGCGGACAGTATTGTCCAGGTACGCATGCTTCGCAGTATACGTACGTGCAGGTTTCCCAAGTAAACAAAAAAATAATTATCGCAGCGAGTACAACGGGAATGATGCCCCAAAACCACCATTTCTTATAAAATCTCTTCTTTGGCCGGAGTTGAGGTTGGGGCCGTTGGTCCATAAATTTAATTTTTATTTATCTTATTCAAATTTATATTATTTTATGAGCCCCAACAAATGCCCAGGCGACTGGAATTAAAATTACTAATAAAATTATGACAAAAACAACAACTAAAACAAGCGATCTCCTGAATATTTCCAGTTTGCTAACCCTTGGGTGGGGCTTCTTTTTTCCGTCTGGCAGCACTTCCCCGGGGTATAACTTTCTTTGTTTTTTGATATAAAAAGTGACGAAAAGAAATCCGGCCAATAACAAACCGCCAATTATTAATAAAATCGTATTGGCCGCTTCCATGGTCTTGGCATATTCCGCAAGCTCAGCTTCATAAATATCATAATAATTATCATGATCCGCTTCAAGTTTGTAACTGGGGTGGCTGTAAATACCGCAGCCAAGACTCCACCTTTGGATGCCCAGCCAATTAAAAATAAAACCTAGTAAAACAAAAAATACAAGGGCGGTCACAACCCTCATTAAAGGTTTTTTTATCTTTATTTTTCTTGCTTCATTCTGCTGCTGTTGCTCGTCCACTTTTTGGTTTTTCTCCTGTTCTGATGCCGAAATTTGGCGCATCTTTCTGTTAATCGCTATCAAATTAACAACATAGCTTGCCCCGATTAGCATTAAAATTATGGCAACAAACCCGCAAAAATAAACTAACAGCGGAAAGGGATTACCAAAATCATCACACGCCACACCTAACTCAAAACTAGAGATTTCGACTTCATCAACCGCCGTCTGGGCAAAAGCGACAAGAGGAACAAGCAGTATGAATAATAAAAATAATTTGTTCATAATTTAAAATTTAATTTGGTATCCCCAGTAAATTTTAGCACATGGCAAACAAAATAAATACCCGCGGTAAAGCGGGTATTTATTTTTACCAGCATTGAAAATTTATGCCTTACTGACCTTGACTGCGGCTGGGCCTTTCGGCGTGTCCGAGACTTCGAATGTGACTGCGTCACCTTCGTGGAGCTCGCTGAAAGTGATGCCCTGGAGTTCGTTGGCGTGGAAGAACAGGTCCTTAGCCTGGCCCTCTGACGTGATGAACCCGAAGTTCTTGTCGGTCAGCTTCTTGATTGTTCCGTTCATATAGATTGGGGGAAATCAACTGATTAGATGGGGAGATGCTGTGAGATGAAATTCGACCTATTTGTTTATCACTATACTTCAATTACGCAAATTTAGCAAGCCGAAGGCCCAAGCTTGCCAAAAAAAATAACCGCACGTCTGCAATACGGATCATTTATAGGTCACGCTCAATTGCTCTGGGTAATATTACACAACTGGCTTGCGCAGCTTCCAAACGACGCGGTAAACGCCAAAACTTGTTACGGCTAGTGCCGATGTCCAGTATATGATCTTCATCCACCACTCTCTGGTGTCCGTACCGATCAGCACGCCGTGCAAAAATAACAAGACGAACATGACAAACCCGAAATAATGCAGGAACCGCCAAAATTTCGCATATTTTGTCATAGTATAGAGGGACGTGCCCAGGATTGCCAGCAATAAATAAAACCCGATCGTCCCCAGCGCGACCAGCGTCGTCCGAAAAAATGAGGCAAACGGGATAAGGATATCCGCGAAACCCATATTCAGGAATGAATCGAAAAATAATGACCCGACATGCAAGAGCACGGCGACCAGCAGCATTGACCCGATAGCCCGGTGTATGGACCAGGCCGTAGCCGGAGAAAAAAAACGGAACATCAGGCCGGTAGTGATGGAAATGCCGATGATCGTTGTCAGCGCCAGTAATATAAAGGACGAAATGCCGGCGGCCCGCGTCACGACCCAGGGCCAGGGGAATGAGGCGGAAACAGTGGCGGGCTGGATTTGATCCGTATCCGTCACTGCAGCCGTCTGTGGGGACTGATCGGTGTCGGTGGTAACTGTCGGCGTATTTGTCTCCAGCGGCGATCGTTCCGGAGGCATTATTTCTGTGATATTGTCTTCACGCTGGCCCTCCTCCTCATGTTCAATTTCATTTTCCTCACGTTCAGCCAGCGTGACGCCGGCTGCAGCCGTCCGAACAGGGTGATTGGCGGCGTACAACCGAACCGGCAAAAAAAAGATCACCAGCAGTAAAAATAATGTATATATTTTTTTCATAACCTGTTCAGTAAACCTTGCATACGTTTTGTGACGATTGTAGAGCCGTCAGTTTTTATGAGCAATGCGCCGGCTTCCGGAAATCGACCGAACCATGGCAACCCGGATTTTTCACCGAGAATCAGGATAGTTTTCGCCATGACGTCCACATCCAGCACTCGTTGAGCCAGGACTGTGACCTCGACAATCTCCGTCTGGGCCGGCCGGCTTGTCCGCGGATCAATAATATGGTGCCAGGGCTGTCCGCCGCGCACGCCGCGACGTTTAGTAATACCAGACGTGGCAATGCCCCACCGGCCCGGGAGGGGGCGTAGCTGAAATATATCCTTATCCAAATGTAAAGGATCCTGGACGCCGACCGGCCACGGCTGGCCATCGTCATCTTCACCCGAGACGACAATATCACCGCCCAGCGACCACCAATAATCTTTGGAAACGCTATCCAATAAGGGAATCAAGCGGTCCAATAAATACCCTTTGCCGATCCCGCCCAGGTCAAGCATGGTTCCGGGAGGGAGCACGACTGACCTGTTTTGTTCGTCTAGCTCTACAGCCGCGAAAGAGGCGGACGGCGGCGCAATCAGGGAGCCGGGCGCTTCTGAATCGGCTGATAGCCGATCAAATGAATCGCCATATCCGGCGGCCATCAGTGCCTGCCCGATCGTCGGGTCGATTATCCCCTCCGTCATATACCACGCGTCACGCGCGGCCACAAGCACTGACATCAGTTCCTCACTGACAACCACTACCTGTCCGGCATTGGCATTGAGCAAGGACAGCTCCGAATCCTTACGAAAACGGGAAAATTTTGCCTCAAAATCACTTACCCGCTGGCGTATCGCGCCACACAGTACTCGGGCGACATCCGGTTCGGCACGGAAACCGCCTTCTACGGTAGTCCCCAGGGCATGAAAGGCGTCGGTCACTAATTGCATATTCTGTCCGGTAAAAATATTATGACATCATGGTGCGCGGCCGCGTCTGTTGGACCGGTAGCGGCTGGGCAGTTTCCGGCGGCGGCACAGAAACGGTCGGCGTCTGTTGGTTATCCGGCATCTGTCCGGTAGTTGCCGGTACGGTCTGCGATGCGTCAACAGGCAACGCCGCCGTGTCTGCACGCTTCTTCTGCTCACTACGGAATATCACGCCAAATAATACCGCAGCGGCGACGCCCCATCCGACAAATACCAATTTGGGGATGGGCGTGCCCCGCTCAATAAATTCCTGTGACCCGACCCCGAAGCGTTCAGTCCTGATGAGGCCTTTCGGCAGGCCCAGACCGACGAGGTGGCCGGTCATCGCCTTCATGAACGGCGGCGGCCCGCACAGAAAAACCGACCGGCTGCCGATGCCGCCCGGAACTGCCTTTGACAAAACATCGGCCGTAATCCGGCCAGGAACACGCCGATCGAGGGAATCAGGCACTGCCCCATCGCTGACGGCATACACGACGGTCAGACGGGAATTTTTCTGCTGCCAAGAGTCCAGCTCCTGCATATACGGCGCATCATCCATTGACCGGACGCTGTATACAAGCGTCAGGTCATTATCCAGCTTCAAGTCGGTAGCCGTCTTGATCATGCTGAGAAAAGGCGTCACGCCGATCCCGCCGGCGATGAACACGGCCGAACGGTCACGAACCGGGTCGAACGTGAATTGGCCGAACGGGCCGGTCACAAACACCGGATCACCGGCTTGCAGCCGGCTCATAGCCCGGGTATATGATCCGTGCATCCGAATGCCGAACCGCCAATCGGAAAGGTCGGTTGGTGCGCTAACAATGGAAAACGACCGAGCGCCCCTGATGCGGTGCTGCATGGGAAAACTCAGGGTCGCGTACTGGCCTGGTAAAAATTCCGGAAACGTATTGCCATCCGGTCGGGCTATGGCCAGTTCGATGACGGTGGGCGATAATCGCTTTATGGTAGTGATGACAGCTTTATAACGTGGAATCATGCTGCATTATGATAACGTTTAGCGGTTCACTTATACTACGCATAGTATACCAATATCAATACATAAATAATATTAGCCATCAATCTGTAATTCATATTCACGGAAAATTCAAACCTCTGTACTATACTAAAAACAATCATTAATCAGCTTAATACGAATACCATGTTTTACCTGCGTTACCTGTGGGCGGAACTGACCCGCCGGTGGGGGAAAACCCTCACCATCTCTTTGGGTCTGGCCATGGCCAGCGCGGTCATTATCGTGATCATCTCGGTGTCCCAGAGCCTGTCAACGGCCCAGGATACGGTGCTGAACCCGCTCCAAAATGTCGGGACAGACATCATGGTCAGCCGGACCGTAGCCATGGGCGATATCGGGTCGCTCGATGACGCCACCCGCCAGGAAGCGATGGCCGATAACCGGATCACCACGGACTTTTCAAAACTCGGCGAGCCGGGCGATGCCTTTTCGTATGACACGTTCTTGCCGGGCAGTATGCTGACCTTTGATGTATCGGCTACGGACCAGATTGACCAGTCATTGGTCAAAGACTATGCCGGCGGTTTAATCCTCAACGTCGTGCATCAGGAAGGGACCATCCCGAAACTGGCGGCCGAGATCGAAACTGGCGGCCAACGGATCGGTTTCAGCCAGACATTTGAAATGAGTGACACAGATCGCCAGGCTTTTGCGGACGCCCAGGCGAAAGCGATGGCGGATCTGAAAGCCAAAGGAATAGACCCAAACTCTGAAGAAGGCAGGGAAGCCCTCCGTGATGCGCTGCCTCGGCCAAGCACGACGGTAAGCGGCGAAGTGGAGGTGCCTAAGGAAATAATCCGCCAGGAAATCGGCTCATTCACCACTGATACCTCAACGAACAATTATACTCTGGCCGGCGTAGATACGAGCAAAACGAACATTGGCCTGATCCTGCCTGACCAGATCGTGGAAGGCCAGTACCTGCACAATGCCAATGAAGTGGTGGCCACGCGCGCTTTCGCCCAGAAAAAAAATTATAGCCTGAACGGCACGATCAAAATCGGCGATAAGGATTTCACGCTCGTCGGAATTGTGGACCCAAAGCTGTATTCCATGACAGCCGACCTGTACGTTTCTCTGGCCGATGCCCAGCAGCTGGCCGGCCGGGACGGTAAAATCAACGTCCTGCTGGTGAAAGCGACAGGCGCGGATAACGTCACCGCCGCCGGCGAAAACGTCGCCGCCCTATTTACCGGCGCGGAAGTCACCGATGCCAGCGACACGGCCGACCAGGTGACGGGCAGCCTGGTCAACGCCGCCAACCTGACCAATAAGTTCATCGGCGTCACCAGCATTATCGTCATTGCCGCCGCTTTCATTATCGTCAGCCTCTTGACCATCCTCTCGGTCAATAAGCGAATCAGGGAAATTGGCACGTTGAAGGCAATCGGCTGGGGTAATGCACGAATTATCCGCCAAATCATTTCTGAAAATATCGTTCTGGGCGTGCTGGGGGCCGTGCTGGCGATTGGCCTGGCCTTTGGCACCATCGCCATCCTGAACCACTCTAACATCTCGCTCTCCGCAACAGTCGCCAATGCCGACGCCGGCAATATTTTTGGGATGGCCCGGAGGGCATTTGGGGGCGAACAAAGCACGGCGGTGACCGGAACCACCACCAGTGTTCCTCTCCATATAAACTTTTCCTATCTGGTACTAGGTATCGGTTCGGCTGTAGCCATACTCGGCGCCATAGTGGCCGGAGCATTGGCGGCCATTAAAGCCTCAAAAATGAAACCGCAGGAAGCGTTTCGGAACCTTGAATAATTAAAAAATCAAAACTATGGACACGCAGCCAATCATTATCACTAAAGACGTCACAAAACGCTACCGTCAGGGGGACAAAACGATTAACGCGGCCAATGGCATTACCCTGTCTGTCAACAAAGGCGATTTCCTAGCCATCATTGGGCCGTCAGGATCAGGGAAAAGTACCCTACTCCAACTCATCGGCGGCCTTGACCGTCCGACCAGCGGCGAAATCAAGATTAATGGGGTGGACATCACTAAAATCAGTGATAGCAAATTAACTGAAGTACGGCGTAACCAGATGGGGTTCATTTTCCAGAATTTCAACCTCATCCCGACGCTGACGGCCGAACAGAACGTCGAAGCCGTCATTGCCAAACGTTCGGGCCAGGACCGGGAAAAAGTCCGCGCCGCACTGGGGCAGGTCGGCCTGGAACAACGCGCCCGCCACCTCCCCAGCCTGCTCTCCGGCGGCGAACAGCAACGGGTGGCTATCGCCCGGGCCCTGATCAACGAACCGGACATTATCCTGGCTGACGAACCGACCGGCAACCTGGACAGTACGACCGGTGAAGGGATCGTCGGCCTCCTGAGTGACCTAAACACTAAACAGCACAAGACCGTCATCCTCATTTCCCACTCCGATTATATCAAAAAATACGCCACTAAAACGATCGAAATAAAAGACGGTAAAATTTCGAATTAACCCCACGTATATATCCGCCCTTCTATGAATAAAATCATCGCGAATATATCCGTCATCGCCGTCGTTATTGCCGGGGCGGCATTCTACGGCGGCATGACATTCCAAAAAAATCAGGATTCGTTGTCCGGACTTGCCGGTAGCGCTCTGACAAATAAGCTGGCCAGCCTCGGGCTGACTACACCTGACAACGGACTTGCCGCCCAAAATGTCAATGGCACATTTCAAAACGGACGATTTCCCGGCGGGATAACGGACAGACAATTCGGTGGCGGCATGGTTACCGGAAAAATCATCAGCGCAAACAGTAAAAGCGTAACCGTACAGCAACAAACTGGCGCTACAACTACCGTATACTTTTCAGACATCACTGACATTACCAAATCATCCTCAGGGACTGCCGGCGACCTGTCAAATGGCACCAATATTATGGTCAGCGGGACATCAAATTCGGACGGAAGCGTTACTGCCAGCACCATTCGCATCAACCCCGAAACATTCATGGGCACGACGGGTGCCTCTCCGACATACTGACAGTAACCCCTTGAACAATCAATAAAAAAGGTGTATAAACAAACACTGACGAGACACTTAAGGCCGATCACATATTTATGAAAATCCTCATAGTCGAAGATGAAGAATCCATCCGGGAGGTAATAAAACAGTACCTCCAACGCGATGGTTTTAGCGTGGAAGAGGCCATTAGCGGCGAGGTAGCATTGCTGAAATTCAATTCGACCGTCAATCTGGTCATCCTGGACTTGAACCTGCCGAACCGCGACGGCATCGAGGTGGCCAAGGGGATCCGGAAAAAATCACCGGTTCCGATCATCATGGTCACGGCCAGGACGGAAGAAAACGACGAACTGAAAGGGCTGTCCATCGGCGCCGATGATTACATTAAAAAACCGTTTTCCCCGAAAGTGCTGATGGCCAGGGTCCATGCCCTGCTGAAACGGGCAACCGGACACGTCAGCCAGTCTCTTGACCTGGCCGTCGATGAGGAAAAAATGCTGGTCATAAAAGACGGCCGCACCATACCGATGACAACAACGCAATTCAGGATCATCCAAGCCCTCGTCAGTCGGCCCGGCAAGGTCTTTACCCGGAGCGAGCTGCTGTCGGCTGTGGAGAACGATTCGGGTATGCGGCAGGCGATGGAACGGACCATCGACGCCCACATAAAAACTATCCGCAAACTCATCGGTGATGACCCGCAAAACCCGAAATATATAAAAACGATAATCGGCACCGGCTATAAATTTTCCAATGAATCTTAAACACGCCTACAATACATACCTCAATAAAACCAGCGTCAAAGTAGCCCTGACTATCACGGTGCTGATGGTCGTCCTCTTCGTGTTAATGGACATCCTGGTCATATACCGGGGGCAAAGCACGTTCAACGACATTTACCAGTTCATCGAGGCGCGCGGCGGCAACATACCCAGGGATGACGTGCCGTTTTTTGCGCCGGCGCCGTCACGGTCCTTCCCGTTTGTTATCCAGGGGCCAAACCGCGCCCTGACGGTCAGCCAGCATTTCACCGCCCGGTTCCAGGCGTCCATGATCATCATCGGCATCATCGCGCTGCTCGGCGTCGCGGGCATCGGCTACCTTACCTTCCGCATCATCAAACGGCCCCTCAATAAGCTGAGTAACGGGCTGAAGACCCTCCGCGACAGCCACTACACCCGACGTCTCAAGGAAGACGAGTCCGAAGAGTTCAATGCGGTCATCCGGGAATTCAACAGCTTGGCCGCGGAGCTGCAGCGCGTGGAAGAGCTCCGGCGCAACCTCATCACTGACGCGTCGCATGAATTACGGACGCCGCTCGCCAGCCTCCAGGCGCAACTTGAAGGGATCCAGGACGGGGTGCTGAAAATTGACCCGGAACGGCTGGCCTTACTGCAGACTCAGGTTGCCCGGCTGCATGAACTGACGAACGGCATGCAGGATTACGCCTATCTGCGCAGCCAAGCCCTCCGGCTGCAGCGGACGGCCACCCATCTCCGAGAACTGGTCGATAAGATAACCGCATCCTTCAAAGAAAAAATACAGCATAACAAGATAACCGTACATAATGACGTCCCGGCCGATTATACTATTGATGCTGATCCGGCATTACTGGAAAGAATCTTCAATAACCTGATGGAAAATTCCATCCGTTACTCCCAGGCGACGCACATTACAGTCAGCGCTTCGGGAAAAAATTTTTCATTCTCCGACAACGGCGTCGGCATCCCGCCAGAACACCTGCACAACATCTTTGAACGGTTTTTCCGGCTGGACAAGTCACGCAGCCGGGCGAGCGGGGGGATGGGCCTGGGACTGTCCATCGTGAAAGAAATCGTCGAAGCGCACGGCTGGCACATACAAGCGGAGACACCAGCTGACGGCCATGGCGTAGAATTCAGAGTAACATTTCTACCTGACTCAAAAGTAACGGGACTATAGCGAGAGCGATCCCGTACTAAAATTGAATTTCCATCCAGCACTCCGGCAAAGGGCGGATATTTTTATTTAATTGAAAAAAATCGTTTTATTACATTCACTGATTACTATAAAATATGCTAGTATTACTAATGTAAAATTTAGCAGGAGCGGCAGGAAATAACTAACGGGCTAAATAAAAAATATGGATTATCCAATTGCGGTTAGCCTCGGTGTGTGGTTATGGTATCTATCACTCACAGCTTTTATAGTATTGGTTATTGTCGCGTGTATCCGCCATTTCAATCATCCGCAAAAATCCGCAACCCCGGTTACGCCAACTGATGCCGCTAATGCGCCAAAAAAAAATTCAAAATTACAAAAAGCGATAATCGGTTTAGCAATGCTTGTCGCAATACCTCTCCTGATTGTGGTCATTGCGTCAGTAAATTTATTCACTTTTAAATACCAGCCGTCTGAAACAACGGCCAGAGGCATTGAGCAATACATCATTGGTCAGACTGGCCATAGTTCCGCCGAGGAAGTAATTTCTTGGAAAACATTTTTTGGCAGGGTATATGCTGCGGACTGCGTCTTTTTATCCGAACACAGCCTGGCCAAAACCACAATCGTTAAATCCGCACTAGCCGTTACTGTGGATTCGATTAACGTTCCGCTGTTACGTCTCGGCTGCTCGCCATTTGAAGTAGCGTATTTCAATGCACGAGGGAATTTCCTTGCGAATTGCCCGGGCGATCTCGCCTGCCTGCTTATCGGGGACTATGATTTTGATAAAGTAGATTACATCTACCCCGGAAAACAATAGTAATTTTTCGGATTAAAAAAACTTAAGCACTACTTATGGTATATCTATACACATAATCCGTTTTTTGGATGCTGTAGCCCGATCACACCAAAAAGATTTTACATAATAACCCATATGGTATACTAGTTCCATGAAATACTGGCCGGCCATGACCTATCAAAATATCACCGCCCAAACATCGCTCGCCTTGAGCGCCGCCTCATCGCTGATCTATGAAGTGGTGGCCACCACAGTACTGTTGTTTTATTTTACCAAAAGCAGTTATTCGGTAGCCACGATTCTAGCCGTCTTTTTGTTCGGGCTCGGGCTGGGAGCGGCAGTCATGCATCGGATGCTGTGTAAAATTCGCCAGCGGGAATTGCTCTTTGGCGCGTTCCAGCTGGTAGTAGCCGCCTATGCCATCCTTGTACTGGCAAACCTGGCCGCCATTACACCACACGTGTCCGGATGGAGCGTCGCCACGGCCAGCCTGGCCATTCTCCTGATACCCACCGCCATTCTGGGGGCGGCTTTCCCGCTGGCCACAGCCATGCTCACGAAAAAAAACGGGGAAGTGGCCGGTCTGGCTTATGCGTCTGACCTGGCTGGCGCGATCATCGGATCGCTCCTGGCCGGCTTTATGTTCATTCCGCTGTGGGGTAACCGTGCCGCCGTCCTGTGCGCCGTCGGTTTCAACCTGGCATCAAGCCTGGTCATCCTCCCCCGCCGCTGGAAACTGTTAGGCCTGGTGGCTGCCATCGCCCTTGGCGCCAGCGTACTCCTGACCACTCCGTTCGACAACCGCATATCCATTTTCTCCACCGGATCGGGGGTTCCGGCCGGATACCAATTCTACGGCAACTCGCCGTACGGCCTGGTGACGGTCAAGGATTCAGTCCTGTCGATTGACAACCGGGTTCAATGTTCGTTTGCCAACACCGCAGCAAACAGCGAACAAATCACCGAGTTCATCATGGCGAAAGCCGCGATCGAACCGCTCGGTGACGGCGCTCACCGCACGCTGAATATCGGATTGGGCTGCGGTGGTACGCTGTCGGCCATAACCGGCTTCCAAAATATCCAGGCGGACGTGGTGGAAATAAACCCGGCGGTAGTCACGGCGAACAGGGAATTTTCGAATATATTGGACCATCCGCGCGTCACGCTCGTCATTGACGACGGACTCAACTATCTCCGGACCACCGACATTCACTATGATTCTATCATCGTGGACATCGACAACCCGGCCGTTGCGAACTCGTCCGATCTGTATACGGTCGAGGCGTTTGCCATCATGGCCGGTCGACTGAACGAACGGGGCACGTTCGCCTTGTGGGATTACGGCGGGTATTCGGATAACAACCCCCACTACCTCGATATCATCTACTACTCGCTCCATGAGTCCTTCCCGTACATCTACCACCAACAAAGCATATTCCTGGCGTCCAAACAGCCGCTGGCCGGTTCCCCGTACCAGCCAACTACTGATCGGGAAGTTAATACGCTCGACCGGAATACCCTGTCAAAAGTCTTCCTGGACAATGTAAAAATACCGATCTAACGTCCCTGACAGATTCACATCTAATGATATCCTATGCCTGACGTCGTCATCAGTAAAAAATACAACACTCCGCTCGTTTTATTTATCGTCGGCCTGATCCTGACCGGCATCGGAATGCAGTTCCCGTCCGTCCGCCTCCTGCTGACGGACATCGGCTCGGCCGGTTACATCGGCGCTTTCCTGGCCGGCATCCTCTATGGGACAGCCTTTACGTCGAGCCTGGCCACGGTCATTCTGTTCAAGCTGTCACATGACATGAACCCGGTCTGGGCCGCACTCATCGCCGGTCTCGGTACTGGCCTGTACGACTTTGCTGTGTTCGCGCTGTTCAAACGGCAACAGCATCACGGCATGATTGGCGCCCTCAGGGATAAAATTCGTTACCACACCGGAGCGCTGCCGCAATGGCTAACTAATATGCTCGGCCTAATCGTCATCGCCTCACCACTGCCGGACGAACTGTCTGCTGGCCTGCTGAGCTTCACTATCCCCAAAGCCTGGCAATTCGCGTTGATTTCATGGCTGGCCAATACTCTCGGGGCGTTTTTCATCATCTCCATGGGGAGGTAACCG
Organism: Patescibacteria group bacterium; assembly: GCA_041649335.1. GTDB lineage: Bacteria > Patescibacteriota > Patescibacteriia > UBA10025 > JAHIVO01 > JBAYGJ01. The sequence goes on from JBAZNF010000008.1 coordinate 35,324, forward strand.
CCTAGATATCGACCTCGGCGACTACGGGATAATGGTCGGAGATGATCGGCCGGTTGATAAAATATGAACGCGCCGACCGCACGGGAAAATTTACGAAAATATAATCGGGCAACCGGTCTGACATGCCGATTTTGTTCAGACGCATTTTAGCAAACCTGTTGGTCATGCTGATCGAGGGCTTCGTGTTTTCAGAGATGAGGGAAAAGTGTTCGGGCAAATGCATGGCGTCGAATTCTCGATTGAAATCGCCGAACAGGAAAGTCGGCCGGTTGTCCAAGACGTCAATCAATTGATCCAGTTGGCGTTTTTGCAATCTGGTTTGCGTGGCGTTTGGCGTATACAGCACATGCGTATTGATAATTTGAAAAGGCTGCCCATTGATGACGATCTGGGCTCGGAGAATGCCCTTTTTCGACGGGAATTCCCAGCTGATCACCGGCATATCATAGGGCAAAAACAAGCCACAGGACAGTGGTAGCCGGGACAAAAAAATGAGTCCGCTACGATTAAACAAACAGGGGCACTGGTCACAGAGCTGATATTCCGGCAGCCATCGTCGGAGCCGCCGGATGTCCTGTCTCAGCCACACCTCCTGACAGGCTACGATATCAAACCGTTCCCGGCTGACCAGATCGGCCAACATGCGCAAACGAGCCACCCGCCGGACGGAAAACGGCCATGGCAAACCCCAGAAATTGAAGGTGGCAATTTTTAGCCTCATGTAATAAAAAGTGTAACGCTACTTTCTACTACGTGCAAATGAGCCCGGACTTGACACATAAGGCAATCAGGCGTACCATGAACCGAAAATAAACAGACGTACACCCCTGCACTTTCCATTGGAGGTTATCATGGCCAACCATCGGACGCCTTTCCGGCTGATACGGAGCAATGGGACGGCGGTATTCAGCGAGTCATTTACCACGGCGCGGGATGCGCAGACGTTCGTGACCGCTCATAAGAGCGAATCCAACCTCATGATCGGCGACCACCTCTTTGGGATACCCACCGAGCTGGTCGTCGGTAACCGATTCAGCGGCCGGCTGGACGAATCCACCTCACGGGCCGTCCTCCGGGTCGGTCTGGACGGTACCATCCACATCGATCACGAACGGCAATAACCCATTGGATGACGTGACACACGAGCAGCCTCCGGGCTACCCCCCATGCCAGACTCGGCGTGGGGGCTTTTTTATTAACCCTTAACTTAAAAAATAGAGTCTGCTATAATGATGTACTCACTTATTAAACCGGGACAATATGTATAAAAAACCATTACTCGCCAGCTTTGTCCATTCGATCATTGTCGTTGCCTATGTGACCGGCGTGGCTACATTCATGATGAATGGTTCAAAAATTTTTGGTGAAAAGGATACGGTTTTCACGTCGATCACCGTCCTCTTGCTTTTCTGCGTTTCGGCGGCCATTGTCGGTTTGCTGGTGCTTGGTCGCCCAGCCTATCTCCTGCTCACGGGCTTGAAACGTGAAGGGGTAGAGTTCTTGTTCTATACCATCGGCTGGCTGGCCCTGGAACTCATCTGTTTTATTGCCGCTCTGCTCATCATAACAAATACATAACCTATGGAAACAAACGACAAAAAACTCTACCGGTCACGGCATCACAAAATGATTGCCGGCGTCTGTGCTGGACTGGCCAGTTATTTCAATATCGACGTGACGATCGTCCGGCTGATTTTCGTGGCCGTGGCCTTGGCGGACGGCATCGGCATCCTGGTCTACCTGGTCCTGGCCATCGTCCTGCCGCTCGAGCCAGAGGGGGCCGCCACCGTGGTCCCGCCGCAATCCAACGGCTGGCTGTCCAGCCGGCGTAATCTCATAGCCATCATCCTGATCATCATCGGCCTGGTCGCTTTAGTAAACCAATTCGCCCCCTGGAAATGGTGGCACTTACATCTCTTCTGGCCGGCCATCCTGGTTATTTTTGGCGTTTATTTAATTATTAAAAAATAATATGGACGAACACAACCAAACGAAACAGGGGGGGACAGATATGCCGCCGGAACCGCAGGCTCCGCCGAAAGAGACAATCAAGGAAATCCACCACCACCATTACCCGGAAAAAGGCCGGTTCCATTTCGGCCGGATCGTCGCCGGCCTGATCATTATTTTTATCGGCGTCGTCTACCTGGCTCAGGCCAACGGCTGGGCCGGCGTCAACCTCAACCTGGACTGGGGCCGGTTATGGCCGCTCATCATCATCTTTGTCGGGCTATCCATGCTCGGTGGACGGGGCTGGATGTCCGGCACTATCGGCATCATCATCACCATCGCCATCCTGGCCATCGCCGCCCTGCTTATCTTCACCCCAGCCAACCAAACCAGCGTCACCACTGACGTCATTACCATCGCCAAAGACGCTAATGCCGCCAGTGCAATTCTCCATGTGAAAGCCGGCGCCGGTACGTTAACCGTCAAGGACGGGGCGGCGGACCTGGTAAACGGCACGCTGGAATCCAATATCACAAAAGCGTCGACAGAAACTTCAACCAACGATGGCGTGCAGACCGCCACCATCAAAGAAGATTCGTACTCCTGGAGCGGCGTCAGCCAAAAAGCCAACAACATGGACCTGGCGCTCAATGAGTCCCTGCCGATCAAGCTGAACCTGGACACCGGAGCGATGAGCATGAACCTGGATCTGAAAAAAATCAATGCCGAAGAAATCACCATCAATACCGGCGCCTCCAGTATGGATTTGGCTCTCGGCGACATCCCGGCACTGGCAAAACTGAACATCGACGCGGGGGCCAGCTCGTTCAACCTCAGCCTGCCTCCCACGCTCGGCGCGAAAATCCACATCGACGCCGGCCTGACCTCAAAAAATTTCCCCAACTTCAATAAAGTAGACGACCAGAACTACGAGACGACGAATTATGCCACTGCTGAGAAAAAAGTGGATATCGACCTGGATATGGGCGTATCAAGTATCAACGTCAGCTGGCGGTAACGAACCATTGGCCAAATTGTTAGTATAAAACAAAACCCCCACACCTTAAGGTGTGGGGGTTTGTATTATCTTACGGAAGAATTACCATGAGCTAGAGCCACCCTGTCCGCCGCCGAAATTACCTCGGCCACGGCCGCCGCCAAATCCGCCTGTGCGTTTTGGGCGATCGGTCATCGGACGCGCCTCGTTGACTACGAGGGCCCGACCGGCCATTTCCTGGCCGTTGAACATCTCAATGGCTTTTGTCGCTTCTTCGTCAGACGCCATCTCCACGAAGCCGAAGCCCTTGGAGCGACCTGACATACGATCCATGATCACCTGCGCTGATGCAACGGTGCCCGCTTGGGCAAATTGATCGCGCAACTGGTCGTCCGTAACATTGTAGGAAAGGTTTCCTACGTACAACTTCTTTGCCATGTCATTATAAAATGACTTTGTTAAATGTGTCCCTTATTTAGGCAGACCTTTGCCTCTAATGTTACGAACACATTAGATACCCCTAAAAAGATTCACGGGTATATACTAACAGAACGCCGTTTCCCTGTCAATGGATACTGGGTCGGCCCAATATGGCAGAATACTCGGGATCTGATACAATATTAATATGCATCGCTTTCACTGTCTTATGTGACATTATATATGATAAAAAAATTACTGATTAGCGTCACCGGCCATACTCGCCATGACTGGAAAAATAAATTACGTGAAATTTCCAAATACCACCTCAAGGAAATTGCCCTTTTTTTAGAAGCATTCCCGCCGAAAGAACGCACCGGACTGTTGCCGGCTTTAGAGGCCAGCGAAGTACAGGCAATCCCCCTGGTCCATTTACGTGACGACACTAGCCGGGAGGAAATAAAAATGCTCAAAAAAAGGTTTAAAACTAAATTTTTTACTATACATGAAAGCCATTTCTCTAAAAAAATTCTTTCCCGTTGGCGAGGCTTCCATAAATATCTCTGTTTAGAAATGAATGCAGACAATAGTGTCGCCTCTTCAGTACACGTAGATGCCATAGGCGGCTTTTGTATTGATTGTGCCCATTTTAAAATCGAAGTATCTAAACAGGATGATGAATACCGGTATATCATTGAACATTTAAAAAAATCACCCGCCATCTGCAATCATATCAGCGGATATTCGTATGCACGGAACAAAGACGTGCACACCCCTCATCAAATTAGAAACTTTAACTATTTAACAACCCTGCCAAAAAGCCTTTTTGGTCGTATTCTGGCCATTGAAATATACAATTCGATTACAGATCAGCTGACTTATGCGCAATATATTAAAAAAAATCTCGGTCAATACCTTGATTGCAAAATTATTTAACTTTTAATATATAATAATTAATAAATATCTATATGTCTATGCTCGTAGACTGGGAGCGCAACGTCGTCGATGAGGACGACATGCTCAACTATTTTTCCTACAAGGAAAAAATGGAAAAATTTTACCCCCTGATGCAAAAAGCGCACGACACACACCAAAAACAGCGGATGGAAGTGAAAGTTAAGGGGCGCACCTACGAATTTGTCGTGGATAAGGACGGGACGGGCAGCTTGCGGAAGAAGCCCATCACCTCGAACTGGTTCTAACCCCTTGACAGAGTGCCAAAATTACGATAGGGTATCAGATTAACTTTAGCCTATGAATAAGCCGGAAATATCGCCAGCAATCAGCGAGCTGATCAAGGTTTTCCAGGACCAGCGCGGTTTTGACGCGTTCAAAACAGCAAAAGAGGATCCCCGGATAAAAACCCATGAAACCGTGGCAAAAGCGGCCTTTATGTATGAAAAAGTGCGCAATGCCATTGATTACCAGGAGGAACACCTGATCAGAAAAAATTCCATCGCCCGCATGCTGAAGCGCCGCATCCTCATGCGTGAACGCGGCACCAATATTGCCGAACCGCTCATCCGTGAGCTGATCCGGGCCGGATACCTAAAAAATGATTATTTCCCGGTAGCGCGCATCCCAGACATCGAGCGAATTATTAACAAATACGTTTTACTGACGAAACTTTCAAGCGAGCAGCAGTTGGATTACAAATCCAGGCAGCGACTGTTCAAATGGATTATTTCCGTCGCATCATTCGAACTGGAAGAATACTTGAACCCGTCTATCAAGGATGATGCCTTAGTAGAATGCATGTACAAGGTTATCCGGCCCCAAATTGACATCTCGGAAGAGATCCCAAACCAGGAGGACCAGGATATCCAGATATATATCGCTATCCATAAGGCGCTCATCAAGTCAGATGCCAGCATGCTCCGGTACCACCTGATCCATTATTACGCGCCGGGCTGGCGGTATGCCACCACCGCGGAAATACCGACGTATGCCACGTATTTACCGGGTCTCGTCAACCATATAGAGCAGCAGATCAACAACCTGACAGCGGACCGGTTATTCCGCTATGTCCGGAGATTTGCTCCAATTTTCATCACGTTGAGGGATGTTCTCAATGAACATGCAGAACACATGGACCAGGTACTGGCCGATCCGAAAAAATTTGATATCGCTATTCGCCAGGCAATTGACAAAAGGTACCGCGATGCCAGCACGCGCCTATCCCGCGGAGTCGTCCGCAGTATCATCTACATCTTTCTGACCAAAACGATCATGGCGTTCTTATTGGAGTTGCCATATGAAGCAGTCTTCCTGCATACGGTCAAAATTACCCCGTTAGCCATAAATGTCATTTTCCATCCGATATTGATGTTCCTCATCGCCACGTCCATCCGCGTCCCGGCCGCTGAAAATACCACCCGCATTACCCTGGGCATCAATGAAGTGGTATATAACCCGCCGGAGAGGGAAATCCTCGGCACCCGAGAAGAACGGATCCGGACCAGCGGCGTCTTGAACGCGGTATTCACGGCATTCTACGGCCTGGCCTTCATCATTACCTTTGGCGGCATCATCTGGCTGCTAAAAAGCCTGCAATTCAGCATCGTCAGCGCGTTCCTGTTCCTGTTCTTCCTGTCAGTCATCAGCTTTTTTGGCCTGCGACTGCGGCACAATGCCATGGAGATGGTCATGGTCAATAAACGGCAGGGAGCCGGCGCCATCCTGTTTGAATTTTTTGCCTTGCCCGTCCTGCGCGCCGGGCGCTGGATATCCGGCAAGACCAGCCAGATCAATGTGTTCCTCTTTATCCTCGACTTCATTATTGAAGCCCCTTTTAAAGTGCTGATAGAAACTGTGGAGGACTGGGTGAGTTTCCAGCGGGCAAAAAAAGACGAAATCATATAATTCATTAGGTTTTCTTCACCTAACTTAACAACCGGACCAGCAATGCGGCTGGTTGTAATTTTTTAAGTCATCTGGCGATTCCATTGGACAGAACGCGTACTTTCTGCTATAATGAAAATCGTTAATTTTGTGAGAGATGAGGGAGTAGTAAGTTACCCGCAAAATTAGCCTTTGGTTAGGGCAATTTCATCAAACGAGTGAATTTTTTCTCCAAGGGCAGCAAAAAACAAAAACTAACGCTGTTTGGGGGTAAGAAGGGAAATAGTGTCGATTGGTTTACCCTGCCAAAACTTCTCACGATCAAAAAAGTTTGTGAGCTTCTTGAAGTGCACCCGAATACGCTGAGAAATTGGGACATCTCAGGAAAACTACCAGCCGTCCGGGTAGGCGCCCGAAAAGACCGCCGGTACGAACGGGACACCATCAAGAGAATGTATGAATCGCTCCACCCAGTTGCCCCGCTGGCCCATGCCCCGCACACCCAACTGCCGGCTCCCAGCGACGGCGGGAAATACGTCCTCAAGCCGGGGCTCTCTGCCACCAAAGTTAAGCTTCTCCTGATCAGCAAGAAATTCACCTTCTTCGTCTACTCCACGACCATCGTGGCGTTTACGTTTGTTGTCGTCCAGATGTTCTTCTTTGCCCACGTTTTTGTCGTTCAGGCGGAAGTGGCCCAGGTCACGCCAAAAATACTCAAACTCGCGCCGTCATCCGCCACTGGCTGGGAAAACCCGAACAATGCCCAGCAGCTCGACGTCATCAGTTCGGGTGAAATCAACCAGTTTACCCCAAAAAATTCCGCCACCTATGTGAACCGGCCGGTCGTGGTCAAAGGCGAGGAGACTACCGTCCCGTCATTGGCCCAGATGCCGACCGAAGAACCGTCGCTCATCCCGCCTACCAACGCCCCGCTGACAAATTCTGCCCCTTTTACCAATACGGCTGCCACCAATACTGCCGCAGCCCTGAGCACCACCAACCCCGATTTAGAACTCGGCGGGTTTACCGTACCGGGCGAAATTTCCCCGGACAGTGTCATCAATGATGCCACGCTGGACATCTCCTTTGGCGGACAAACCTATCCGGACAACGAGGATGTCGTTACCTTTTCCTATTCAATGGACGGCGGAACCAGCTGGCAACCCCTTGACTCGTTTGCCATGACGGCTACGGTCAGCAATGCCACTCATGACGGCTATTGGCAATACCCGTTGGCCGATAAAATCGCCTCCCTCCAAAACCTCGACTCTTTCCGTATAAAAATAAATTATAATGCGGTACCCGGTCCGCAGGAAGCCGCCGCCTACGTCGACGGCGTCATCCTCAACCTGACTATCACCGAGCCGCCTAGCGAATCAACGGTCCAGCAGCTGGACCAAAGCGTAACGCTGGACAAGCAGGATTTCACCGCTGAGGAAGCACCGACGCTGAATGTAGAAGTGGAAAAGAAGTCAAAACTGGCCTTCCTGGGGGCCAAGCCCACCACCCGGGAGGTAAAATCCCTGACCATTACCAGCCCGACCGGCGAGACTACAGAAGTGGACGCGGCCGGTACTGCCACGACGGAAAAAAACACGACTACGGCTGAGTACCAAATCGACCTCAAGGAACTCTCCGCGCCCGGCGCCTACACTATCACCACGACGATCGAACAAAACGGGTATATCCGTGAAGTGACGGAAACGTTCGTCTGGGGCGCCCTGGCCATGAATACGGACAAGTCGCTGTACCAACAGGGCGACACCGCCCATTTCTCCATCGGTGCCGTTGATGACCGAGGCCAAACCGTCTGCAATGCCGACATGGACATCACTATCACCGATCCACAGGGTAAAAAAAGCATCCTCTCCACCGCCAATGGGGGCGTTACGGTCACGGATTATTGCCACCAGAAAGAACTGTACCAGGGGCCTGACTATACCGGTGACTTTGCCATCAATCAAACCGGCGCCTATACCATCGATCTGCGGGCTACGGTGAACGGCAATGTACGTACGCTGTCGGATGCGTTTACTGCGGAGAATAAACCTGAATTCATGCTGCGGCGCGACGGCCCGACCCGGGTATTCCCGGTAGTCGAACAACCGATGACCCTGACCGTCACCGTCGCCCAGGATTTCCAGGGCATTATCAGGGAATTCGTTCCGGCTGAATACACGGTCAGGCCGGAAAACGGCGGCTACGAACAGCCGTTTGACCTGGGCGGAACGATCGCCCGGACCATCGTCTGGGACGTGAACCTGAAGGCAGGCAGTACAGTGACGCTGAAATACTTTTTCAAGGCCCCGGACAAAAGCCCGGCCCTGTTCTTCCTGGGCCCGGCCCGAGTCGGCGACTGGGAAGAACTGCGCGCCTGGCAGCAGGCCATCGATCCGGCGTACATGTTCCTCCTGGCCACCTCGTCATCAGCCGCTACCGGATGGACCAACCAGACCACCTACGACGGCGCCAGCGCCAGATTCCTCCGGGCCGCGGCGACGTACAGCGGAACTGGCGGGGCGGCCACGCATACGCCGACAGTGACCGGCGCCACGGTGGCCACCACTAATGACGGTCTTGATACCGCGACATGCTCATTGCGCTGCTCATCAAGGGCGTCATATGGCCACACCCATACCACGACCGCCCCCACTGCCGGAGCGGCTAACAACGATCCGGCGTACTACTCTTTTTACCTGTGGAAAAGCAACGCTCAAAACCCGACCACCATCCCGCAAAACACGTTCATGTTTTCCACCACCGCCCAGAGCGGCAGTTGGACGCAGTTCAGCGCGGCCAACGACCGACTGGTCAAGCTCACGAATTCGCATACGACGGGAGGCAGTGACACGCATACCCATGCGATGACCTCATGGGGGTCGCTGGCCGCGTCATCCGGCACAATTCTCGTGGGGCTGGTTGTTTTAGACACGCCACCCAACCTAGCTGGCGCCTCCCACACCCACACCGCGCCCGGCAACTCCACCTCTGACAGTAAGACCTCGCTACCGCCGTACGTCACGACCCGCATTTACCAGCAGACCAACGCCACACCGCAAACCATCCCGCAGAACATGGTCGGCATGTTTGACGCCGATCCCGGGACCGGCTGGGACGTGGTGTCTGACGCCAGCCCGTACCTGAACAATATGGTGCGCGGCCACGCCACCACGGCAGAATCAACCGGCGGGTCTGCCACGCATAACGACACGGCTAGCACCACGTCACCGGCCAACACGACGTCTGACGGATCTTTTGCCATAGGGACCGATGGCGCCGCGGACGACCACACCCACACCGTCACGGCCACCATCACTGCCGGCAGCGACCACACCCCCCCGTACGTGAATTTCGTCCTGGCCAAATGCACCAGCGCCAGCGGCTGCAGCGGATCCAGCACCTACTCCGTCTCCGGCAACGTGTATTCGGACGAGGGGTCCACCCTCATCGGCGGCACGCCCACCGTCCGCCTGCTGGTGAACGGGTCAAACACCGCCTGCGGCGGCGGGGCGTGTACCGCCTCGGTCAGCAGCGGTTCCTATACTATTTCTAACATCACCACGACCAGCGGGGACGTCCTCCTTCTCTACCTGGACACCGCCGGTTCACCGCTAGCCACCACGGTCACCGTGGGCAGCGGTGCGAACCTGACCGGCATAAACCTCTACCAAAACAGTCTCATCGTCCGTCATGAAACCGGCACGTCTGTTACAAACGCCAATATTGCCACTGGCATTGGGTCGTATTCGGACACCGATATACTTGCCAGCGTTTCCACAAATAACCTAACCGTCGCCAACAACACCGAACTCCACATCTGGACCGGCAAGACGTACGACCCGAACGGCACGGTCACCACCCAGGGAACCGGTGACCTGCATGTCGACGACAGCGCCACGGCCTATCTGGACACCGCCACCAGTACCATCAATAACAACATTGCCGTGGATACTGGAGCCACGCTGAATGTCCAGGCTACCACCACGGTGAATGGGGCCGCTGCCGGTGGCGTGACCACGGCCGGCACGCTTAATCATACGGCCGGCACCTTCACCATCGGCAACGGCACAGACGAAGACCTTAATGTCACCGCCGGCACGACCACCCTCAGCGGCGGCAACACCGTGATTAAGGACGACATAAACAACTGCGCCTCCGGCACGCTGAATATCAATACTGGATCAAACGTAGATGCCCTAAGCACTACCGGCATCGTAAATATGGGCAATGGCTGCAGCGCCAGTGCGATACTTAATTTTAACGGCGGCAGCCTGGATGTAGGCCAGCACATGTTCCTTGACGCCGGAACCGTAAATCTCAACGGCGGTACGCATCGTGCGGGGGTAAGCGCCGATGGCATCGTGGAATTTGCCCGCTACGCCAACGGCGGCATGACCCTGAATATGACCGGCGGCGAACTGGTCGGCCGGGCGATCATCGTGTATAACGGGGAAACGCTGACCACCACCACGGTGACTGGTGGGACATTGACAGTAGACGACCTCAACGGTACCGTATCGGCCGCCACATGGTACCAATGGTCAGATGACTCTCCGAAATTCTACAATTTACAATTTAACGATACGGCAAATGCCATTGATGCAAGCAGCCAATTGACCTATTTGAACGGCAGCCTTACCAACAACAGCGCCGCCCTCACCACGAACAGCAAAAACATAACTCTGGAGGGTAATTTCACTAACAATGGCTCCATTACCATAGGGACGAGTACGGTGATATTAGCCGGCACCAGCCAGCAGACGGTCACCGGCACCACCACATTCAGCACCCTGACCGTCACCAATAACTCCGGATCAGATGCCCAGACATCGCCATCGGTTATTTTCGCGGATGGGTACAACTATTCTGTAGGCACCCTCAATGTCACCACCGGCAACGCCAAACTTCGCTTCCCGCAGGGACCGACCTATTCCTTTGCCGTCACCGGTACCCTCAACCTGAATTCATCCGACGCCAACAAGATTTACCTGAGGAGCAACGCTTCCGGCACCCAATGGCGCTTCAATGTCTCCGGCAGCCCGGTAGTGTACGACGTGGACGTGAAGGATTCCAACGCCATCGGCAGCGCCATTGACGCCACTGATGCTACCAACGTCAACAGTACCAACAACACCAACTGGAATTTCGGCGGCACCATCAGCATCGGCGGCACGGCCAACGGTAATGACGCCGCCACCGTAATGGTGGCAATCAACGGCACGCCCCAGGCACAGACCGGCACCATCGGCTCTGGCACCTGGACCATTTCCGGCGTCACCCCCCCGTCAGCCGGGCAAACCATCACCGTGTGGGTGGACAACGTCACCGACGCCAATGAATCGACCGGCATCACGAAATGGGCGTCGGGCAATGTCACCGGTATGGTGCTGAACACCAACGTGGTGACGATCGGCAGCAACCAGAACCAGACCCTGACCGTGACCGAGGCCACCCAGTACACTGGCGCGTCTGATGAGGACGTGATGCACCGGCTGAACAGCACCACCCTGGCGACCGACCTCTTCAGCGCGTACTCAACCGACCAGCTCAGCATCCTGGCTTCCAACGGCCTGACCATCGGCAGTACGCAAATATTGGACACCTATGACCTCAATAACGCCGGCACGCTCACCAGCACCACCACCGCCGCGTACTATATCAGGGGATCGTGGACCAATTCGGGCACGTTTACGTGCGGGACCAGTACGGTCACGTTTGCCTCCCAAGCGACCGGCAAGACCATCAACACCGGCGGTACTGGAGCGACAAAAGATTTTTACAACGTGACATTCGAGGGCACGGGTGGTACCTGGTCACCACTGACCAACACCATGGTCGTGACCAACGACCTGAATATGAACGCCGGTACGCTGAACAATGCCACCGGGACGGCCAATATCCAGGTCAATGGAAACGTTCAATGCGGCACTGGCTGTGGCACCATTACCCTTGGCAGCGGGACATTTACCATGTCCACCTCCGGAGGAGTGACCAGGATGCTGGGCACAAACGCGGCAGTGGCTATTGATTGGATGTTCAATAACTTGACGCTCACCTCCACCTCCGGTGCCAATACGGTCCGGACCAATGCGACTGGTACCGGCAAAATTATCGTCAACGGCAACCTGTCATTGTCGAATTCCGGGACCTCGCTGACGTTTGACAATGAGACGAATGACCGGATCCTGGATATTACCACCCTTAACATCCCGACGAATACCGTTTTTCAGGCATCGTCAACCGCCGCCTTCACCATTGGCGGCAATGTCAATGGCGGTGGCGGCACGTTTACTCCCGGCACCGGCACCGTGACCCTTGATGCCACCACCACCAACCACTGGATCAACTTCGGCTCATCCCTCTACAACCTGGTACTGAACGGCTCCGGTGGCGGATGGTACAATGACCAAAGTAACCTGACCGTCACCAATGACCTGACCGTCACCAATGGCACGCTGTCGTCGGGCGGCTTTAACGTGACAGTGGGCGGCCATGTCCAATGCGGGGCGACCTGCGGTACCATCACGCTAAACAGCGGCACCTTTACCCAGTCAGTCAGCGCGTCAAAAAATTTCGGCACCAATGTCGCCGTGGCCACCAACTGGACGTTCTACAATCTAGCGTTCGTCAACGCGTCGGGCAGCAACAGCATTACCATGAACGGCACCGGCACCGGACAGATTATCGTCAGTAATAATCTGTCCATGACCAACAGCGGCACGGTATTAGTCGTCGACGATAACACGAACGATCGCATTTTCGACATTGCCAATGACGTGTCAATCGGAGCCGGCGTGTCTTTTGAAGCGTCCAGTTCTGCCAGTTTTACCGTCGGCGGATCATGGACGAATGCCGGTCCGTTTGTGCATAACAGCGGGACGATCACGTTTGACGCCGGCACGACCGGCAAGACAATTACTGATGGCGGTTATAATTTTGGCAGCATCACCTTCAACAATGCGGCCGGCGGCTGGAGTTTTGCCGACTCGACGACCTTATCTGGCGACCTGACCATGACCGCCGGGACGCTCTCGGGCACTAATGACATCACGGTCAACGGCGGTGATGCGGCAGGGAACGGCACTATCAACCTGACCGGGGGGACCTTTACCCTAGTCGGGGACGGCAATTTCAGCGGGGCCACCGGCTGGACGTTCTACGACCTGACGTTCGGGTTAGGCGGCCTGTGTTCGGGGGCCGACTACACCACCAATGCCGGCGGGACCGGACAGGTAACTATTACCCACACTTTTGACCAGGGGTCATGCTACTGCGGCGAAACGTGCAGCAGTGTCCATTACCTCAGTGCGGCCTATGGCGGGGTGGCTAAGACATGGGAACTGTCCGGGACAGGCACGCCGGTCTCGTATCTAATCCTAGCAAATAACGACACGGAAAACTCCACTTTTAAGTACACGGGAAGTGGATCAGTAACCGTCTATAGCGGCACGTACCACAACCTGGAGCTGGCCGCCCCCACGGCCCAAACCTACGCCTACTCGGGCGGCAGCATCTACGGCAACCTGTCTATAAACGGCAACACCACGCTGAATGCCGGGTCGGGCTCTGTACATATGAAAGGCACCGGTACCATCGATGCCAATGACGAGTCATTCTATGACTTCTCTGTGGACGGGACCAGCAATACAGTGACCGTCCAAAATACCGGATTGACAATATCTCGGGCGATATCCACAAGCCTCGGGGGTACCCTGACCATTGGTAGTAATCTCACCGTCAGCCATACCGGCGTGATCTTCGCTGTTTACGGGACCATCAATGGCGCCGGCACCCTTAGATTCACCAATACCTCAGCCGGTCCCGGAACCGGTGGGACGGTCAATAGTATCGTCCGCTATGACTCCACCGACGGCAACATCGCCAACACCACTTTCGACGCCCGGACGTACGGAGGTGACGTGGAAGTGTACTCCAACTCCGGCTCGGCCAGGACGGTCACGATGGGTGCCGGCACCCATACCATCAGCGGGAATCTCTCTGCCATTACCGGTAGCAGCCAGAGCGGCACATTCAGCCTGGACAACAGCTCAACAAACCCGTCCGTCACGGCTACCGGAGGCCTCTCGATTACGAAAGGAGGGGCCGCTACGCCGGGAATCATCACCGGTACCGGCACCTGGACGTTTGGGAATAGCGTCAACCTGTCCAACAGCACCTTCACGGCGACGGCCGGGCACACGTTGGTGATGAACAGTACCGGCACCCTGACATCCAATTCACAGGCATTATCCAACCTTACCCTGTCCGGCACTATTACACTGGCCAACGCCACCCATACCGTTGCGAGGAATCTGACTTTATCCGGCACAGTTACGGCCGGCACCTCGACGGTCTCCATGACCGGACAGCAGTACAACCTGGTTGGCGGCGGCAACACGCTCTACAATCTAAACATCAACAACGGCGGATATGACATATATCTGGACACCTCCGATTTAACGCTGTCACACACCCTTTCATTTTCATCATTGGGCGAATTATACCTGAACAGCGGCCGGACGCTCACCATGCAGAGCACCGCGTCATCAACAGGCACCGGATACATAAGCGGTTATAGCAATTCACTGCTCATCTACCAGCCGTCCACCATTAATGTTAATATTGCATTCATAAACGTGCCGGTCCGTTTTGACGCTACCTACAACAATATCACGATTAATGACACCCGCTCATTCAGCGATGCGGTGACTTTATACAATTCCAGCGGCAGCCCCAGGACGATCTATCTCGGCGATGCGGGCGGGCAGACGTTAAACTTCAATTCGTTGACGCTCACCCGCACCAGCGGCGCCCTGACCGTGGACCAAATCACCAATGACCC
>JBAZNF010000009.1:0-43167 GCA_041649335.1 Patescibacteria group bacterium
CACCTCCGGATCCGGCACCTGGACGGCATCCAGCGACATTGACCTGGACTACGGTACCTATACCGCCTCCACCGGCAACACGCTGGTCATGAATGGGGCGGACAATTATTTCTACCATGGGAGCAATACGTTTTATAATTTCACGGCTGGCGGCGGTATAGTCTCGATGAACACCGGCAACCTGACCGTCTCAAACGACCTGACTATCAACAACGGCGCAACGCTATGGTCAACACCGGGGATCCTGTCCATAGGCCATAATTTCTCTAACTCCGGCACGTTTTACGCCACCGGTGGCACTGTTGCCCTGACCACCTCGGCTGCCGCCACGCTGTCCGGCAACACCACGTTCAATAATCTTTCCGTCACCGGCATCGGCGCGGCCAAAACGGTGAATTTCACCGGGAACACGACAACGACCGTTGGCGGTACATTTACTATCACGGGCGCCTCCGGCCAGGTGGTCACCCTGCAGTCGACCGACACGAACAGCTGGACTATTAACCAGTCAGCGGCTTCCGTCGATTACGCCAGCGTGTCCCGGTCGACTAACACCGGCCCGATTTTCTGCGCCACTAATTCCACCGACGGCGGCAACAACATCAACTGGAATTTCTCCGGCGGCGCCTCGTGCGGGGTGGTAGTTTCCGGCACTGTCTATACTAATGAAGGAAGCTCCACATATAACTGTTCAACCGACAACCTCAGCGTAAAGGCCGTGGTCAACGGCTCAACCAGCAACACCGCTACCTGCCTGGGCAGTGGCGGCACCTATGGCATGTACATCAGCGCTACGGCCGGACAGCCGATTGTGGTGTACCTGGACGGCGAGACGCCCGACGCGGCCACAGTCACCAGGTACAATTCCGGGACTATAACAGGCCTCAACCTGTACCAAAACCGCGTCATCGTCCGGTATGAAGACGCCGGCCCAATCACCAATGCCAACCTGGGAACATACGACCATGATAATGACGCGGATATACCGTTCACATCCAACTCAAACAATTTAGTGGTCAACGCCGGCACGAAACTGTTCGTCTGGGCGAACAAGACGTTCACGCCTGGCGGTACTGTCACCACTACGGCCGCATCGGCTGCCGCCAATCCTGACGGCGACATATATATCGCCGCGGGCGCTACCATGTCTGTGGGCGCGTACGCTCTGTCAGTCGGCGGCGACTTCGTCAATGCGGGTACCTTCAGCCACACGGGCACGCAAACCACCACCTTTACCGCGACCGACGCGGGCTTTACCATCACGCCAAACGGATCGGCGTTCCACAATCTGACGTTTAACGGCTCAGGTGGCATCTGGTCTCCCAGCGCCACATTAGACATTGATAATGACCTGACCGTCACGGCTGGGGCGTTATTCGGTTCCCAAAGCATCAATGTAGGCGGCGCGGTTACGGGCGCCGGTATCATTCTCCTTACCGGTGGCACCTTCACCCATCAGCCGGCCGCCAGCGTATCGTTCGGCACGACATCCGGCAGTAGTAACTGGACCTTCAGCACTCTTACCTTCAGCAATGCCGCCGCTTCCGCGCCGACAACGACCTTAGCCTCAGGCGGGTCCGGGCAGATTATCGTAAATAGCAGCTTGAACCTAACCAACGCCGGCACTTCCCTGATCCTCAACGCGAACACTAACGACCGCATTCTCAATGTCGACGGCACGGTCACTATCGGGGCGGGTACAACATTGGAGGCATCAAACAGCGCCGCCTTCAATATCGGAGGCGACTGGACCAACTCTGGCACGTTTACCCATAACTCCGGTACTATAACGTTTGATGCTGGGTCAACGGGGAAAACAATTACTGATGGCGGTGCTGACTGGGGCAACGTTACCTTTAATAACGCGGCTGGCGGCTGGAGTTTTGCCGACTCGACGACCTTATCTGGCGACCTGACCATGACCGCCGGGACGCTCTCGGGCACTAATGACATCACGGTCAACGGCGGGGACGCCACTGGGAACGGTACGATTAACCTGACCGGAGGGACATTTAACCTCAACAACACCGGTAATTTCAGCGGCGGCAGTACGGCCTGGACTTTTTATGATCTGCATCTTGGCCGAACCATAGCGTGTGCCACCACCACCACCACGGCAACCGGAACTGGTGAAATCGTTATTACTCACGCATTAGATTATGATTCGTGTGTCATCGGGGAAAACAATTACGTTCATCAGCTTTCTGCCGCTTCCGGCAGCGCCAAGACCTGGACGCTCTCCGGCACTGGATCACCACTAAATGCCGCGTTGATAAATTACGATACGGAAAATTCAACCTTCCAGTTTACCGGAACCGGGAGTCCAGTAACGGTACCGGGGATACACTACCACACGCTGAAACTGCTGCCTGCTTCATCCACGACCTATAACCTAAACAACACTTACGTCTATGGCAATTTCCAGGCATCCAGCAATGCGGTAATTTCTCATGCGTCAAATTTTCTGGAGATGAACGGGGACGGAACGACACTCGATGCCGGCGGAAACAGTTTTTACAACTTTTCACTTCACGGGTCGAACAGTACCGTTACGGTAGCCAATACGGACTTCACCGTTACTCACGCCCTGATCGTCTACAGTACCAACACCCTGTCAATTAGTTCTGGGCGGACCGTCTCGGACAACGCTGCGGCTGGCGGCCTGATCCAGGGCACAGTCAGTGGAGCAGGGACGCTACAGTATTCCAACGTATCCGGCGGTCCCGGGACCGCAGGTACGATTAACTGCGTGGTCCGCTATAATGCCAGTAATGGCAATATTTCCTCATCAACATTCGACACCCGGACGTACGGCGGTGACGTGGAAATATACTCCGATTCGTCAAATGCACGGTCTGTAACAATTGCGTCCGGTACGTCTGATATCGCCGGAAACCTAAAATTCATCACTGGCGCCAGCCAAAGCCAGGGACTCACGCTGGATAACAGCACCACCAACCCGACAATCAATCTGACGGGGGATATGACCGCGACGAAAGGCGGCAGCGGGACGATCGGGATCACCACCGGCACCGGTACGTGGGCGGTAGCCGGCAACGTTAATTTTACCGACATCGGGCTCACCGCAGCAGCTGGCCACACGCTCCAGATGAACGGCTCAGGCAAGTCCATCACTTCGACCGGCCAGACTCTGCAGAACTTCGCCGTCACTGGCGGCAGCGTATCCTCAGCGGACGCCATGGACGTGAACGGCACATTCTCCGTAACTAGCGGTGGCTTTACCCAGCATGCCACCAGCAACCTAAACGTGGCAGATGACTTCACCCTGGAAAACGGCACCACCTTTACTTACTCAGCTACCAGCGGGGTGCTCATTTTCGACGGAGACCTGGTGTTCAACGATAAAAACACGACCAAGCAGAACATGGGTGACGTGGAAATCGGTACATCGCCGGACACCACCGACCTGGCCAGCGATTTCTCCGCCAACAAGTTGACGGTAAAAGCCGGGGATATATTCAATTCCAACGGCTATGACCTGGACATCGGCAACAAAGGGGTGGACGTCTCCGGCACCTTCGACGCCACAGATGACGTGGAAACGGACACAACTACCATCAATACTGAAGGTGACTTCATAATAAATTCCGGCGCGACATTTACCCAAAGTGATTCTAAGGTTATTTTCGACGACACTTCAGGCACGGATAACCTCATCACCGACGGGTCATTCTCGCTCTACGACCTGGAATTAAACGATGGCGGCAACTCATTGATCGTCGAAGTTGAGGATCCATTATCCGTCCAGAATAACTTGACCATCACTGGCGGAACCCTGGACACCGTTTCCGGAGAAAACAACAACATCAACGTGGGCGGCAACTGGACGAATAGCGACACTTTCACGGCTAACAGCGCCACGGTTACATTCGACGGCACGGCAACAGGCAAGACTATCAATCCCGGCTCATCATCGTTCTACAACCTAACATTCAATGGGGCTGGTGGCGCCTGGTCGCCGCTCACTAATACCATAACGGTCACCAATGACCTGATCATGACTGCCGGCACGTTCGACACGTCAAACGGTACGGCTAATGTGACGGTCAACGGCAATGTCCAGTGCCTGACGACCTGCGGCACCATCAATATGACCAGCACGAACACCTTTACCCAGTCCGTCGCGGCCGACAAAGCTTTTGGCACCAACATATCCGGTACGACTGCGTGGACATTCTATAACCTGACCTTCACCGGCGCCTCAGGCGCACGTACCATCATGACAAACGGAACCGCAACCGGCGCGATTAATGTTGCCCACGACCTGTCGCTGACTAATTCCGGCACAAGCTTAGCATTAGATAATAACACCAACGACCGTGCTCTCGATGTCGGCAACGACGTTTCTATCGCGGCCAACACGACCCTGTCATCATCAAGCAGCGCGACCTTCACCGTCGGAGGCAACTGGGCCAACTCCGGTACGTTTACCCATAACAACGGTACAGTTACATTCGACGCAGGTTCAGGTACTAAATCAATTAACCCAGGATCTTCCGCCTTCTACATCCTGACGTTCAACAACGCCGGCGGCACCTGGCGGCCAGCTACAAATACGCTAACTTTAGCCAATAATTTGAATGTTACGGCCGGCACCATGGACAACGAAACCAATGACCGGATACTTGATGTCGGTGGCGATGTCACCATTGGTGGGACAGGCGTACTGCAGGCTTCGTCAACGGCCGACTTCACCGTGGCCGGCGGCTGGACCAACGCCGGCACCTTTACTGCCAACTCCGGACTGGTAAAATTTGACGCAACGTCCGGTACAAAGAGCGTCAACTCTACCGGAGCCACCACTGCATCGTTCAATAACCTGACGCTGGATGACAGTGCCGGATCGGCCGTGTTCCAGCTGGGGTCTGCCCTGGACGTGAATGGCAACCTGCTGATCACCGGTGGCACGCTCGATACAACGAGCGGCTCGAACTGGGGGATTACCGTCGGTGGCAACTGGACAAACAACGATATTTTTACGGCCAACTCCGGACTGGTCACGGCTGACGGCGCTGCCCAACAAACATTCTCCGGGACAACATCGGGCAGTTCCGGCAAATTCTACGACCTGACCATTACCAACGCTTCCGGCTCTGACCCGGATACCTCGCCATCCGTCATTTTTTCCGGCGATCTGGAAACGGCCAATACCTTTACGGCCAATACTGCCAACACCAAACTCCGGTTCAATGCGACCAGTACCTACACCCTGCAAAACATCAGCTTCAACGGGCAGGCCCAACACACCCGTTTATCTCTGCGTAGTTCATCCGGTGGCAGCGCCTGGAACCTCAACGTGGCCGGCACGAGATACGTCCGCAATACGGACGCCAAGGACTCCTACGCCTGCGGCCAGGCGCCGGACATTGACGCGACGCATATTTCCAATAAAAACTCCAACGGCAACTCCTGCTGGGATTTCACCGCGTTGACCTTCACCCTCAGCACGAATAATTTAAATCTCGGCACCCTGACCACCGGTTCCGTCACGACCGCCTCGCATACGGTGCAGACGGTTACCAGCGCGGATAATGGTTACGTCACGTATGTCTATGTTGACGGTAATCTCCTTGACGGCAGCAATACAATTGATGCTGCGACCGGAACATTGTCCGCCGGTACGGAAGGGTATGGCATTGCCACGTCGGACGCCGGCCAGACGATTACCCAGGATACGGGCTGCGGCAGCGCGCCGTATAACGTCACGGCCATGACCACGTCCCAGCAGGCAGTCGCCGGGGCGAACTCAGGTCCGGTCGATGAGACCTCCACCATCTGCTTCCAGGCCGCGATTTCCAGCAATACCGTGGCGGGTAACTACAGCCAAACCGTCACCTATGTTACGGTAGGCTTGTTCTAATAATTATTTAGGTAGTATAATGGAAGCGGCGATGAAATATACGCCATTATTGGTGAAAAAAATGCAACATTCTTGCAATCATTGTCAAAGTGTGTTATAATGAATTAGAAGTTTACAAATATCAGGCGCTTTTTATAAAAAACGCCATAAAATAAAGAATAAAGTAACAATTAATAAGCTAATCCAAATGTATATGAAGCTAGCAAAAAAACTCAGCATAGCGCTATATGCGGCTCTTTTCGTATTCACCATGGTCCTCCCGTGGCAGGCCGCACAGGCAGCTACGCTCACCACACCGCGCGACTACCTCAGCCGCGTCGCGGAAAACCTGACCACCGGTGAAGTCCATCAGGTGTTTTTCACAACCGATACTGCCGTTTCCGGTGGCGCTGGACTAAATTCGGTAATTATTGTTTTCCCGGATGGCGATGATAACACGTGGTGTGCGACGGCTGGTTCTGACTTAGTGGCTACCGGCATTACAAATCCGACCGGCGGTACGGAAAGTGCCACCCAATTACCCGGCTCATTAACCGCAGCCTGTACTGTTGGTTCCGGAGCTTCAAGTTATGACACCATTACTGTCTCTGGGGTAAACGACCTGGCCGGCAGCACGAAATACGGCGTACAAATATCAGACGGTTCCACCGGAAAGCTCGGCACCCCGGCCAATACCACCACCGGTTTGATCACGATCAAAACCAATAACGGCTCCACTGACGTTGATACCGCACAGACGGCCGTTGATATTATCTCCAACGACCAGGTGTCTGTTTCTGCCACAGTCCCCCCGAGCATCACGTTTACGGTCAGCTCCACCAGCATCAATCTGGGCACGCTGTCCACCGGGGCTGTCGCGAACTCAACGCACACGGTCCGGACGATCACCAACGCCGCCAACGGCTACGTGACCTACGTCTACTCAGACGGTAACCTCCGCAACGGCGCCAACACCATCACAGCCACCACCGGTGCATTATCAGCCGGCACGGCTGGTTATGGTATCGCCACCACTGATACCGGCCAGACTATCAGCAATGACGCAGCGTGCGGTAGTGCGCCATTCACCGTCACTGCGCTGACCACCTCCCAGCAATCAATCGCCGGGGCGACTTCAGGCCCGGTTGATGAGACAATCACCATCTGCTATGCCGCGGCAATCGCCTCTGACACGGTAGCCGGTGCCTATGGCCAGACCGTCACCTTCGTGACTGTCGGCTTGTTCTAAATCATTAACAATTTTTTCCTCCGCCAAGGCGCCTCTTTTAGGAGGGGTTCTGGAGGGGAGGGTAAGACTTACTAAATAACCTTGTCGACCTATGGCGAAAAAAATATCAATCATAGCCATCGCTACCCTGTTTGTGGCCATCCTGGCCCTGCCGCACCACGCCGGAGCGCTGACGCTGAAACCAACGTCCCGCGAAGTGATGCTGACACCGGGAGAAAAGACGGTCACGTCCATTGACCTAGAAAACGAAACACAAAAAGAAATCACCCTGACGACGCAGGTGGTGAATTTCACCGCCAAAAACGAGACTGGCGAACCGGCTTTTGATTTTAACGCCACGCCGACCGACATCGCCACTTGGACCACGCCGGAAAGCGGCCCCTTCACCCTGACGGCCGGCCAAAAACAGACTGTGCTGGTTACCTTTGACACGCCGGCCGACGCTGCTCCAGGCGGCCATTATGTCGCCGTTTTCTTCAACGAAGTGCCCAGCGCGGACGCCAGCAAGGTTAATATCGAGTCAAAACTCGGCGCATTATTTTTAGCCACAGTGACCGGCACCTACACCCAATCCGGATCAGTAGCCACTTTTACCACGGCCAATAACCAGGTGTATTTCGACAAAGGCCCAATATCTTTCATCGTCCGGTACGAGAACACCGGCGAAGTCCACCTTAAACCGACCGGTTCAATCGTCGTCAAAAACATGTTCGGGAAAACCGTAAAGACTATCCCGGTAAATGATGAACTGGGAGCCACGCTGCCGGGCACCGTGCGGACATATGGCGTCCCAGAATGGTCAGACATCGGCAATGGGTACGGCTTGTATACGGCCACCCTGACCCTCAAGTCCGGCTCAGTCACCAATACCAAATCAATCCATTACTGGCTCTTCTCCGGACTCTCGATGATCACCATTATTATTATTGCCATCCTCCTCATCCTGATCGCCGTTCTGCTGTTGAAGAAGCCCCGCGGCATGACCTCTGTCCCGCCAGCGACCCCGACAAAATAAGCGCTCCCGAAATTACTCATAACTTGTACTGTATTTATGAACCATAAAATGGTTCTAAAAGTGATAGTGTTCGGCCTGGCCTTCAGTCTTGCCCTGGCCGCCGTTCCTGGGACGGCAAAAGCCATCACCTTGATACCGCCCATGCTTGAATTTGGCCTGACCAAGGGCGAACCGACAAAAACCTCAATAAAAATCTATAATGAAACCGCCGCTCCGGTCGAGTTGTATACTGAGGTGAGGAATTTCACCGCCAGCGGCGATACGGGCCAGCCAGCTTTTGATTTTACCGACACGGAACAGGTCGGACTCAGCACCTGGGTAAACGTTCCGGATGGCCCCATCACCGTCAACCCCGGCGACCGGTATGAGGTCCCGGTCACGATCAATACCCCGACAGACGCTTCACCAGGCGGCCATTATGCAGCGGTATTCTTCACCACGTCGCCGCCGGCAGACGGCCAGGTCAAAATCGCCTCAAAAATCGGCACCTTGCTGTTGGCCGACGTCTCTGGCCAGGTAACCGAGAGCGGGAGCATAACGAAATTCAGCACCATCGACGGCCAAAAAGCCTTTACCCGCCTGCCGATCACGTTTTACACGATGTTCGGCAACACCGGCAACATCCATCTGCGGCCGACAGGTTCAATCACCATTACGAACATGTTCGGCAAAGAGCAGACGAAACTGACTTTCAACTCGTCAAACGGGGCCACGCTGCCCGACTCGACCCGCCGGTATGAAACTATGTGGGAGAAACAGTCCGTCAACGAGACCACCGGCAATGCCTGGGCAGGATTCTGGAAAGAATACACTAACGAACGGGAAAATTTCGCCATTGGGCGCTATAAGGCCCACCTCAGCATTACCGCCGGCACCAACAGCGACGTTACCGCCGCATCTGACACGTCGTTCTGGGTGTTTCCGTGGCATATTGTGCTGGTTTGGTTCGTCGTCGTCGTTCTGGGTATCGGCGTGTTGATTCTGGGAATCAAAAAGTACAACCAATGGATTGTAAAAAAATCCCAGGGTACTAAATGAAAGACAAAAAATTAATCCGACATCTAGGGCGCTTTTCACTCCTCCTGATCATCGTCCCGTTGATCGTCATGATCACGGGATATTCTGTTGTATACGCGCAGGTGTCCCAACAGGTGACCGTCACCGCCACCGTCCCGGAAAAACCCCCATTGAACCCGCCGGACACTCTGGTTATCTTCAAGGGTATTGCGTATCCTTCGTCAAACCTGACCATCAGTGAGGGGGCGACAATTTTATCATCCCTGACCCTGACCGCCCAGGCCCGTTTTGAAGTATTGTTCAAAGTCACCCCAGGCAACCACACCTATACCATCAGCGGTACCGACATAGACGGCATCCAGGGACGGACGTCGAATTTCACCCTGACGCTATCAGAAGGCACCACGACGACCATCAGCGGCATTTTTTTGGGCCCGACTATAACCATCGATAAACCCTCGATTACGCCGGGAGAAACCGCCACTTTAGCCGGTACCACAGCTCCAAACAGCTCGGTAAATGTCACTATCAGCGCGGCTACCGGCGGCACCTCGGCGGCCAGCGGGCCGCAACAGGCCGTCCATACGGCCAGCGCGGACAACAACGGGCGGTGGCTCCAATTGGTCAATGCTAATGACCTCAGCACCGGTCCGTATACCGCCAAAGCGCAGGCCATAGAACCCTCAACCCAGTCAGTATCAGAATTCAGCAAAACGGTTGCTTTTGAAATAAAAGGCGGCACGTCCGATCAGTGCTCCAACTCACTGGCAGCCGATATCAACTGCGACAGTAAAGTCAACCTGATTGATTTCAGCATCCTCCTGTTTTTCTGGAATACCACCAACCCGACAAACGCACGTGCCGATATCAACCGCGACACCAAGGTCAATATCACCGATTTTAGCATCTTACTCTTTTATTGGACCGGCTAAACGTATGAAATTTTTTCGCTACATTCCACTCTGCGCACTTATTGCTGTCGGGATAACCTGCGGCATCCATACTGCCCGTGCGGCTGTTATTTCCGCGTATCCTGACCATCGGACAATCGCCGAAGGTGAAACGTTTACCGTTGATATCCGCCTCAACAGCGAACAACAGGTCGTCAATGCGGTTACCGCGGTTATTACCTATCCGAAGGACCTGCTTGACGTAGTTGGGGTCTCGCGCGGCGGATCTTTCCTGACGCTCTGGCCGGTTGAACCGACTATCGACAGTGAGGACAGCACTATTATGCTGACCGCCGGCATCCCCAACGGTAGCTACGTCGTGGACGGGAAAATAATTACCATCACCTTCATGACCAAAGACGTTGGGGGCGTGGAAATCGGCTTCAACGAGTCCAGTTCCAGCGTCCTGCTGAACGACGGCCTGGGCACACCGGCCGCCCTGACCCTGCAATCAGGCATTTATCGGATAGACCCGATCCAATATATCGTCATCACCTCCCCGACACATCCCGATGAGAACATCTGGTACCGCAGCCGCGAGGTGGCGTTCGAATGGCCCATGGTAAAAAACGCCGAATACAGTTACGACCTCAGCAACAGCCCGGACGAAGTGCCTGACGATACGGCGGAACGGACAACCGGGAAAGTTACGTTTGAAGGGGTGAATGACGGGATTTATTATTTTATCCTGAAAGAAAAACAGCAGGGTAAGTCCTGGGCCATTATCGGGAAAAAACGCGTCCAGATCGACGCGACCGTTCCGGACGCGATTCAGGCGGCCGTCAACCAGGACAACACCGTTCTGGTCGGGCAATACTACCTGACCTTCGCTGGCACTGACAATGCTTCAGGCATTGACCATTATGACGTCATTGAAAACGACACCGCCTACCGCGGCGTCTCATCACCGTTCATCCTGAAACAGCAGAACCCTGACGGGTGGCTGTCCATTACCGCCTACGACAAGGCCGGCAATTCCACTCGCTGGACCCACGGGACTGCTCCGATCCAGGAAAATTCGCAGAACAAATACTATCTGCTCATAATTGCCATTGTCATATTGGGATTTTTTACTGCCGTCCTCATTAAACTGCGGCTGCGCCATATCCATAACATGTAATACGTTCCGGCCATGAAACGTTGGCTCATCATCATCGGTTGCGCGGCCCTGCTCTCGGCTGTGCCGGGGCTGGCCACGGCGGCCACCATGTACGTCAGTCCGTCCACCAAAACGGTCAACGTCGGTGACAGCTTCACCGTCACTATTGGCGTGAACACCGGCGGTGTGGCCATCAATTCCGCCCAGGCGACTGTCTCATACCCCGCCAACCTATTGGAAGCGACGGGCATTTCCTCCCAAGGTATTTTTACCTTATGGGCCATTAATCCGTCATATTCCAATGCCTCAGGCACAGCAACCTTTGCCGGCGGCCTGCCCAGTCCGGGCTATACCGGTGCCTCAGGCACGGCGATCGGCATCGTGTTCAGGGCAAAAGCGCAGGGCTCGGCCAAAGTAACCATCAGTGGAGCCAGCATCCTAGCCAATGACGGTTTGGGGACCGACGTTTTTTCGGGAGCCGGATCGGGCACCTATACCATCAATACGCCGTCAGCCGAACCGACGCCGACTCCCACCCCGACGCCGACTGAGAAAAAAACGCCCTCAGCCCCGACCATCTCATCCACCACCCATAAAGACCAGACCGCCTGGTACAGCGACAAAAATCCGGCTTTCAGCTGGACGCGCGAATCCGGCGTCACCGGTTTCAGCACGTCGCTCGACGACAAGCCGACTGCGGCTCCTGATACAGACCAGGACACGAATGACAATAGTCAGACTTTTACCGGGACCGGGGACGGCACCTGGTATTTTCATGTCCGGGCAAAAAATAATGACGGCTGGGGACCGGCTGGCTATTTTAAAATCAATATTGACGCCACGCCGCCGGATCCGTTTACCGTTGAACTGCTGGACGGAGAAAAAACCACTTCCCTATCCCCCCGGCTGAATTTTGAAACGAAGGACGCATTGTCAGGGCTGAAGGACTACATGTTATCAGTCAATGGCGGGCCGGTGACGACCGTGGCGACTGACGCGACCAAGCCATACACCTTGGCGGGCTTGGGTATCGGCGAGTACACGGTGACTATTACGGCCAATGATAATGCCGGCAATTCGACGACAACTGTGACGCTGTTTTCTATTAAGTCAGAAACGGTCGAACCTCCCCCCTCGACCGGGCCAGAACAGGCCTTGCCTGGCATCGCCAAATCGATAAACAGTGTTTTGAAATCCATTAATAACATCCTCCCGGATTCACTGCAAAAAACCACGAAAAAAGTCAGTGATGCCGTCAATAGCCTCCGGAAAAATGAAGGGGTAACGGACACGTTCGATAACGTCATCAGGCCTACGGTCACGACCACGGCCATTATTACCGTGGTCGGGGTGGCCACGACCAGCTCCGCGCTGCAATTGACGAACCTGCTCTACCTGTTCCTGCGGTTTAGTTACCTCTGGATGGCACCCATCCACTTCGGCAAAAAACGCAGGCCGTGGGGGATCGTTTTTGACAGCACCACCGGACGTCCGATCCCGCGGGCCCTGGTGCGCGTCTTTGCGAAAGAATTCAACAAACTGAAGGAAAGCCAGGTGACGGACGCGGAGGGGAGATTCGGGTTCCTGATCAGCCCTGGCGAATATTTCATCACGGCCGGCAAAGCCGGATTCACCTTTCCGTCAAAATTCCTACGCTCGGCCATCGTTAGCCAGTACGAGGAGATATACCGCGGCGGGCTGTTTACGGTCGGGCCGAATGATGCCGGGATTATCTCCATCAATATCCCAGTCGACCCGATCCTGGCGGCCATATCCCAAGCCCGCATGAAATGGCTCCGTATCCTCAATACGATCGGCCTGATCCTGGAAAAAATCAGCACCCCCCTGCTCATTGCCGGCTCGCTACTCAGCTTATTGACGGTCATCATTGAGCCATGGAGTGCGAATTTCATCATCCTGGGCGTCTACATCCTGCTCATTTTCATCAAGTCCATTATGGGCTTTTTGATCGGCCGGTCCTGGGGATTGGTGGTCGATGAAGACACCGGCAAGGCGGTTGAACTGGCCGTGGTCCGGATTTACGACGCCAACACCGGCAATATCATGGGTACGCGCGTCACCAATAATCTTGGGCAATTCACATCATTCATTATGCCCGGCGAATACTACGTGGTCATCCTGAAACAAGGCTATGAACCGTTCCGGAGCAAGCCAATCACCGTTACCAAGCGCCGCGGCCTGATCCGCATGAAAGCCGAATTGGTGGCCAAGGACAAGATAAAAGGCCTCCCCGAGGGTGAAGAAATTATTAACCTGGAATCAGTCGACCGTCCGGCCCGTATAAAAGCCGCTGTCATGCAAAAAACTGAACCTATGACCGCAAAAAGCCGGGCAATAAAAGCTCCAGCCTCAGCCAAATCTACCGACACTCAAGTCCTAGACCGTTCGGTCTTCAAGCCGCCGCCGCTCATGACCCCGCAAAAAAAGAAACGTACGGTTAAATAAAAAATCCCCCCACAGTTAAATGTGGGGGGACTGCTATTTACGCTCAATACTCTAGCGGGTGACGGTAATAGTCACTCCCTGCTCTCCAGTCGCTCCGATAGTTACCCGCCCAGTGGCGGAATCCTTAACGACCGTGTACTTCGTGTCATATCCAGTGCAACTTGTTGAGGCAGTGCCGTCTTTTGGGTCCGCTGGCATAGCCGACAGGTAAATACCGGTCGGACCGACCAACTGTGGACAGAGATCAACATTCCCGACTCCTACGGTATCCGTAATGTCCAGCGCGGACGTGGTGATGGCTGCTGGAAGCAAACCGTTATTGTCCACGGCGTACTGGTGGATGGCGTTCAGCAGCGCATTTACGTCGTTCCAGCGCTGCGCATTGCGCGCCTGGGCAAATTGCCGGCCCGGATTAATGGCCACGATGACGATGGCGGCCAAGATGCCGATAATGCCGATAACCACCAAGAGTTCGAGGAGCGTGAAACCCCTGCTCTTACTGCGTGCGTGTCCTGTCATATGTAATCTCCTTTGTGATAAGGGAGGTCCCCTTATTAATTATTTATAAATGAATTATATCACACTCACCCTGTTTATTTAAGAACCTGCCTATCCGGTCGGCATCATCTTAATGTAATAGAGAATGACAAATACAGCCGCTAAAATGATCAAGATCCCCAGCATTATGAGGGCCCGTTTATTTTTCGCTGCCCATCCACCTTTCCCAAATGATACTTTTAGTGACGGGCGGGGCTGGCGTCCCGGCTTCGTTTGGAACCGGGGGCTCCGGCTCTTCGATTGCCGCAGGAGATTTACGCCTGCCTGCAGAGCCTTAACATTCAAACCGCGTCTGGCTAACCCAATGACTGTAGAGAATAAAATCACCGGCTGGGAAGAAAAAACCTGATCGCGCCGAACAACGCCTGACAGGGGATCGCCCAACACGGCGGGGATGCCCAGTTGGCGGGAAAAATGCTCAACCAATCCCGGCAACAGGCTAGTACCGCCGCAAATGATGACCCGGCTCACCGGATGCCCGGCATTCTTCTGGTACGTACGCATGACTTTTTGCATGGCCGCGATGATTTCCATTAGCACCGGTTCAGCGGCCTGCGCTGTTGGCAATGAATTCAGTCCTGATTTTTTCTTTAATGCTTCGGCGTCTGCGGGCGCCAAAGAAAGCTGTTTGGCGATAGCGTCAGTCAGATGCTGTCCGGCGATGGGAACGTTTTCGGAGAAATTGACGGCTTGCCGGTCATACACCGTCAGAATGGTCGTCCGGGATCCCAGGTCAGCCAGCATAATGGCGTCAGTCGACTGTTTGGGCACCAGCGCCCGCGCCAATGACGATGACTCGGCTTCCAGCGCTTCCAACACAAAACCGGCGTCACTGACGACCTGCTGATACGCCTGGACGACTTCCTTGAGGCAGGCCACGTACAATACCTCCTGAGTATCCTGGTCCCGGTTCACCACCTGGTAGTCATGTTCAGTCTGATCCAGAAATAACGGCAAGGTGGCGTCCGCCTCATATTGGACCGCTTCGCCCAGCTGTTGTTCGGATATCACGGATGGCATACGGAACAAGTGGATGAATGTCTGTGATTCCGGCAATGATACGACCGCCGACCTGGTGGTAAAGTTTCCGAATCCCGGCAATTTTGCCGTTTCCTGGAGCTTGGCTGTCAGCTTCACGGGGTCGACAATCCGCCCGTTGGTCACGATGCCGACGGGCAGCTCCAAACGGCGGTACGCCACGACGCGTACAGCGGCGCCTTTTTCTTTCAGCTCCAGCATCTCAATGGATGCGTCAGAGATATCTATGCCGATGGCGTGTTTGAAAAATATGGACATAAGGTGTTACTTAATTGTACCCGCTGATAAGCAGTCCCGCAAACAGCATTAATATGCTTCCTGCCAGGCCACCAGAGTCAGGCCGGCCGCAGAAACGGTCACCCGGCCGATAAACTGGCGCTGAACGCCGCCGACATCGGCCGATACGGTAACAATACGGTCAGCGGGCACTGGCGTACTGACTGACACAATTGTACATGTGCCAGGTGGCACGTCCAGCACGGTTCCGCCGGCATACGACCCGTTACGCATTAATTGGATATATGCTTCGTTCAGACAGCTGTAAGCCGCCTGTTCAGCCTGGGCGGATTGCTGGCGCAGGAGGCCGGTGTCGGTTTCCGTAATGCCCAGACTACTCATGGACAGGGCAATGGCCAGCGTCACCGCTGAAATGATGATCAGGGCGATGAGGGCGATATAGCCTTGTTGGTTGCGGACAGGAAATTTCATATCTTAACGGTCCAATAATTCAACAGACGTATCAAAATCATTTATAAATTCATTTTCATTACGGCCGCTGGGATTTACCGTCTCCAGCGTAAACTGTACCCGCGCCTGTTTTGATTTCCCGTTGACGGATGACAGATTGGAAAAATTCAAATTGGTTACTTTTACCGCGTCGGATGTCAGCGCGACTGGCAAACCCGCCCCTTCCGTCAGCATTAACTGATTGCCGTTCAGGCTCAGGATAGTGGGGTTAGTCAGCGGGTCCTTAGTAACTACAGTTAGGGTAGTGCCGGAAGCACCGACAGATGGCATGGTTATATCGCTGGCTTGCCGGGCGACCTGGCTGAACTTCTCTATGACGTACCGGCCGTTCTGCTCCACCTCCTGCACGGCAAACGCCTTGGTCCGGCTATTGATGATATTCCAGGCGAAACTGGTGGCCATGACCAATACGCCGGCCACTAAAGTGATGTAGATAGACAGTTCAATAAGCGTGAGTCCTTTTTGGTTGGCTAAAAATTTATGGCTCATAATTGATCGTGACATCTGATAAAACCGGCGTATCCGTACCCGGAGACGTAAAAAATGCACGATACTGCCACCATTGGGCGTAGGTAAAATCAGGGAGAGTCTGCCCGGCCGTATCGAAATAGCTTGCCGGAGTTCCATTCGGCCCGACCCACGCGGCGCTAGCTAACGCGGCTTGGGTAGCAGCACTCCGGACCTGAAAAAATATCTTGGTACCGGCAGGGACAGCAGCTGTCCAGGTCAGATAATTTCCTACCGTCTCATGGCTCCCGGTATTATATGCCGAGGAAATAAAATCTCCAGCCAGAAAATACCCGCTGGCTCCGGAAACGAGATATGTCACCCGTACGTTATCAAGAGAAACCAGTTGCGTACCGTCTGAGGAGAGGAAGGCGCGGAAAGAGAGCTGCTGGGCCGTGACCGGGAAGGCAGTGAAGTGGGCGTTAATGTCCGCGGCGGTGTTGTAGTTGCCGGCGCCGGCAGTGGCCCAGGCGCTGCCGGACCAGTACTGCCAGGTGGATCCGTTGTCGTCGGACAGCTGGTAATAGATCTCGCCGCCGTTCTTGACGGCTGTTTCAGTGAAGGACTGCCAGGCGGAAATGTCAGTTGAACTGAATGAGATTTTCGGGTTAATGGTCGGCTTGTCGGCCGGGTAACTCGGGGTACCGGTTTTTTCCCAGTGCAGGAGGGCGTTGTCGTAGCCGACCGCAAAGGCGCCGGCCCGGGTACCGCCAATCTCCACCCAGACAGCAAGCTTGAGGTAGTAGGTGCCGGCAGCCGGCAGTTTGCTGAGGATATCAATCGGGCCGAAGGAATTCCATCCCGAGGTGCCGGTAATGGGTCCGGATGACCAAACTTCGGTCCCGATGGTGGGAGCACCCGAGGCGTTGTCTACGAACACATAGGCCTGCAGAGTGGTCGGGGTACCGTTGAAGGCGGTAGTAGAAAAATCAAAGCTCACGTTAGCAATATCCAGACTGGCTGCCGTCACGGTGAAACTCTGCTGGAAATACCCGCCCACCTGGCTGTTGCGGCCGCGGGGGATGTTGAGGCTGGCGTAGGCGCCGGGGTTACCGCCGGAGGTGACGCGGGTACCGGTCACATTAACATCGGTGCCTCCCTGACTCCAATCGACGTACTGCCAGGGAATTTGGGTGGTATCCAGGCCGGGATTGGTGGTGTCGCCGGAAACTGGCGGTGATTGGTTTATGAGCGAAGCCTGTGATGAGGCGACCTCAATTTTGTTAGTATCGTAAGTGTAGTCGGTGGGGGTGTCAAACGTAAAATCGTAAAACACAGAAGTCTGCGACTGGCCGAGAACGACTTCACCACCGGCCGCCGCCGTGGTGACGACCTGGTTTTTCGTGCCGGCGTCAAATTCAGACTGCAATGTCTGTGCCCACCGCCGGCTTTTCCAATTAGTAAAATAACTGTTCACGACGACTTCAGACGGACGGTTCGGCTGCGGCGACCAGGCGACCCGCGAAGTAACAAACTTCGTGTCTGGATCCAGAGTACCGCCGGACGTCACGATAGTGCCGCTGACATCGCGGTTGACGCCGGCGACAGTGACTGTCCGGGAAAAAATCCCCATACTGTCGACGGTGCCATTATACTGCCACACATTGGTCGCTGCCGACACGCCATGAGTGCCCACCGTCAGGTATTTCCAACCGCGGGCCGCCAGGCTCTTGCTGGCCTCGATCCCCTCCTGCGCCAATGCGGCGGCACGGGTCCGTTGGCCGCCTGACTGGTTGGCCATCTGCGCGTCCAACGTCAGGAACATGGTACTGGCTATCACTACTATAAAAATACCCATAGCTATCATCAGTTCCAGTAAGCTTTGACCGGATTGGTTGTCCTCGTTATTGGACATTGATGATTCCGCGCTGATTAATGGTTATAGACGCCGCTTCATTATTGACGGTCTGTAAGGTCAGGGTCCCGGCATTCGCTGTTTCGCCTTTTATCCTGGAAAATACTATGTCAGCACCCGCTGACGAGCTGAGGGTGATGGATTGTGGTATGGTAAAAATTTCATTTTTCGGTTCCGAGGGGTTGTACACGGTACCGGGGAAAATGACATACTGATGCGTTCCGATATGCACCCCCCACGCTGACCATTGCTGCGACCCCATGGCCAGGCCCTGGGTCCGGCGCAGCGCGGAGGCCACCTCACGCGTCGTATTGTCCAGACCGGAGCTGACCTGGAACGACTGGTAAAAGGGGATGGCCAGCCCGGCCAATAACACCAGGACAGCCATGACCATCATCACTTCAATAAACGAAAAACCCCCCGTCCGGTTTAAATGTGTTCTTTGGTGCATAGGTTAGCGTTGAATCGACCCGGTAAAACGATAAATCGGTGAAATGATTGCCACCGCCAAAAACCCCAGCACGACCCCGATGACGATCAGTAATATGGGTTCGATGACTGACGTCAAATTCTTGGTGGCATTGTCCACCTCTGATTCATAGTAGCCGCTCAGATACGCTAGGGTTTCGTCCAGCTTGCCGGTCCGCTCGCCGACGTCAATCATGCGGTTGGCCATCTTGGGGATATACCGCTGGTCGGACAAAACTGCGGTCAAGGTCTGTCCCCGCTGGACAGCGTCAATGGCTCTCAACAACATCTGTCGGTAAATGACATTCCCCATTGATTCTGAGGTTATCTCCAAACTTTCGATGATCGGCACTCCGCTTTTCAGGAGGATGGACAGCATGCGTAGCATCCGAGCCGTATTGACGTTCGCTACGATGGTCTTGAAAATAGGCGCGCTCAGGTATAGCCGGTGAAAAAACGGCTGGGTGGGCGGCCAGCGGGTCATTAGTCGCCAGGCAATGATACTGGCGACAACGGCGACAACTAAAGCGATGCCATAGGACACCAGGAAATTCGATATCCCGAGGAATATTTGCGTGATCACCGGCAGTTCCACGTTAAAGGACCTGAACATCACGACTAATTTAGGCAAAATAAAAATGGACAGCCCGATGCCAAGCACAACCGTTGCCGACAAAACAATGACCGGATAGAGCATGGCAGCTTGGACCTTCCGGCGCAGTTCAAAATCTTTTTCCAGCTCGCTGGCGGCATAGTCCAGGTTTTTTTCCAGCGTCCCGCTGGCTTCACCGACTTTGACCATGCCCAGGATCAACCCGGAAAACACGCGGGGATAGGCACTGAGGCTGCTGGCCAGATTCTTGCCATTGGTGACGTTCTTGATAACGCCGGAAATAACCCGTTGAAATTTTTTATTGGTCGTCTGTTCCGATATGACATTCAACGACTCAATGATCGAAAGCCCCGCCTTCAGCATAATCGACAAATGGCGGCAGAATGTCACCCGTTCGATATAGGACACG
The DNA here is from genome assembly GCA_041649335.1 of Patescibacteria group bacterium. Taxonomy (GTDB): domain Bacteria; phylum Patescibacteriota; class Patescibacteriia; order UBA10025; family JAHIVO01; genus JBAYGJ01. Next base: position 19,852 of record JBAZNF010000009.1, read on the forward strand.
CCGCCCCGGCCAAACTGCCAGGTCATGCCGCCGGTCACCAAATGGCGCGCCGTACCGGCCGCCGCGATGGTTACGGGCAATAAATGCTGCTTCTCCAGGGCAGCCGCTACGGCTTTTTGGGATGACGCCTCCAACGAGCCCCGCTCAAGCTGGCCAGTGGCGGTGGTGGCGACGTATTCAAATTTCATAATTGGTTCAATGCTATTCCTGGCTGGCCCGTAACACCTCCTCAACGCTGGTGATGCCGGCCAGCACTTTGGTCAGCCCGTCGTCCAGCATGGTGGTCATGCCCTGGGCCACGGCCTGGCGGCGGATCTCGTCACTATTGGCCCGTCGCATGATCAATGCCCGGATTTCCTCCGTTATTTCCATGACCTCAAAGATGCCGATCCGCCCCTCGTATCCGGTATGGCTGCACAGGTCGCAACCCTTACCGCGATAGAGACGGAACCCTTCGCGTTGCACTCCAATCTTGGCCGCGCGCTCCGGCCCGATGATCCGCGTCAAAGTGTTTATTTCATCTGCCGTCGGGATGTAACTCTCGCGGCATGGCTCATGTATCTTCCGGACTAAGCGCTGGGCGATCGCGACATTAATGGTTGAGGCGATCAAAAATGGCTCGATCTTCATGTCAAACAGCCGCGGCAGCGTTGTCGGCGCATCATTCGTATGGAGTGTCGACAGCACCAGATGGCCGGTCATGGCCGAATTGATGGCTACACCGGCCGTTTCTTCATCGCGGATCTCGCCGACCATGATGATATCCGGGTCCTGCCGGAGAATAGACCGCAGCCCTTTGGCAAACGTCAGGTTCGTCTGCGCATTGACCTGGATCTGGTTGACGCCTTCGACGTCATATTCAACCGGATCCTCAATGGTAGAAATATTCACTTCACGGGTATTGAGTAGCTTCAGAATGGCATACAGCGTCGTGGTTTTACCGGATCCCGTCGGACCGGTCGCCAAGATCATGCCATACGGCCGGTCGTAGGCGCGGGTAACTTTCTCCAAATCCTGAGGGCTCAGGCCCAGTTCGGGCAGATTGAACTGGCGCGATTTTTCCGAAAGGATGCGCAACACCACTTTTTCTCCCTCGGCGATCGGCAAAATGGAAACGCGCACGTCAACTTTATTGCCGTCAGCCAAAAAATCAAAACGGCCGTCCTGCGCACCACGATGTTCATCGGTCCGTAAACGCGAGATGATTTTAACCCGGGTAACGATAAAGGGATGGACGTCTTTCGGCAAGTTCACCACGTCATGGAGAATGCCGTCAATCCTAAACCTGATAATTACCCGTTTCTCGTGCGGTTCAATATGGATATCAGACGCCTTGTTTTGATAGGCATATTCCAGGATCGTATCAATAATGCGCGTAGCCGGCAGTTCCCGGCCGCTCTCGTCCGCATGCTGCGTCGCTTCAACGTTCTGCCTGATAATATCCGCGAATTCTTCTTTCAATCCCTTCCGATAATGCACCAGGGCCGCGGCGATATCCTGGGTAGTAGCAAAAAACGGCAAAACTTTTTCCCCGGTTTTCTTCATGACGTACTGGATCAGCTCCTCATTATCCGGATCGGCCATGGCCAATTTTATCCCCTCCGGCCCACGGTCAAACGGGATGACGCGCTGGTGCTTGGCGACCACCTCGGGTATCAGGCGCAAGACTTCGTCGCTGATCTGCTTTTGGCGTAAGTTGATGTACGGGACGCCGAATAAATCTGCGACAATTTGTCCGAGATTTTCATCGGCAATGTACTTTTCATCCACCAGGAATTGTTCAAAGGGGATTTCGGCTTGTTTGGCCTTTTCCTGTATCTCCTGCAACTGTGCGTCGGTAAACAGCTCAGAATCTTTGAGTACCTTTGTTAATTCCTGGTAATTCAACGGCATAGGAATATTATTGTTGATTGCAAAATTCTTTTACCTTGGCCACCATATCCACCAGGCTCACGTCAGCCTTCACCAAATACCCCGCGGCGCCCAGCTCGGACGCGCGCTGCTTATCAGATGGTTGGGCCAGATTAGACATGATGATGACGGGTATCGGACCGGTCTCCGGGGAACTCTTGAGCATCTGCAGGACCTGGAAACCGTCCTGCCCGGGCAATATCAGGTCGAGGAGAATAATATTCGGACGCTCAACTTTTGCCTTGCGCACACCCTCATCACCGGTCGTCGCCATGGAGACGTCAAAACCATTCAGCTTGAGCTTATTGGTGTAGATTTTCAGCAAGGATAAATCGTCCTCGATGATCAATGCCTTAAGGGGCAATGCCATAAAATAATTTACACGGGTAAAATAAACTGCACGGTCGTGCCCTGATTTTCCTCAGAAGCAATCATGATACGGCCGCCATGTGCCTCGACAATCAGTTTTGAAACGTACAGGCCCAGGCCGGACCCTTTAGTATCCCGGTGCATGATGTTTTTCGCCCGGAAAAACTTGGTAAACAGGTCGGCTTGCTGGTCCTTGGGTATGCCCAATCCAGTATCCTGGCAGGAAAAAATTACCTGGCGGCCCCGATTGGCCAGGGTTACATTCGCGGTTCCATGCCCACGGGAGTATTTAATCGCATTGGTAAGGATGTTTTCGATCACCTGCTTGATCTTTATCACGTCCACGGATACGGGCGGTACCGCATCAGCCGGGGGAGTGAAGACAATCTCGCAGTTTGATGCCATGGACAGAGGCCGTAATTTATTCACTTCCGCCTGGACCAGCTGGACCAGATCAACTAGTTCCCGTTTGAGGGTCATGTGTTCAATGTCCGTTTTTGCGGCATCCAAGTAGTCATTCACCAGATTGACGGAATCACGGCTGATAATCAGGGCGTCATTCAAATATTCCTTTTGCCCGTCATTAAGCGGACCCTGGTCACCAGTCAGCAAAGCTTCAATATACCCCTTGATTACGGATAAAGGGGTGCGTAATTGATGGCTGATGATCGAAACAAAACTTGACCGGCGATCCTCCATCTTTCTGACTTCAATCTGAGCCATCAGTCTGGATTTTCTCTTGAGTACGATAATATAATAACCAAGCAAAATTACGACTGCTACAAGTACAAAATCTAATATGGTCATACTTATTTGTTCAAAAAAATCCTTATTTTTCATTTTCAAAATAACATGAAAAATGCATTTTGTCAAACTTGATAAAGATGTGATAATAAACATTGACAAGACGTGAATATTATGCTACAATTACCTTAGAAAATAAAAATAAAAAGCAAAAAAATGGACAAACATTCAGCACAAACGCTGGAAAAAGTAGCCCTCTTTGCCTTAGGACAAACCATGTACTATAAAAAGAGGAAAAACCCCCTGACCGTGCTTAGTTTAATCGAGCGATTTTTCTCCCTGCGACCATATGCCAAAAATCGATGATATTTTCAAAGCAGCCGTAAAACGCAACGCTTCAGACATACATCTGACCGTTGGGCACGCGCCGATATTCCGCATTGACGGTGAACTGACTGAAATCGACGGGTATAAAAAACTGGCCAGCAAAGAGCTGGAAGACATGATTTCTGAAATCCTGACCGAAAAACAACGCCAGCTCCTGCTGCACGAACGGGAGCTTGATTTATCGTACGAAATAAACGGACTGTCACGGTTCCGCGTCAATTGTTTCTGGGAAAAAGATGACGCCTGCTTGGCCGCGCGTATCATCGCGAGGTCTATCCCCACCATGGAAGAGCTGATGCTCCCCAAAATAGTCTACGACCTGATGCGGCTGAAGCAGGGTTTGGTGCTGGTCACCGGCCCGACCGGCTGCGGCAAATCAACGTCACTGGCCGCCATGATAAACCTGATCAACCACGAACGGGCCGCCCACATCATCACCCTGGAAGATCCTATCGAATTCATTTATGACGGCGGGGACGGCAAAAGCCTGATAGTCCAGCGCCAGCTCGGGACTGACATGGTGTCGTTCGCCCAGGCCCTAAAGCATTTGTTACGCCAAGACCCCAACGTCATCCTGGTCGGTGAAATGCGCGATCTGGAAACCATCGCCACAACCATAACTTTGGCTGAGACGGGCCACCTGGTTTTAGCCACACTGCATACCCATAATGCCGCCCAAACCGTTGACCGTATCATCGATGTTTTCCCGCCGTACCAACAGTCACAGATCAGATTACAGCTTTCTCTGTTTTTGAAAGGCATCATTTCCCAGCAACTCCTGCCTCGCCTCAACGGCGGCCGGATATCAGCCCGGGAAATCCTCATTAACACGCCGGCTATTTCCAACCTGATCCGGGAAAACAAAATCCCTCAGATCAAAACGGTCATCCAGACCAGTGCGGACGAGGGGATGTTCACCATGGACCAAGATCTGAAACGGCTGTACGAGGAAGGATATATTACCAAGGAAGTGGCCAAGAGTTACATGGTCACGCCATCCATGCTCCAGTAACTACCGAAAAGCTGCCGTGACACCCCAGGCCGCCATATGTGTCGGCGGTTTTATTGCTTAAACTAGCATTGATTGCCTTTTGAAACTATGGTACCGTATCAACGCTCACTATGCACCCGCGGCTATCCGTCATTCGGCGGGGCCAGGAACAGATAAGACGTTTTAATATTATCATCACGCCCTTGTAGTGAAATGGATATCACGCCAGTCTTCGGAACTGGAATTCCAGGTTCGAGCCCTGGCGAGGGCAAAAAACCCTTAATAACATACCTGCGCGGACGATTAGCTCAATGGTTAGAGCATTCGGTTTACATCCGAAAGGTTGAAGGTTCGAGTCCTTCATCGTCCATAGAAAATATGCACTGCGTATACTTTATACAAAGTGAACGAGACGGGCGGTACTACATTGGAACCAGCAGCCATGTACCAAAACGGCTCGCCGAACACAATCAGGGCCTTTCAAAATCTACAAAACCATGGCGCCCCTGGAAACTAGTACGAATAGAAGAATGCCAAAATATTCAGGCGGCCTATTGGAGAGAACGGTTCCTTAAGGCAAAGAAAAGTAGAAAAATCATTGAAAAAATAATAAAGAATTAGTATTTAGACATTAAAAATTCTATGAGATACGTACTTGGATTGGTCATCATCAGCGTTGGATTCCTCATTACCTGGAAAGCTGAATGGATGATGGATAATTTTGGCCGCGTGGCCTGGGCAGAAGAACATCTCGGCACGGAGGGCGGCACTCGCCTGATGTATAAACTTATCGGCATTTCCGCCATCGTTCTGTCATTCATGTATATGAGCGGCCTCATCCAGGCGATATTGACCAAAATATTCGGTGCCAGCATCAACACCGTGAACCAGTAAAAGCAGGGGCCCTTAGCTCATTTGGTAGAGCGCCGCGTTTGCAACGCGGAGGTGACCGGTTCGAGCCCGGTAGGGTCCACCATCCTTCGCCGAAGACGAAAAGGCTACTCAAAGCTTTAGCGAAGAATAGTAATACGCATTTACTTAAACAACTGAAGAATTAACTGCTCCGGATGGTAAACCGCTAAATTTATACTATAATAGGGTTATATGACAACTAAAAATAAAATACTCATCGTCGAGGACGAACCTGGGATGGTAAAACTACTCACCCAGCGTTTAACGTCAGAGGGTTATGCCATTTCTAGCGCCGCTGACGGTGAAGCCGGCTTGGCCATGGCCCTGACCAATCATCCCGACCTCATCCTGCTGGATATCCTGATGCCCAAACTCCATGGTCTGGCTTTTTTACGAAAACTCCGCGTTGACGACTGGGGGAAAAAAGTCCCCATTATCGTCATGACTAATATGTATGACCCTGATAAAGAAAAAGAAGTGCGCAATGAATGGCATTGCGACTTTATCGTAAAATCTGACTGGAAACTGGAAGATTACGTGAAAAAAATCAACCAAACTTTAGCCTAACCGGTATATGCCATGAAAACCGTCCGCCGCGCCATAGAAAAGACGATATTAATCATTGAGGACGATACGGTCCTTTTGTGGGCGCTGGCAAAAACGCTCACCAAAGAAGGTTTCGTGGTGCATAAGGCTACTGACGGAGAAGCCGGCCTGGAACTGGCCATCCGCGAACATCCGGACCTGGTACTATTGGATATCATTATGCCAAAAATGGACGGCATAACCGTCCTGAAGAAATTACGGGCCGACCTCTGGGGCAAAAAAGTTCCGGTCATCGTTCTGACCAACCTCTCAGTGGCAGATACCGCCGCCGAGATTGGCAATAAATATGAGGATTACCTCATCAAGGCGGAATGGAAACTGACCGATGTAGTAAAAAAAGTTAAGGAAAGGCTGAAGATCAAATAACCATCAAACTAAAAAAGCGCCTATTGTGCGCTTTTTGTTATTCCTGCGTTACCGCTGGTCCACCCGGGTCAGCCGCGAGAATTCACTGCCCTGAACGCTGTCAGCGCCCCGCATGAGCACATAGCGGCTAAAATATAATCCAGGCGCAGGTGTTTTGAGGTAAAAGGTGAACGTGGCCGTCCCGCCGGGTCCGACGCGCGTTTGCGACATCGTGGCGGCAGTCGTGCTGCTCGGCCAGGCCGTATCACGGAACCGGCTGATGGCATTGCCCAGGTCATAGGTTTTAAGCACTACTGACCGATCCCACGTGGCAATGCCGGTATTTTTAAATGTGACCGTTACCTGCCGGCGACCAAGGGCAAAAACGGCCGGCGGTATGGTCTGGCTGACCAGCGCCGCCTGATACGTAGAATCAACCCGGGTTATTGAATACTGGGATGTTTGGGCGATCTCTTGGGGGCCAATCAGCGAAAACGTGTTTAAGAATAATCCAGGAACAGCCGGACTGGTCATTTTGACGCTGAATGTAGCCGTTCCCTGTGGCGGTACGCTGGCTTCAGAAAAATCAATCCGGCCAAAACCGTCGGCCCAGGTCGTGTCCTGGAACCGGCTGGCCTTGCCGCCTAAATCTTCAATAACGAGCTTCACGTCACCGCTATCCCATGCGGTCGTGCCCATATTAGTAAACTTAATAGTGGTCGTAAAACGGCTCCGGACAAAAACGGCCGGGGCAATCTGCTGGGAGGCGAATGAAGCGGCATACGGCAAGTCCGTCACCATCGCTGTCAGGGAAAACTTCCCGCCGTCCAGCGCCTGCCCATTCACTTGCAGCAAAAAATCGGCCGTCTCCATCAGTTCATCTGTCGGGCCCTGGATGGTAAAGCTGAACCGGCCGACCTCGCCAGGCGCCACATTCGGCGTGGCCAGGGTGGCCACGACGCCATCGGGCTGGCCAGAGGCGATCCGGAACATCGGGCTGGGAGATGACAGGCTCAACTGCACTGGAGCGGCGGTATAGTTCCGCCAGACGGTATTGCCGTCGTTGCGGAAATCCACCCATACCTGTTTTTCCGTACCGGCATGTACGGCGACCGGATCCTCGCTCTGACCGACATAGGTGGCCTTATAAACAGCCGGCATCACGGCACTGGCTAATACATCATATTTAGCCTGGGCTTCCGTGCGGACCTGGGGCACCAGCGTATACAAATTTGTCCCTGGGCAATTAGTGCAATCCAGGTCCCTATGTCCGACAATATTGGGGTAATGTGCGTCTACCAGGAAACCGGAACCGGCCGGCGGAATTTCCAAATCCAGCCCCTTTTGGGCGATCAGTCCGGTTAGCGCAGTTCGTACGCTGTCAGTAAGATTCGTCGTTGTGTCATAATCACCAAGCAGGGCGATACCGACCGTTCCCCGGTTAAAATTCGCCTCATATTGGGCGCCGCCGAAACGCTGTTTGGCGCAGGTCGCGTCACGATATACGTGGGCACCGACTACCCCGTCGCCGCCGGCCCGCCCCTCATAGACCGTGCCATTTTGATCAATCAAATAATTGTACCCGATATCCCCCCAGCCCAGAACTACGGCATGCCAATAGTAAATACCGCGGATCGTAGCAGCCGGGTCTGCACCGCCGTCACTGCCGGCCGTATGATGGATAACAAATTTTTTCGGCCAGACGTACTCTGCTGGCCAGGACTCCGTCCCGCTTGGGGTCAGGCGCCAGCTTTCGTCAGCCTGCCATTGCGCCCGGGTGACGATGGGGGACGCGAGCTGCGCCGACGCCGGAGATACTAATTTTTTTAAAAATCCAAAGATACTCAGAGACTCCTGGCGTGAAGTATCCACGTAAATTAATTTTATTCTGTTCATCAACCCCTGATTAACAAACTGATACTGCACGGCATCGGCCCGGCCGGCAATGATGGGTTCGATGGAATACTGCCAGTCGTCCTTTGATACTGCATCCATTGATTCTGGGGAAAACCACTGGGACCATGAACCGCCCTGGCGATACCGAACGGATAAACCGTCCGGCGCCGTTCCTTGCCAGGCAACTCCGACCAAGCCGAAAGGAAAGTCTGTGGTAAATTCCGGTGAAATGTATTGGCCGACTGCCTGAAGGGGCTCATCAATGATTTCATTATGCTGTACTCCGGGCTGCCCCTCGGCCCTGGCGCCGCCAGACAAAAAAACAATCGCCAAGCCAATAAGGGCGACAGTGCCAAAAAATTGTAGTACCCAAACTTTTCGGGTTTTGTTGTTTGTATTTGTTTTCATTTTACCCCTATATTATAGCGCATTTTCGCCTTTTTGTCCAGTCGTGCCTCCGTTGTTACTTTACAAACCCGACTTTCATTGATAAGGTGTGATAATACAAAAAAAGCAAAAAAATGAAAGGAGGGAACATGAATTCACCTAATCTTGCCGTCTTCGCTTCTGGATCGGCAACTGGCGGAGGCTCAGGATTTGAAAACCTGGTCATTAGTCCCGAGCTGGACGCGAATTTCGTGGTGGTGGTATCCAACCATGAATTCGGCGGCGTCCGGGAGCGGGCCGACCGATTAGGCGTGCCGTTCCACTACATGCCGCCCCCGTATACGGCCGAGGCATATCAAACCATCATAAAACACTACTCTGCGGACTGGATCTCCCTGTCCGGCTGGCTCAAAATGGTTCACGGTTTGGCACCCGAGCGTACGTTTAATATTCACCCCGGCCCATTGCCGCGTTTCGGCGGCAAGGGGATGCATGGCCATCATGTACACGAAGCGGTATGGAAAGCGTTTCAGGCCGGTGAAATTACTCACTCGGCCATGACCATGCATTTCGTAGACGAACTGTACGACCACGGGCCGACTATTCTCGCCGTCCCCGTACCTATCTGCCCGGAAGATACGCCGGATGCGATCGGCGCCAGGGTCAACCTGGAGGAACACAAATGGCAACCGTTCGCCACGGATCTGGTCATCCATCAGTACATCCGCCTGGTCAACGGTAAGGTCGTCCAGCCATCATGGTTCTTCTGGCCGGGCATGATCGCCGCCTGACCAACGTCTCGTCACAAAAACCAAAGGAGCTGCCCGTGCGACAGCTCCTTTTTTATTTGCCCTGGTAAACGTTAATTGATGATTACAACGCGGTAATTTCCGGTTGTGTTGTACGAATCCGTCGACGTATCATCGCACAGCGTAGTCGTGGACTTGTAATTAACATAGACATACCCGGTCGAGACGAGGTATCCGGCTGACACCCATGAATCAGCAATAGACGGATACGGGCTACTGATCGTATCGTCCAGGCTCAGGAATACGCGTAAATCAGGTGCCGAGGCCATATCTACTTGCGGGACGGCAATTTTTTTATAATGGTACGTATATGATTTGGTATAAGTCGGATACGAACCGCAATCAATGCCGGTAGCCATTACTTTCGCTTCGTCGCCGCTGGCTGTCATGGTAATGGTGCCGGACAAAACGGTTTTTGTCGTGGCCGCATTTCCTCCGATCGTCAGGGTGCCGGCCACCTCCATATTATCATTTACAATGAACGGCTGACTGTCTCCCGTGCCGGCTGTCGCGCCGCGATAGACGCGCCCGTCAATACGCAAGTTATCGGCAATGACCACCGGATTGTCCGTCCCGCCGGTGCCGGTAGTGTTATTTATTATTGAACCGTTAAAAAATGTTACCCCGCCCGACCCCTGTTTGCCGACGGTCAGTGAATCATAGACGGCGCTGGCCGCCTTGACCACCCCGGCAGTCAGGGCTATGGAAGCGATAACAATTAACATGACTACGCTTATTTTTTTCATACTGTTTATTTTACGGATTAAATATCTATAAATTTGTTGTTTCCGGTGCAGGTTTTATGCGGCTGACAACTACCATTAAGCCAAGCAGTGCCCAAAATATGACGGCCAGATCATTTTTGAAATATGGCGTGTCAAAAAAACCATGCACCAGCAGTGACACCATTGCGGCCATCAAGCCGACGAGTAATGCCCGCGTCCAATAATCTTGGGATTGCCGGTGAATGTCTTTCAATCCGGCGTGGAAATATTTAACCATCAGCCAACCAAATACCAACAGACCGGCTAAACCCATCTCGATCCATATCGTCAGATATAATTCATCCGGGTTGGGAAAAAATTCCGTATGCGACGCCTCCTTATACTGCTCATACACCACAGGGAAACTCGCCAGCCCCGTACCCAGTACTGGATGGGCCTGGATGATGCGCCATGCGCCTTTCCACATGACCACGTGCACGTCCGCTGACGTATCCTCCACGTCAATAACAGAGATGATCTCATGCCGGGTAAACGGCACGATCAAGCTGCCAATCAGCACAACCGCCAGCGCCAACCAAATCCATTTTTTCCGGGACGAAAAAAAACTGGAAAAAACAATTGCTACCAATACGCCGATGACCGCACCGCGGGAAAACGAAAACAATAACGCTAGCAGGCCAAATGCCGTTACACCGGCAGTAAAGAGGTGCCGGACTACCATCTCCCACAGTGACCGGACTTTCGGCTGAACACGGACTAGCCAAAAAGCGATGAACAGCGCCAGTATCGGCCCGACGAATTTTCCGACGGCCGTCGGGAAGGTAAACACTGACGTGGCCCGCTTCGGGTGTTCCAGCCCGTACAGTCCAGAGATTTTCAATAAGCCGACGTATTGGATCAGCGCGATATACCCAATAATGACGACACTCGCGCCAAGCGCCCATAAAACACTACGAACCTGGTCACGCGTTTTGATTGTATTGACGAATACGAGAAATAATAGCGACGGTTCGGCGATATACGCCTTCCACAAACCTAGCGCTCCGCGAGTATCCGGTGAAATTAAAACGGCTAACAAGCCAACCGCAAAGAACGCCGCCAATAGCCATCGCCACGGCAGCCAGGCCGGACAGGTTTTACTATATATTCGCTCACTGACTGTCCGCACGCCCCACACCGCGATAATAACCAGCACCATTACCTCTAATACGGTCATGGGCAAAAATCCGACCTGAAAACGGATCTGATACGCCGGTGAAAACATGATAGCCAGGCATATTGCCCAGTCCAGTTTCCGCCAGGCGATATAACCGAAGACAAATGTAAAAACTATGAGTAAAACAGCCTGCATATCCATATTGTACCATGCGAGCCATAAACAAAAAACTAGTTCTGTATCTGCTTCATTTCTGTATTTGCCACCGGCTGCAGCGCCATGTTCTGTACGGCAATCATCAAGCCGATCAGCACCCAGATATGCATGACGTAAAGAGTGGAAAATGTCAGGTACTGCACTAATATGCCGACAAAAGCCGCCATCAGGCCGATCAGCACCGCCTTGATATACGCGTCATCCGTTCGGCGAGCCGCACCCCATGACCTGATGACCAGCATGGCCATGAGCGCCAGGAAACACGTTAACCCCAGCAGCCCGCTTTCTGCCAGCACCTCTATATATTCGTTATTCACAATGCGCCAACCGTCCTTTGGCTCATAGTATGGATGCGGCGCGGCATACGGCCCAAATCCGCCGACACCAGCACCCAAGAGCGGATATTCATGCCAGGCTTGAATGGCCGTATCAATAGTATCAATACGTTCGTCGTACGACGCCCCATAAAAGGCATTAACGACGTGCTCCTTGAATTTGTCCAAAGTCAGCGCCTCCCCGCCAGCGCTTAATGTCCTGACGACGATATACCCAACTACGGCCATACTGATAATGATGACAATAATGGTAGTCGGGCGCAGCAGCTTTTTCCAATACCACCCGCCGGCAACAGCCAGCGTGGCCGCTACGGCGATATACCCGCCTCGCGATACGGTCAGGACCAGGTTAACCATGCCCAAGCCCAAAGCCAACAACAATATGCCATACCCGACATTTATCCTGCCTACACCGGTCTGCCAACGCTTGCCGGATCGGCCGCCGGACAGCCACAGGGCAAAAATAAGCCCGATCGGTAATAAAAGGTAATTGGCGAAATACAGCGGCTCATACGCCGTCGACTGGATCCTGGTAAACCCCAGCACGTCTTTCGTATACAGATCGCGCAGGCCGGTCATGCTGGTCGGCAAACCGGCCATGTCCCCCATAAACTGGAAAAGGCCAAAACCGGCTACCAGGGTAAAACTGATCAGCAGACCGACAATAACCTTATTCAGTTGTTCCTTGGTGGTTACTATGTTGGGAATAATGAAAGCGGCCGTTGCCGTAAATAAGGTAAACGTCAAAACGGTGGCCGACCGACCGGCGTTCAGCGCATTGACTAATGACGCGGCTTGCACGGCAAAAAACAGCGCAAGCGGTATCAGGACTGGATTACGGACAAATCGGTACTGTTTATACATGTATAAATGAAAAAACCAGGCTGCGGCAGTCGCCAATAGTAATACCTGGCTTAGGCGAATGGTTGTCCCGCCGGCTTCATATGCCCCTAACCGCTCGAACGGCAGGGCAAACACAATGCAAATCACGCCCCAGTGCGGCTTGTGCAGAATGAGGTAAAAAACCGCTGCGCCGAAAACCAGCGCTGCGCCGAAATACCAGCCAATATTTACGCTGATAAAATTAATAAATATCACCGCCAAGACCGCTGTGCTTATAGTGCCACCCCGTAGTAATTTCTGTTTTTTTTCTGGTAACATAAATATTATTTTCGCAAGAGGAGATAATAATCCCGAGCCATGCGCTCCAGGCTGAAAACCGTCTCTACTTTATGCCTGGCCCGCTGGGTCATGTCACGCACCTCGGACCGGTGGTTGAATACATACATCAGCTGGTCGGCCAAATCCTGGCTATCCCCCGGCTTGCACAACAAGCCGGTTGAACGGTGGTCGATGATTTCCGGGATGCCACCTAATGTCGTGCCGACGACCGGGATGCCTGAAGCCATGGCTTCCACCAAGGCCATGCCGAACGATTCACGGCGGACAGACGGCAGGACCAGGGCGTCAAAATAGGAGTACCACTTGTTTACTTCACGCTGGTACCCGACCCATTGGATGATCTCTTTCAGATCCAGGCGTTCGGATAGCCACACCAGTTTTTTCCGTTCGCTGCCGTCACCCACTATGATCAGCCGGACAAACGGGATGAACTCCAGGATAATTTTTACCGCCTGGATGAGAAATTCCACCCCCTTTTCACCCTCCAAACGGGCTACACACCCGATATTAAACCTGGCTGACTGGTCCCAGCGCCGTTCTTTGAGTGAATACACCCGCAAATCAACCCCATTATATATGACCGTCACCCGGCGGGCCCGAATATGTATATCCTCAAGCAATTGGTTCTTAATGGCTTGGGACACCGCCACAATCGTCACGCAGCCAGACAGCCAGCGATAGGGGAAGCGCAGCGGATTTTTTGTCAGCCACCGCTCCATGGTCACGTGTTCAACCCAGACGACCTTCATGCCCAGAAGGCGGGCCGGCACGGTGGCTAATAATTTTTCCGGCAGGGATAAACAATACAGGATGGTAGTTTTTTTTGCTATCCGATAATACACTAAAATACACCACAACGACATACAGGCAAACGGCGCCACAAACGGCCACGCAAAAATCCGCACCACCGATACCGGCTCCGGGCCTCCCCACCACCGCCGGTACGGCCATCGCCGTTTCTTAAATTCACTCAATAACACCCGGCAGCTAGACACCAAATAAAAATTAAAAGCCCGCTTCTGCAATTCCTCTACCAAAGACAGCGTATGGCGCTCGCCGCCCCCCATCATCGAGGCCAGGGGAAATTTCATGATTACGACATTTTTCATGTGGCTTTACGGCTAATAATATCCCGGATAGTTTCTTTGGTGACGGCCTTGAACATATATAAAGCTACGACATACACCCCGCCGCCGGCCAACAGCGACCATAGCCAATACTGGCCGTTCAGCAGCCATAACACCAACGCCATGATTCCTGAGGCGACTATCGCTTTGCCGAACACGCGCCAAATTATATGCGTATGCGTACTGATCAGCACGATCAGGGCCGCGGAAATCGTAACCAATAATTCCGAGGCGACCGTCATCCAGGCCGCGCCGAAATACGAATACCGGGGGATAAACACCACATACCCGCCCAAGGAAATGATCGCCACCAATAAATACAGCCACATCATCGTCCGCTGCCGGTTGATGGCGAATACCGCCCCCCCAAACACGTTGCCCCAAAAAATAATCCCGGTCGCTACTATCAGTATCCTGAGAAGTGATCCTGAATCGCGAAATTCCGGCGCAATCACGTTCATGACCGGCTGGGCCAAAAAGTACGTGCCGACAATGAGCGGCAGTGCAATCATGGACATGGCGTCAAAGGCCTTGCCGAGTACGCGGGCGAAACGCTCGCGGTCCATGGCTGCCCAGGCCGCAGCCAGCAGGGGGAGGATCAGGCCGGCGAACATCGCTGGGAACGTAGTCAACACCTCCAAAACTTTATACGCCGCACCGTAAACGCCTACATCAGCCTGGCTTTTGAACAATGACAATATAATCGTGTCAGCCTTAAAATATACCAGGTTAAACGCGATAGACAGGGCGATCGGCCAGGTATCCCGTATGACCTCGCGAATGATGACAGGTTCCCAGCGCCAGCGCCAGCGGACGTATTTGCGGCTGAATATGAACAGCATGATAAAATTGATCGCGCTGCCGGCCGACACGACAGCCATGATCCATGGCAGGCTCAAATCTGAACGTATGGCCGCGTATGTCCCGAGCAAGAGGACGATCCGGCCGGCCACCTCAGCGATGGTGACGCGCTCTATGCGCAGATGCTTTTGGAAAATTCCGGTCAGCAACTGGTTTAGCGTGATGGCCAAAAATGAAATGCTGGTAATGAGTACACCCAGCTTGACGACGGACGGGTACGGGAACCACAGGACAATGATCGGGGCCAGCCCCAAGAAGATGATGGCTGACACCAGCCGCAAAGAAAAAATGTTTGATGATATCCGCTCCTCGTCGGCGCCCGATTCAGATATTTTTTTCACCAAAATAAAATACAAACCCATGTCCACCAGGACACCGAAAAACTGCAAAAAGGCCATAATGGTCGTATACTGGCCGAAACCCCCCTCACCCAGGTAACGTGTCAGCATGCCGATTACCACCACGCCGATGATCGTACTGACGGTTTTACCGATGATTTGTATTATCGTATTGTGCGCGATTTTTCTGGTGTAGGACATTGTGGATACATAAAAATTACTGAAGACAGTTATCGAACATCAATATCCACGTCCATCCTACCATTTACGGACGTGGTTGACAAACCCATTTTTTTGTGCTATCATTAAGGAAGAAAGGTAAGTACAGAGAAACAAAAATAAAAAACCACTCCCAAGATAATACGCGGAGTAAACAAAAATTTCTACCTACCTTTCCAAAAAGACAAAAACAAAAGGCCAACCTAACCTTCGTCTTACCCTCATGACCTGCCGGGCCTTCTGTCGCTGAGGTTTTTTTATCTCCGGTAAAAAATAAAAACAAAATCATGGACAAAAAGAATTATACATCTCTATTTGGCGTAGTCATGGTCCTGGTGCTGCTGCCGTTTTTACCGTCTTATCTCATAAGCCTGCGTGACCAGTCCACGGCAGAGGCCAACACGTTTCCGGCCATCACGGAAAGCCAGTACTCCAGCGCTGTCACCATGTATACCAGTAGCGGGTATGTCGGCAGCTATATCATCCGTGACCCGGCGCCCGGACTGCAAATAACGCCGGAAGTGCTGGGCGTTTCCACCACCCGGGCCGCCCCGCACTATGCCGCCAAAGAAGTAGACCGCAGTAATGCTGTAGTCAACGTAAACCCAGACCAGTCTGTCACTGTCTGGGTCGATTTTTTGAACACGGGCAATACCACCTGGTGGAGCACCGGCACGAACTCTGTCACTCTGCGCACGTTCCCTAATGACCGCACCAGCGCCTTTGCCAATAAACTGTGGCCAGGTACGACGCAACCGGCCCGACTTCTGCAAAGCTCTGTGAGGCCCGGCGAAATTGGCCGGTTTCGCATCGCCCTGCAGGCGCCGACCGACAACGGATTATATTTGGAAGAATACCGCCTGGTCATCAACAACATCGGCTCAGTCGATGGCGGTTATGTCAGATTCCCCATTGGCGTCGGACAACAGTACCCCCGTCCGCCTGATTACCAGGCCCAGGAAATTAACCGAAGCGTCGATGGCCAGCTACACATCAAGCCCGGTGACACGTTCGTCTTCTGGATCCGCTTCAAAAATTCGGGGTTGCAGAACTGGTACAATGCCGGTAACCATTACGTCGCGCTCAACGTCACTGATCCTGTCGGACACGTCAGCCTCTTCCAGGCGGATTTATGGAATGAATACTATTATCGGCCGACACGGCTGGAACCATCACGAGTATACCCCGGTGAGGGCGGCAGATTCGCTTTTATCATGACCGCCCCCAATGTGGACGGGTACTATACTGAGCATTTCGGACTGGTGGCGGAAAACTTAACCTGGATCAAAGGCGGCGAATTCACCCTGGATATCAAGGTCGGCAATCCGCCCGATCCCGCACCGACCGTGGCTGCCGAGGGCGAACCGAACGTTCGGGTCGGACTGTACAGCACGACTGATCCGGTCACTATTTCATGCAATGGCGCGTATCAGCTCGTAGACGGCAATACCAATGCCGCCACAGATAAGGCAGCCGGTGAAACAACGACAGTTTCTCTAACTGACACGTCCTACTACCGATTCGTACCAAAAGACGCCAGCTCAATCTTGACTGTCACCAGCTGGACAAATAAACCGGTCTGGAACTCGACGTTGAACGACAATGCCTTCCGTGGCACTCTGGAAGTAAGGTATGCGTCATCAGATAAAAAACTCTGGATCATCAACGAACTGCCGCTCGAATCGTACCTCAAAGGCCTGGCAGAAGTGGCCAACGGCCAGCCGCCCGAATACCTGAAAGCGCTCATCACTAGCGCGCGGTCGTATGCCCTGTGGCATACGTTGCGCGGCGGCAAACACCCGGATGAACATTTTGATATCAATGCCACCACAGACCAGGTCTACCGCGGCTACGGTTTTGAACAGCGCTCAACTGATCCGCTGGCCGCCGTCCAGGCGACGGCCGGCATGGTCATTACCCATCCGGACGCTATTTCAGTATTAAATCCTGATGGCATTATCGTGGCCGCATATTCTTCCGGCACGGACGGACGGACCAGAAGCTGGGACGAGGTTTGGGATAATGGCGGCTTTCCGTGGTGTTTATCTGTAGCCGATCCGTACGGAATAATTTCAAACGCCACGACGTTGGAGGGCAACCACATGGTCGGACTGTCTGCCCAAGGCGCACGAGGCTACGCCACGAAAGAACAAAAGACATATGATTGGATACTACAGTACTATTATACCGGCGTGACCCTGAAAAAAATTTATTAGTAAATCCTAAAAACTGCGCTCACAACATTGAGCGCTTTTTTGTTATAATGCAGATATGACCCTCATTGGCCCTAATATGGAAGTAACCGAAGCCGACTGGCACAGTATGGCTGCTGAGCTGAGCAATTACAGCCGCGGTAGATTTTGGCGCGATTACACCTGGCACGCTTCCCGTATGGCCGTCATTGACCCGGAACGCTTTACGAGTATTTTCATCTCACCAGACGACTGGGTCGGCATGCTGCGCGAACTGGAAAATTACCGCCGGCAGGAAATCTGGGACGCGTTTGCCGCACGCCTGGCCAGGATGAAACTTATTGATCCGGAAAATTCCAAAGACATCGACATCAATGAACGCCACTGGCAGGGCATGGTGGATATCCTGAAAAGATGCATTATGCAAAACAATTGGATTATATTTGCGGCCCACGCCCATCATATGAAATTGGTTGACCCAAATCGATTTACTAACATATCCCTGGAGCAGAAAGCCTGGGACGGCATGATCGGCAAGCTGGAGGAATTCCGCCAGCAGGACATCCGTGGCAAGTTCACCAAGCACGCTTCGTACCTGAAAATCATCGATCCGAAAAAATTCAAGCAGGTCCGCATCTCCGCCCACGACTGGGAGGAGATAGCCGCCGAGCTTCAGGCTAAACGGGACAAAAACTACTGGGCCGCGTTTGCTGCTCAAGCAAGCAGAATCAAAACCTTACTCAGCTAAAACTGGAAATTCCGCTGACTAGCGGGGTCGCTCAAGCCAGCCGAATTAAGACTTTACTGGCATAACAATTCGATAAAGGGGATAACTATACTATTGAAACAGGTCTCATCGGATGACGGGACAGCACAAGCGAGCAGGTTTAAAATACTGCTCAATTAAAAATTACCTCCTGCAATACCCAATAAAAAGACGCCACCCCCAGAAGGAATGGCGACCATTGATACTGCGCGGGCTACGCACAGTACATTTACAATTGGAACGAAAGGTACACTCTCCAGAACTGGCGCCCGACGAAATATGTCGAGTGGACCTTCACGCACTCGGCAAACGGGACGCTGAAACGGAACCCTCCATCCAGATCGACCGACTCGTTACGGTCGACGTAATATTCCCACTCGCCGCCGATCTTGACTCCGTTTCCCGGCTTGCCCTTGGTCCAGATCAGGCGTTCAACCGACCACCACAGATACCAGCCGTGGTCACGTGGATAATACTCCGCATCTGTACTGACGAAGTACCACCCGTCACCCAGGCCGAACAGTCGATCAGTATGCAGGGTGCCATCAGTCCGAAAGGCGAGCATGCCTGATGTGGTCCGTTGGTTAGGACAACCCTTAAAGCCGGTCAGGACTTCCAATGAGATGGCAGAACCGTTCTTGGCCGTCCATTCCTGCTGGCCACCCAAATACACATTCCAGGGGATTGCTGGGGCATTGATGTCCGGCAGGACCAGCTGGAACCGCTCGTGCCAGCCAAAAAATACAGCCTGGGAACCGATGGCGTTGAGATGCGGCTGCAGTTCGGTATGACCAGCCGCACAGGCGCTCGGCGCGACCATCATGGCCAGCGCAAATACCACGATACCCAGCAAAATGAAAAATACTGTTCTCACGAGAACCTCCGTCTATAAAACGTTAGGCGTTTATATTCAATTAATCAAAGGACAACATGAATAACAAAACAGTCTACCATAAAATTTTTAGACTGTCAAGCATATTACGTTAATAGCATCCCGTCTCCAAAACTGTAAAATTGGTATTTTTTGCGTATCGCTATCTTATAAACACCCAATATTTTCCTCAATCCAGCAAACACCGACCTGTCCGCCGGAGCCTTGGCGAAGGCGGACACCAGCATTAACAAAGTTGATTTTGGCAGATGAAAATTAGTGATCATGGCATCGACCATCCTGAACCGGTAACCGGGATAGATAAACGTGTTTACTAAACCTTTATAACCGGCCTTTCGAGAACCAATAGTCTCCAATACCCGTACCGACGTCGTGCCGACCGCAATGATCCTGCGGCCTTCTTTCTTTGCTTGACGCAAATGGTTTAATGTATTTTTTGAAATCTCTGCATACTCGGCATGCATGCGGTGCTTTTCGATGTTCTCAACTTTCACCGGCTGAAATGTACCGAGACCGACATGCAAGGTAACATATTCAAACTGGACGCCTTTCTTTTTTAAACCGGCCAATAAACGCTTAGTAAAATGAAAACCGGCAGTCGGCGCCGCTACTGAACCGATTTTTTTCGCATATACTGTCTGGTAAACAGACATCGGGGCCAATTTCTTTATATACGGCGGCGTCGGAGTTGAGCCGATTTTATCCGCAATTGCCGACACCTGTTTCGGCGCCTTATTAAATCTCACCTGCCACATGCCCGCTTCCAGCCGTTTGACAGCTTCACAGCGTAAACTAAGGTTGAATGATATTTTCATGCCAACCCGCCGGACCTTACCGCCAATTAACACCTCCCACGTTCGGCCCCCAACCGGTCGCAATAAAAAAACTTCAATCCGGCCGCCCGTTTCTTTTTTTCCAAACAGCCGTGCAGGAAATACTTTCGTGTCATTAAACACCAGCACGTCACCCGATTGCACATATGCGGGCAGATGGTTAAATCGATCATGTGTTACCGTATTCAATGTCCGGTTAAACACCAAAAGCCGCGAGCTGTCGCGCGGTGATGCGGGGGATTGAGCAATACGGCTATGGGGCAAATGGTAATCAAACAAACTCGTTTTCATACTCACTATAGTATCGGGGTTATTATGAATAAAAAAGAGGGGGACACTCAGGTCCGCCCTCAAGGTCGTTGTGATTCTCAGGAAGAATCCTCGCCGGTCCCGGCTCGGGACATCTACGGGTTCGGATAGTATCCGGGAATCACATTGATCTTTTTCATAGCACAATCCTCCGTTGTAGCGGGTTTTGCGGCTATGTGTTGTCATATCCTGCAGCTGTTCAAATACCATGACCTGGTGTCGTGCCGCAGGATATGTAAAGTAAAACAAAAAAACCGCCCGAAGTCAACGGATCGGGTAATTATTTACACCAGCTTACTCTGCAGATTACCCGGTATTTCCTTGCCCAGATGCCTATAACCGGATTCAGTGACGACGCGGCCGCGGGCGGTACGGGCCAGAAAGCCAGACTGCATCAAGTACGGCTCATAGACATCTTCAAGAGTAGACTGCTCCTCGGCAATGGCCGCGGCAATAGTGTTGAGTCCGACCGGACCACCACCATATTTCTCGATGATGAAGGTTAATATTTTGCGGTCAATTTGATCCAGACCTGCTTCATCAATGGATAATTGCTTCAGTGCCGTTACGGCCAGGTCCCTGGTGATCCTGCCGTCAGACTTCACCTGGGCGAAATCGCGGACGCGTTTCAACAGGCGGTTAGCCACGCGCGGCGTGCGGCGTGACCGGCTGGCGATCATTGCCAATGCGCCGACGTCAATATCCACTCCTAATATTTTTGCCGAGCGTTTGATGATTTTTTCTATATCCCCATTGGAGTAAAAATCCAGGCGAAATACCGTACCGAACCGGTCGCGGAGCGGGGAGGATAGCAGGTTCATACGCGTAGTCGCTCCGACGAGAGTAAATTTCGGCAAGTCCAACCGCAGAGTCCGGGCGGACGGCCCTTTGCCTACCACAATGTCCAGGGCATATTCTTCCATGGCCGGATACAAGACTTCTTCAATGACACGATTAAGGCGGTGGATCTCGTCAATAAACAAGACATCACCGTCTTCCAGATTAGTGAGGATGGCCCCGAGGTCTCCGGCTTTCTCGATGGCCGGGCCGGAAGTAACGCGAACTCCCACGCCCATCTCCTTGCCGATGATATGCGCGAGCGTCGTCTTGCCGATGCCCGGTGGGCCATGCAGCAAGACATGCTCCATCGGTTCATCGCGTTTCTTCGCCGCCTGCATGAAAATCGTAAGACTGTCCTTGATGGATTCCTGACCGACAAACTCCTTCAGGTCTTTCGGCCGGAGCGTCAAATCGAGAGTCCGGTCCTCATTTTTCTCCTTTGCCGCCACCAGGCGGGTGCCGTCTGCCATATATTATCTCTTTTTTGATTTAAACCTTTTTACGCGGATCAATCCGGAACACGGTATGACTTCCACGCCTCTTTTCTCAATTTCATCCAGGAAAAAATTCATACCCAGCGAGTCCGACGACATGTGGCCGGCGATAAGCACATTGATATGCTGTTTTTCCGCCTCTTTCTTGTACTCCTCATGCATATGCATGCCGATAATGGTGCCGATACCGGCCTGCGACAGCTTTTCATACATATCCTTGTTGCCGGACGTGCCGCCGGTCACTTCTGACAATACAACTTTACCCGCATACCCGTCAGGCCTGCCGGCGAACAGCATCGGCCCGGCCTTCAGCTTAATGGCCTCCTGATATTCAGGGATGCTTTTTATCAGTTTCATGACGTCACTGACCCGTTCTATTTTTTTGCCCTGTTTCCGTATCAATCCCCTCAAGTAATACGCCACAATATTGTCGGTGGCCGTATGCGTACAGATTACGTCCATGCCCAGCAAACGGGCCGCATCCAGCGGACGGTTGTGGTTTGCCGAAGCGATCGTACGGGAAACTTCCTCCAGGCGCAATGTCATCAGCCGGTCGGCTACGGTGATCGGCACGCCATAACTGGCGAATATTTCTGCCTGCAGCTCCATCACTTCATGCAGACCGGCCAATGCCGGACCGAACGGATGATGGGAAAGGACCAGGTCAATCGGCTTTTGTTTGGACAGTTCCCTGGCCAACAATAATTCTTCTGTGCCAATATCGATGCCGGCCAAAATCCGTCTTACCGGCTTGTGCGGGTTAGCGGAAAACATCCTCGTGTCGGAATATGGGTTAGTCAGCCGCTCGGTATCGAATTCCGACTTCTCCTCCTTGGATGAGGTCTCCAACTGGTTTCTGACTCGCTGAAGATGCTTTTTGACCGCCGGCACACCGCGCAAGTCATGTTGAATACCGAGCTTGATGGCCAGATCGTAAATCTGTCTGATGGTTAGCATATATATTCATTATTACGTGATTATTTTTTTACCGTCGTAAGGCAATCTTACCACTCTCTCATACCCCTTGACAAGGATTATATAACGTGATATCATGGTCTGTTATCGATATTTTTGCGGTATTTAATAATCAATTATTGTTAGGCACGACAGCAGCCGGAAACTTGCAGCAGATGACGTCGGCCAGCGGTACCTGCGCTCACGACAAGCCCCGATTCTCAATATTATGATATTTGAGTGAATCGAGGATCCCGCACACACGTCTGGCTACCGACCTGCGCTCACGACAAGCATGGGGACTGTTCCGAGGATGACCGGGGTTTCGACCTTGGTAATCCCTTAGAACATTCTTCTTGAGCGCAGATCCGTAGTTAGAAGTAACCTTGTCGGGACATGGGGACTGTTCCGAGGATGACCGGGGTTTCGACCTTGGTAATCCCTTAGAACATTCTTCTTGCCAGTCCGCCAAAGCCCGAATGGGCGGAGGAGGAAGCGCAGACACTTCTGGCTGGCCCTT
>JBAZNF010000010.1:0-37419 GCA_041649335.1 Patescibacteria group bacterium
CTGTTTTTTTGTTAAAATAAGCATATGAATCTTTCCCTAGACACTGAAATAGAGCATCTTCCCCGAGTTGGTCCGGCGATCAGCAAAAAACTGCACCACCTGGGCATCGGGACGATGGCTGATTTATTGCAGTACTATCCCTTTCGGTACGACGATTTCAGCACTATTATTCCAATCATCCAGCTCAAACCCGACATTCATTGCACAATACGCGCTCAAGTCAACCTTATTGCCAATAAACGGGCCTGGCGGCGGCGGATGTACGTAACCGAATGCCTGGTCTCCGATGACACAGCCAGCCTGAAAATCGTCTGGTTTAACCAGCCATTCATCACCAAACTCATCAAGCAAGGTGACGTGGTATATTTTTCAGGTAAAGCCGAATATTCCCCTTACGGGCTACAGCTGCAGAATCCGACGTATGAAAAGGTAAAAAAAGAGCAAACGCATACCGGCCGGATCGTGCCGGTGTATTCGCTGACGCAAAATCTGACGGAAAAGCAGATCCGCTACCTCGTCCGTCTGGCACTGCCGCTGGCCAAGGCGATCCCCGACTGGCTGCCGGTGGAAATTGTAAAAAAATACCATCTAATCGCTTTACCGCTCGCGATCCGGGAAATCCATTTTCCGACAAACCAAAAGACATTAGCGCAGGCAATCCACCGGCTGAAATTTAACGAACTCCTCCTGATCCAGCTCCGGACGCAAAGTATCCGCCAATCCCTAGCTAAAAAAAAGGCGCCCAACATACCTTTTGACCAGCCAGCCACGAAAAAATTTGTTTCAGGATTGCCTTTTACGCTAACCGACAGCCAGAAAAAATCATCCTGGCAGATCCTCCAGGATATCAATAAGGAGTCTCCCATGAACCGCCTGCTTCAGGGCGATGTCGGATCGGGGAAAACCGTCGTCGCGGCTATGGCCATGCTCAATACCGTTAAGGCCGGCTTCCAGTCGGCACTGATGGCGCCCACCGAAATATTGGCCCAGCAGCATTACCTGACCATTTATGCATTATTAAAAAATTCCGGGTATACGATCGGCTTACTCACCCGCACCAGCAAGACTATCCAGGGCGAAAACGTAAGTGCGGCGGTTATGGCCAATCAAATAACTGAAGGAAAGGTTGACATTGCGATCGGCACGCATGCGCTTATCCAGAACAAAATCAGCTTCAAGCAGCTCGGCCTGGTCATCATCGATGAACAGCACCGCTTTGGCGTAGATCAGCGCAAATCACTTAAGCTGAAAAATAAAAGCCACGAGCCATACGCCACGAGCCATACGCCACATCTTCTTTCCATGACCGCCACGCCGATCCCCCGGACATTAGCCCTGACCGTATACGGTGATTTGGACATTTCCACCATTACCGAGCTGCCGGCCGGCCGTAAAAAAATTCTGACAAAAATCGTACCTCCTGAAAAGAGGCGATCAGCCTATGATTTTATACTCAAAGAAATCGGCCAGGGGCGCCAGGCCTTCGTGATCTGTCCGCTGATCGACGAGTCAGACAAGCTCGGCGTCAAGGCCGCAACAGCAGAATATCAGCAATTGCA
Source organism: Patescibacteria group bacterium (assembly GCA_041649335.1). Lineage (GTDB taxonomy): Bacteria > Patescibacteriota > Patescibacteriia > UBA10025 > JAHIVO01 > JBAYGJ01. The sequence continues at coordinate 1,560 of JBAZNF010000010.1, forward strand.
AAAAAATATATTTCCGCAGCTCCGTATCGGCTTGCTCCACGGGAAATTACCGGCTCACGAAAAAGAACGGATCATGAAGGAATTCAAGGATCACCACCTATCTATCCTCGTTGCCACTGCCGTGGTTGAAGTCGGCATCGACGTGCCGAACGCGTCGGTCATGATGATAGAGGGCGCCGAACGCTTCGGACTGGCTCAGCTCCACCAGTTCCGCGGCCGGGTCGGGCGGGCCGAACACCAGTCATACTGCTTCGTCTTTACCGATTCTGACAGCGCCAAAACTAAAGACCGGCTCGATGCGCTAGTTTCCGCAAAAAACGGATTTGAACTCGCGGAAAAGGACCTGGAATTCAGGGGTCCCGGCGAAATCTACGGCCTTCGGCAATCCGGGTTTCCCGAGCTCCGATTGGCTAAACTGACTGATCATGAAATTATCCAGCAGACTCGCGAGGCTAGCGCATGGCTGTTTGACCAGGATGACCAATTGGCCACATGGCCGTACTTAGCTGAAAAACTCGTGAAGTTTTCGCAAAACCTTCACCTGGAGTAATTTCTACCCTAAAGTTAGCGCAGCATCTAACCATAGGTTGACTTTTGTTACAATACTGTTTACAATAAGCAATTCAGTAAGAGGGGAAGCTGTGCGTAGTGGGTTTGGCGACTCTTCGGCGCCCAGCTCCCTCTTCACTGAAAAAAATGAAAACATGTCCCTCGGATAATATAAATAAATCATGTAACACCTGTCCCCCAAGGAAGGAGGATAATGAAATCTGTATGTTTAGTTGTACCTTATAAACCTCAAACCCACGTAATGGAGAGTCGCCACTATGTCAACAAGAAACGCCCTCAGAATCGTCGGTGAACTTCACCCGTCAAGTGGCAAAAGCCACAGCAATGATCCCACCGACATGACTATCGAAGGCGAGTCAGCCAAACTGGGCATTGTCCACACGCTCGACAAGGCAGATAAAAGGTCCGCCAACTTCCAGGCATTGGTCGACGCCGGATGGGACGGCAAGAGGTGCATCGGACCGATTCCGTTCACTGAAGCTCTCACCCGGATCCGTGACAAAAAGCCGCTCGCTTGTCGGAAAAATATTCCGAAGGCACGGCGCGAAGCGCTGCCCAATGCCTACCGATGCGCTGCCTGCCAGGGCAAGAAAGAAACCCAGGGCCGAGACAGAAATCGGCGTTGACGTAGACAATCTGCAAGTACAGGCGGTCCCGCACGTGAGGGCCGCCTATTTTTTTACCACGAAAATATTTGGCCGAATGGAAAACCGCCACAGTTTATGGCGGTACGGGCCGGCATAGTCCACCCCCACACGCTTGGCCCGGATGATATCTTTTTTACAGATTTGGACACGCCTGTCTTCAACCCATAATTCGCGTCCACACACGTCCGCGCCATTGAGGTGTTTATCGATCCGGAAATATTGGCACACTTTTCCCGGACCTGAGGGGCGCACGCGGTTCTGACCGACCGGCTCAACAGCACGGATTAAAACAGCGGCCGGATATCCGCCACGCTGAGTCACGATATTGAAGCAATAATACATGCCATAAATCATATAGACATACGCAAAACCGGGCGGGCCGAACATGATGGCTGTACGTGGCGTTTTTCCTTTTGAAGCATGGGATGCCTTATCCTTGAAACCGACATACGCTTCAGTTTCCACGATCATGCCGACAATCGTCCGGCGACCGACTTTCCGTAAAATAAATTTGCCTAAAAGACCCCGGGCCACACGAAGTGTAGGCTGGCAGAAAAAATTCCGCTTCACCTTCATATCAAATCCTTTATCGCCTCACTGACATACCCGGCTTGGATAAGATTTAAGCTGGCCGGCGCATGCGACAGCCGCGTCACGGGCATCAGTACGTGCTTAAATCCCATTTTTTTTATTTCTTCAAGCCGTTTCTCAGTCTGGGCTACAGCACGCAGTTCGCCAGCCAAGCCCACCTCACCGAATGCCGCGGTATCCGTCGCCAGCGGCTTACCCCTGGCGGCCGAAGCGATGGCCAGACAGACGGCCGCATCGACTGCCGGTTCGTTCAGTCGGAAACCGCCAGCGACGTTGAGGTGGATATCCTGGTTGGACAGGTATAAATTCGCTTTTTTCATTAAGACCGCAACCAATAACTGCAGACGATTCAGATCAAAACCGGCCGCCCGCCGTTGCGGATACCCGAAATTCGTGCGGGTGACCAGCGCCTGCACTTCAACTAAAAATGCCCGGGAACCTTCCACCACCGCTGTCACGACAGAACCGGGGTTGGTTTCATGGCGCTCCGCTAAAAAAACCGCCGATGGATTAGCCACTTCGTGCAGGCCGTCGCGCTGCATGTCAAAAACGCCCACCTCGCTTGTCGAGCCAAAACGGTTCTTCACGCTGCGCAAGATACGGAAAAGATGGTGCTCATCACCCTCCAAATACAATACGACGTCCACCAGATGCTCCAGGGTCCTCGGACCGGCCACATTGCCCTGCTTGGTGACGTGGCCGATTAGGATAAACGGAATTTTGGATTTTTTCGAAACGTCAACCAATTTGGCCGTAGCTGCCCTGACCTGACTGACGCTGCCGGGATCAGCGTCCACATCAGCGCATTGCATGGTCTGGACAGAGTCAATAATCACCAGCTGCGGTTTCTGCTGGATGGAGGTGGCCATGATGGTATCAACGTCCGTGGCCCCGAGAAATTTTACATTGGGCGTTTTTAAGCCCAAACGCTCAAAGCGCACTTTAACCTGTGCTGACGACTCTTCTCCTGACACGTACAGCACCTGCTGTCCGGCGTTTGCCATTTGGCCGGCCACCTGGAGAATGAGGGTGGACTTACCGATACCCGGATCACCGCCGATCAACAATACGCTGCCGACGACAATCCCGCCCCCCAACGCCCGGTCAAATTCACGGATGCTGGTCGGGATTCGATCTTCCGACCTGACACTGACCTCGGCCAGCGTCTCTACCTCTGCAGCCGGAACTGTGGAGCCGGTGGATTTTTTCTGGACAGGACGTACAGACTCCCCAAGCGTTCCCCACGAGCCACATTCAGAACACCGCCCCATCCATTTGGGGGATTGGGCGTCGCAGGAGCTGCAAATGTATATTGTCGCGGGATGTTTGGCCATAAGACAGAACTTTATTGTATCAAAAAAACATCACTCAGTACAACGATACACTTAATGGATTCATCTTATTGACTCCAGGCAAATGCAGGATCATTCTGAATTTTGTTGTACGTATCCTCAACTTTGGCTACATAATTACGGGTTTCCGCAAATCCGGTGTTCGCTTCACATTCCCACCACGTGGAACCCGGACAATCCACACTGGAGCAGTTTGCCCCCCTTCCCCCATTGTATGCCGCAACTGCATAATGAAATTTACCGTCAGTACAGTTAGTTTTCTCAGGGTAGCATTTTGCCGTTGCGCCGCTCTTATACAAGGCATGGGTCGGGCACGTATTAGCCAATAATTCCTGGAAATACTGCCACGCCTTCTGGATGCTCAAGGTGGGATTATTTTTCAGCTCAGCACAGCTGACGCCCGCTGTTGAGGGCAGCAACTGCATAAGCCCGCAGGCGAGCGTGTTCCCGTATTTGTCTTTTGACTCAGCTTGTGGGTTACCGCTGGATTCCACCAGCATAATGGCCTTGAGCCAGGAAGCCAAATACTTATCATTATCGACGACCGCCAACAACTGGGCATCATAGGTGGATACATTCTGGGTAACCGGCTTATATGAGACGCCGTACTTCACGCTGTTCTGCTGGAGTTCTTCGAACTCCAAAGGCGGACCGATGCCGGAGCCTAATTCACTTAATCCCTGGAATGTCACCAAACGCGGACTGATCGTCAATAGAATGACATAGGACCCCAACGCGATGGCCAGCCCGATCATTGCCGAAGTAATGGAGTCCCGCGCGTCAGAAAGCTTCTGCGGACTTCCGAACGATATGGTATATTTTATCCCCCCATAAATCATCATCACTACCGAAAGTATCCCGGCTACACCGACAAAAAATACGTATAACGCGGTAATATAATCGCCTAAGGTATTGCCGTCCACCTGCACCGACTGGCCGGCTATGAATTTCGACCCCGGCAGAGTAAACTGCGGGATAAAAAACACCGGCTCCTTCTTGTCCTCAGCGGTGAGAGTACCAGATGAATTTGGATTGACATACGTGGCATCTGCCGGATTGGTCGATTCTGACCCCGCATAATCCTCAATGCCAGCCTTCGTATAACAATGATCCACTCCTGATGTCGTGTCGCGGCAGCACAATTCCCCAAATTGTTCGACGGGAATATTGCAGACGCAGTAATCTGAAAAACCGCACCCCATGCCCGGACGGCATGATCCGTCGGCCCAATTACTGCCCAAATCAGAACACTTGGTAATATCTGCCACGGCGGGCCGGGGAGACATAATAAATGACGCCAACATCAAAAAAACGATAAAAAACAAAATACCGCGAAATCCTAAGGCGGGTTTGTTATTGCCAACTCTGTACATTTTTATTGATGTAGTTATCGTAATTTGATCGAATACACGCCCCCCGTCACATCCTCGGTGAAATACAGCGTCATCCCGTCCTGGCTGACGAATACGGCATTAATGACATACTGACTCATCTGGCTCAGGTAGGTCGGCAGGGCGATCAGGCTGCTGATGCCGGTATTGACGTCAATCATGTAAATACGGTCATTGGTATACCCGGCCAAGGCAGGTTCGAGGGCGCTGCCGGTCGGCAGGTATTGCGGCACGGCGCAGAAGGCAAAATCACCCGCTTGGTTATATGTGCATTTACTAGCCCAGGTCTGCAGATTTAAATTAATGTTATTATAGCCGGTTGCGTCGCCGGAAGCGTCCACCAGATGGACGACGGGGTTATATCGCGAACCGTCAGAATAGATAGAATACAGTATCTGGTCCCCTATTGGCGACCAGATCCCCTGGAAACCCCGGCCGAGTACGTCAAACGACTTGAAATTTTCCTGGTGCAAACCGATGGGCAGGATGGTCTGGGCAGTGGCGTTAGCCGAGTCGGTAAACAGCGCCACGACCTGTCCAGACGGTGACCAGTTTACGTCCACCTTGCTGGCGTTGTCACCGAGCGGCTCGACCAGCTGTACCTCGGAAGCGTCAGTGTTTGATACGGCTAGCCAGCGCGAATCTTCCTGCTCGCTGACATTCATGAATCCCAGCTCATCACCGGTCGGGGAAAACGTCACATCAGACCAGGTTTTCGGCAGGGTCACCTGCTGTTTTTTGTCAAAATCATACACTATCTGGCTCTGGTCAGGAAACGAAACTACGGCCTTATCGCCTTTGGGCGACCAGGTAATTTTTTTCGCGTCAGGAAACGTCTTGTCCGACAGCTCCTGGGGTTTTCCGTTTGAGTCAAGTTTATAAAACTTCCCCTGAGTCGGGTCATAATACCGCAAATTCCCGTCGGATGACAGGCTGACCGCCTCGGTTTTCTGGGTCAACTCCTCCTTGGCAAAGGTCTGGCCGCCCCGGGCCACGTCGTCCACCTTGACACCGTTGATATTCGCCTGCTGGCCGCTGTTAAAATTCAGTCCCTGGTTCGTATTCACCTGGATGCGGTTGGTATTGTCCACGCCATTGATGTTCGGCAAACAGCCGTTGAAATTCTGGTTGGTGGTTCCGTTCACGTTCTCATTCGCATTGCCGTTCTGCGGGTTGACCAGGTCCTTGATAAAAACGAAATAAATCAACACCCCCAGCGCCACGACCAATATCACGAATCCGATGATCAATAAGGTTTTTTTATTCATAAAATACCATTAATAACAATAAGCTTTTGGATAATAGCCGATATATTTCTGATCTTCAAATCCAGATGCGCGTTGTTCTCCGGCAGCATAAATGTGCGGAATAGAATCATGGATATCAATTCCGCAAGCCCGCTGCGTATCGTTGCACTTAGTCCCAACAAGTACCACATCATGGAGATATAAAACCGAGTCAAAGATTATTGCTCCGCACGATTCGTCATTCCTGGCATGAGCATCATACATTTTATCTTTATATTTTACCGGCAAAGACTCCATGCAAGTCACATATGCCTTGGTATCCGATCCGACAAATAAGGTGCATAAAGAAGACTCCGTATTGCAATTATTTACCACCGTACATTGGTCGTCCTGCCCGCTATGCCATATGCCACCGCATGCAAACGTCTGTCCCGCCTTTCTTGTGCATATCTTTGTCCCATGATAATCCGAAAAATCACCTAATTCATTTGATACAACATCGGTCAATTTCGGCACTTTCAAACTGGTAATGCTGGGGTTGATAAAATTCAAAATCACATACGAACCCAGTACCAGCGCCAGCCCGATCATGGCCGATGAAATGGTGTCCCGCGCATCCGATAATTTTGAAGGGTTGCCAAATGAAATGACATATTTTATCCCCCCATAGATCATCATCACGACCGCTAAGATGCCGGACACCCCCGCCAAATACCGGTAAATATCAGCGAGAAAACACGACATATTCCTCACGTATGGATGCTTCACGCCGTTCGCGTCAGCAATCATTTCAGTTACTCCGGGAATATGTATATTAAGCTGGATGCCTTCAAGCCTGCATTTTGTCCCGTCCGTACACTGCCCGTCGTTACTGCAGGCCAAACCGTTCCCAGCGCATCGGCTCAAAATATGGCACTGGTCGCTGACCTGGGTGCCGGCAGCTGTCTGGGCTGCGGCCGGCCGGACAAACACAAAAACAAAATACCCCGCAAGGAGAACCGGCAGGAAGCCGAGTAAAAATGGTATGATGCGTCGCCGTCGAAACAACATGAAAATTTGTTAATAACTGCCCTGATCACCCCAGGCCGCGTTGTCCACGAGCCACGTGTCGCCGTCCTTGATAAAATTCAGGGTCAGAGCCTGATAAAACGTATTGGCTCCGTTGATATTTGTGCCTATTTCGCGGCGCTGCGTACTGACCCTGACTGTCGCCTTAACCGCCGTCAGGTCGCTCACCGAGGTTGACAACGCAGTCGCGGTAACTGACGTATATGATCCCGTGGTCGCCTGGGCTTTTTGGGTGGTCACGAAACTGTCCGACACCACCTGCATCTTCTGGGTCATGTACTGCTTAAGGTCGGTTATGTTCTGGTACCCGGCCTCGGTCGAATAGCTCCCGTACCGTTCAGCGAACATATTCGCCAGCCGGATCAGCTCCAGTTCTTCGGCATCAGCCGTGTTGGCCGGCGCGACCTCATTAGCCGCCGTATTGACATACACCACGTCAGTATTGAGGACCGCCGTGTTCGTGATGTTGGTATTCAAATCGACCGGCGTGGATTTCTGGGAAACCAGCCACCACACCACCACCGCAACGATAATCACCAGAACGATACCCGCGGCAATAATGAGGTTTCGGCGTGTTCGTGGATTCATGTCCATATATTTGGTCTAAATGTATTATATCCCGACTTAAGCCGGAGTCTCCGCTCCGGATCCCTGGGCATCCTCAAACTCTTTCTTGGCGGCCTCGATCTCCAGCAGCTGGCGCGGATCAGACGTGATGATATGGTCTTCCGTATAGGAAGCGACGATTTTTATGGCGGCATGCTTTGACCCGGCGAAAAATATGCCTTCACCGACGCCGCATTCCAGCAATAAATATTTTTCCCCTTCGGTCAGTAAAAACGTTCGGGCAATCAGGTCAATAGCCGCGGGCGACTGCTTCATGAGCAGCTGGATGGACGAGTTAGTGACGATTGCCTGGCCGTACGGGGACCGCAGGTAATCATTCACGTCCTGGGTGATCGTGGTGACTCCTAAGTAATATTTCCGGCAGCGCTTTACCAGCGCATAAATGAACTTCGCGGAGTCTTCCTGCTGCATCAGCCACCAGCCCTCATCGATGACCATGATGCGTTTCTTCATTTGGGACCGAACAGTATTCCAGACATAGGACACGATCAGGGAAATGCCGATCGGCTTCAGTTCATCTTCCAGGTCACGGACCGAGAACACCACCAGCTGGTTGTTCATCTGGATGTTCGTCGGATTGTTCAGCAGCCCCGCAAACGTGCCCTCAGTGTATTTCTTCAGGCGCACCACCAGGTCTTCCGCGCCGACCATGCCTTCCAGCACTTCCTCAAAATCCTTGAACAACGGGGATTCAACGTGGGTCAGGTCCGCGTCGGCCGTAATATCTTTTTTTGCGTATGTTTCGATCAGGGCCCGGTCAATCAGCGAATCTTCCTCATGGGTAAACTGGCCGAGCATCAGGCGCAGCAAGCCTTTGAGCGTAATGATGGCCGACCGGATGATGTCGGCGGTCTTCTCGTCTTTACGGGTCGGCCGCGGCAGGTCGAACGGGTTCAGCTTACTTTCTGACGACAGGGAAATATTGATATAGGTGCCACCAACCGCATCGGACAGGTATTTATATTCCATTTCGGGATCAATCACGATGACGTCCGTACCCAACATCATGCTGCGCAAAATTTCCAGCTTGACGGCATAGCTCTTACCGGCGCCAGACGTGGCGAACACCACCGAATTGGCGTTCTGCAGGCTGAACCGGTCGAACAAGATCAAGCTGTTATTATGGCGGTTGATGCCGTACAGAATGCCGTTGTCACTCGTCAATTCGGACGAGATGAACGGGAACGAAGACGCGCAGGGCGAAGAACTCATGTTAAACGCAATGGCCAGTTCATCGTCGCCGAGAGGCAGCGTCGAATTGAAGCCCTGCTCTGCCTGGTAAAATACCCGCTTGGTATACACCAGCCGTGAACCAAACAGCGACTCGACCTTCTCGGTTATCTTGTCCAATTCATCCTTACTTTTGGCATAGATGGTGATATACAGCGCAAACTGGAAAAACTTTTCCACGCCCTGGGTCAGGTCATCGCGCAGTTTCTCGATATCACGCAGAGCCGTTTCCCTAATCGGGTCGCGAGGTGCGCCTTTCTCGGCGTCGCCCAATATCTGGGCCTCCAAGGTACCGACCTTGTTCCGCAACTGTTTGAGAATCACCTCAGAACCGATCGGGTAAAAAAACATGGATATGTCCAGTGGCACGTTCAGGTTGATGACCGGCGCAAACCACCCGACCCGGATATACCGGGGGTACGTGACCACGAAAATCGTACGGGCATACTGCGCGCCTATTTCCAAATACCGCGATTCCGTTTTCATGGAAGCAGGCGCGATCAGGTCGCGCACAGTCACAACGCCGCGGCGGTATACTTTCTCGGCCTCCAGGAGTTCCTTCTTCTCCTCAACTTGTTCAGCCATCAGCCGCTGCTGTTCCTCGAGCGTCAAGTCAGGGGGGGCCTCAGTAGGGAGTGATTGGGTTTTTTTATATAGCTCGACCATATATTATTGTTCTATGTTGAGCTTAGCGATATCGACAAGCTTCTGCTGGTCATACGTATCAGGATTATAGGTGTTATAAAACAGCTCAATCAGCCCCTGGGTATCCAGCGGTGTCGCCTTTAGGCCGATGGAACTGAGGCCGTCGATGATATACTCCATCCGCTTGGACAGCTCGACGCGGTTTTTCTCAAATTTTTTCTGCTTGATGCTAATAACCGTAGTTGGCGATACTGCTTCCTTCAGGCGCGAAATAAAGCCTTTTGATTTGATTGATCCGGTAGAGTACGGCACGACGATATAAAATCGCTTGCTCATGATGTCAGCCAACGACACCAGCTCGGCAATGTACTGACGGTATTCCCGCGTCTGCATTTTGAGCAATTCATTCGTTTGTTCTTTTTCAATCTTCTTTAGCCGTTCCAGATACTCGTCGATGTTCAATTTTCTCGATTGGATGACTATCTGCAGGGAAAATTCCAGGGAATTCAAAAACTGCACATACCCCTGGATCACGGCATTCTGTTCATCTTCCGATTTCAGGGCAAAATTGATGGAAGAAACGAGTACGACACCGCGCAACGTCCCGTCTTTCAGAATGACCGTATCGTCCTTGATCTCCAAAATATTCAAATACGCCTGCGTGGAAGGCATGGTGACTTTTCGAACTGCTTGTTTTTCCTTTTTTGCCATGTGGCGTTGTGTTATTTATCCCTCATCTTCACGGTACGACCCGCCGGTGTCCACGACCAGGGACAGCTCGGACAGACGTGACGCGGTAACGTGTTGTTTGGCGGGCGGAGGGGGCGGTGGCGCCTTTTCCTTTTCTTCCTTGATCTTCCCTTTGCCCATCTCCTTATTCCACACCTTCATAGTGGGACGGCGGAGAGTTTGGGTCATATTTAGCAAGAAATAATGGAACGGACGGCCGTTTATCTTCAAAAAGGCGAACATTCCAGTGAGAGCAAAGATTAATATCCCTTCAATGGCCGCGGCCCAGAATGTGGCCAGCTTAAATACGATGAAAATCAGCCCCGCCCCGACCAAAAACGTCAAAAACTGGCGGACGGTCAGCGGACCGATAATCTTAGCCTCTACGTCTAAAAATTGTGGAACAACAAACTGCTGCATATTAAATGACTAAACGGCTGTTCAAATTATTGATGGCTAAAAACTCATCTAGCAAAAGGTGAGGGCGTTTTTCCTGCATCCGCTTACGGATGACGTCAGCCACTGTTTGACCGGTTTCCATGCTCTCACGGCCAATATCAATGTATAACTTATTCGCTTCTGACCGCTTCCAGGCTTTCGTGCCGGCAATTTTCATTTCCCAGGAATCATGCTCTAACAGGTCAATTTTTTCCACCACGCGTTCTGCCGCTTCAATCGGGTTGGTCCCCTGTCGCCGGAATTCATCGAGGTTAATATCCGCCAATTCCTCTACCGGACCCATGACCCTGGCCGGGCGCCTGATATCATTAACCTGCGGGCGTTCAGCCTCAAGTTTACGCACCTGAACAATTCGCGGCAGCTCATCCACGGGGCGGCTGTATGTATCCGGGGTGGAAACTGGCGGTGGCTGGGAGGGCTGTTTCGGCTGAACCGGAGGCGCTGATACTGGAACGTTCATCTCTTTTTTTATCTCTTCAGCCAGCTGGACAACCTCCTTGGGCGCGATCGGCGCTTGAGGTACGGGCGGAGGCGCTGGCTTCACCGGTTGCGGACGGGGAATAAAATCAGGCGGCATGTCCAGCCTCGGCGCCTGGGCAACTTCTGGCGTACTTGGCTTGATAACGGGTTTCCCGCTTAAATGCTTTTCTATCGAGGCAAGAAGCCGATCCGCCTGTTCCGGCGGGAGCTCCAGACCGCCGATTTTTTTCGAACGGGTCAGCACTTCTTTCGTCTCCACGCCATCGCGTAAATCCCGGAGCCGGGATTCGATCACCTTGGCGAAACGTTTGCGCATGACCTCATCAGCAAACGACAGGCTAAAATCACTGATGGCGTTATTGACGATATCTTCCACTGATACAACCGAACTTCCGGCCGGCGGTTTCATCATCTGTTCCAGCTTAGCCTGCTCTTCCCGTATTTCGCGTTCGTCATCAGGCGCCATAAACGCGCTGGCATTCGACGACGATGAAATTGGCGACGGAGGTTTGACCGGCAATGGTTCCCGTAGCGGGGCACTGGCCGGGCGGGGGGGCATTGAAACGGGCTTTATCGGCTGAGCCGGCGGCCTGTTTTGCTGAGGCGGAAATGACGGCGGGACGGTTTTCTTCACCGTGAAATCTACGATTGTATCGTCCTGGACCTTCTTAAACTGCCCGCTTTTATCCTTAATTAAAAAACCAGCGGGCAAATCGGAATCCTGGTCTGAGCTATTCATGCTCAAATTATCCATAAATTAGCCTAACTAATGCTTTTCGCTGGTTAATATAAAATACTGTTTGAACTGATTTATTATATCACATTTTTCACAAAAAAACAATCCCATTCGCATCATGAAAGATATTGTATGTTCTTTATGGAAAAACGGCCTACAGGGTAGTAATTGGCCTGGACTGGACTATATAAAACCTGCCTTTTTCCAGGGCCCATTCGATAACTTGCGGGTATTTGTAGTGTTTTTCGATACGCTCGCAGATCTTCGCAATTTCAATGATTTGCTTACCAGTCAATTTCTGCTTTTCCTGCTTGGCCGACGGCACAACCACAGTTTTTGAACCTCCGCCTGCTTTCTGAATGATCATGTCGCGTTGGCTGCCAATGTTTACTTCAACAATCCCGCCGGTTTTCTTGTCATAGACATATGTATCCGGCGTCACACGTCCGGACACGACGGATTCGCCCTGACCCCAGCCAGCTTCGATGACAATATGATTACGGTTCTTCGTGACCGGATGGACAGTAAAGGCAATGCCAGCGATTTCCGAGTTGACCATCTTCTGAATAACAACGGCGACCGACACTTTTTGTTTATGTAATTTCTTTTCAATACGATAAAAAATCGCCCGTGGGGTGAATAACGACGACCAACAGGTCTTTACTGCCTCCAACAATTTCTGTTTAGTGACGAATAGATAACTTTCCAGCTCGCCGGCCCACGATGCAGCAGAAGAGTCCTCCGCCGTGGCAGATGAACGGACAGCGACAAACGGAGATTTTAGTTTTAAAAACTCCTTAACGACTTCATCGCCGATGTCCATGGGGAACTTTGCATTTTTAATCAGTTTGCGCAGGTTAGCCGATACGGCATCAACCGACATAATATTTTTCGGATTTACATTTTTTAGCTCGATTTCAATTTTTTTATCTATTCCAGTCTCTTTGACAAACTGGTCGAATGAGCCGGCCAGCACGACACACCCGGGCGGTACCGGAATGCCGGCCTGAGACATTTCGCCTAATGAGGCGCCTTTACCGCCGGCAATGTCGACGTTTGTCTTGCCGAGTTTGGAAAATGGGAGGACAAATTGGATTGGCATAACAATTAAATAATTCTTATTGCTTTTATTATACAGATACTCAATAGTTATTGACAAGCATCATCGGTCGTGCTATAGTGTGCTGTTACTTTGTAACTTTACATCAGACATAAAACTCATAGAAACTCAAAGATAGAGAAGAAGGAGTATGACATGAACGAACATGACACGGCGCTCGAGTATTTTATCCACACCGTCCAGGTAGACACCGCCTCCGGCGAAGAGATGGCTATGGCCGATTTCATCGTCCGGACGATACGCGGCATCGGTATTGCCGTCGACAACATCCTGCACGATCAGGCTCACGCGCAATTCGGAGGGAACTGCGGCAACCTGTTTATTTCCGTACCGGCGACCCAGGGTCGTGAAAAACTGCCCTGTATCGGTTTCAATGCACATATGGACCGTGTCCAGCCCGCCTTCGGCGTAAAACCGAGACTGACGGACGACGGCCGGCGAATCGTGTCAGACGGGACCACCGTGCTTGGCGCCGACGACGGTGCCGGTATCGCCATTATCCTGCAAATGCTGCGGACACTGCACGACCTCCGGATTCCGCACGGCCCTCTTCAACTGATCTTCACGGTCAGTGAGGAGACGAAACTGCAGGGTGCGAGACATATCGACCCATCACTGATCAAGGCGAGTATGATTTACTCGTTCGACGGTGACCGGCCGGAACAGATCTTCACCCACACCTGCTCGTCCAACAAATACCGGATCATCGTAAAGGGTAAGAACGCGCATGCCGGCGTTCATCCCGAACAGGGCATCTCTGCCCCGCTGATAATGGCTAGGGCACTTGAAGCCTTGAGCCAGGATGGCTGTTTCGGGCGATACGAAAATCGGGACCAGCACGTCGCATCAAGCAACTTCAACGTCGAGGGGTTCCAGCCGGTCGGGACCAATTCCGTACAGGCTGAAATCGTCATCGGCGGCGAGACCAGGTCGTTTGATGACCAAACGCTGAAACGCATGGACCGTGCTATCAAGCGGGAATTCGATAAGGCGGCCATAAGTGTCATGGGGTTCAATCCCGATGACGGCACCTACTCACTGCGTGGAGCGGTGGAAATCACCTGTGACTGCGCTTATGACTTCCTGGCGGTGCCAGCGAACAGTGACGTTGTCCGGCGGGCGACGAAGTCAATCGCCAATTGCGGACTCTCCGCCGAAGTTATGCCGCCGGTCATGGGTGGCTTGGACGCATGCTGGCTCAACAAGTACGCACCAACTATAGCGCTTGGCATGGGCGCCTACAAGTATCACACCGTCGGGGAATACCTCGACGTCGCTGAATACCTGCAGGCTTGCCGAATCGCCGTCGCCCTGGCCGTACTCTAATCTGAACATTCGTTTCTTTCTTGAGAAACAAAAGGCTCACCATACACCACTGGTGAGTCTTCTTTTTTTGTCATCCTGAACTAGTTTCAGGATCTCATTATTTGCCTTCCATACTCGCCCAAGCCGAAGCGGCCACGATATGCGGATACCAATCTTGCTCGTTCCGGGAATCGTCCTCATACATCATGCCGTTGGAAAACAACGTCGGGCAGGTCAACATCGCCCCGCCGCCTAAATACACGAGGGCCCGGAATATCTGATTACCGGTAGTACCGTTAGCCGGGGCTAAAATATTTGCCCAGGTGATGGCATTTTCCAATTCAATATGGACATTTTTTGCTTCATAACCTTTCTTGGTAAGGTACTTCACCAATGCTTCCGCTTCGTCATACGTTTTCGACATGACCGGGTCTCGGCCGTACGATCCGGGCCGACAGGTGGCCATGACCGCCACCTTCGGCGCCAAACCGAACGTGTTCTTGGCCCAATCGGCTACCGCCCCGACGATTCTGATTTTATCGTCCAGGTTCTGCCCATCCGGGTTTGACCCCATAGTCAGGAATATTTCCCGGCCATGCGCATCCCGCATCAGTGCGAAATCGATCCGCCGTTCGTCTTTCGGCAGGCCGAACTGCACCTTGAATTCGTCAACAGTACCGAGATCATCAACCTGCCCGCGGACAAACTGATCTATTTTTCCGTCCTTATAGTCCCGGACGATCTGCCGGCCGATATTTTCTCCCTTTGCGTCACCTGACTCCATCTCCACGCATTCAAAACCAGGAATCTTATTCCCGTAAATGACCACGTCGGCGATTTCCTGTCCCTTTTTAAGCGTGGCTAACATTGCCTCATCATAATGCGTGATGGTAATGCCGATCCGCCGTCGTTTTGTTTTTGCTTTTACAAGCAGCTGGTCAAATAATGATGCCATATGGTTATATGATTAATGGTTAAAAAGTAAATTCGCCGTTGGTGATCATGGTAATCTTCCGGCCATCCTCCATTTCCGCCACTACCTCCGGGTGCATCACTACATGGTCCAGATGGATCGGAATAGAATTACGGTCGGGGTCCGTCTTTGGCACGTTAAAAATTGAATTTTTACCTAATGCGATGTGAATGGTGCCGTACCCTTTTTCTGCCTCCAGCGAGGTTGGGGGGCTTATCTTCTTCCCCTCCGGCGACGTCCGGAACGCCTTGCTGTTTGTGCCGATGCCGATTTCCGCAACCCGGAACGCATTAGCCGGATTATCAGGTTCTTTGGCGCGCAAATCGGCATTCGCCTGTTCCAAAATTGACCGCACTCTATCCCCTGACGCGCCGCCAGTAATGCTCACCGCTACCCCATGCTCGATGTTAACGGTGATCGGTTCAGGCAACCGGCCCAACATGGTCACTGCCCCGTCAACAACCAGAGTGCCATGCGTTTCCGCCAGGTCAACCGCGGTTGACCATTCGCCCATGGGGAAATTAGCCAGTTTGCCCGGCTTGTCAACTTTGCCGTTCTCATATTCCGGGGTGGCCGTTTTTTTCGGCTTCAAGACCAGATCGGTGCCTTCCGGCGTAGTAATATGCAATAACTTCACTCCAGGCATGAATTCTGCCAACCGCTCGCTGCGCCGGGCTAAATCCGCAGGATTTTCCTGGGACGCCCCTTCGGTCAATATTTCCTTGGAGGCGCTCGTGATGGAGATCAAACGCATCTGGGCTGGGTAGGGTACGCCGCGCCGCTGTTTGCGGTGCTGCTGGAGCTGGCTGATACGTTCATCGGGGTGGTCGCTGATCAAATCGACCGTCCCTTTTGAATGTGACCGTGAAATGCTTGTCGCATACAATACGGCATCGGCGTGTTTTATCTTCTCGTCAATGGTTTCCTGGAAATCCTGGGCCGCATGTTCGGGGGCGCTGCTGACGACAAGCCGAAAATCTACGCCCGCAGCTTCATGACCGGCTTGCTCTAATGCCCGCCGAACCATCGGGTCAACGCCGGCGTCCGTGACAATGATCAGATTCTCCCCCTTGGTATTTTTCCCGTTTCGTTTTAGGTCAAACGCCCTGATGACATTGCGGGCCCCCTCAACGACTTTTTCGAATTCTTCACGCTCTTCTGGCGTCATCTCCTTTTCCGGCTGCTCCATACTATGCAGCGCTTGTTGCATGGTCTCATTCTCCTGGACATTAACATCCGGAGACTGCTGGTGCACCTGGTCGTAATATTGCTCAGATTCTTTTTCGCTCATGTTATTTCTTAATAATGATGCCTTTAGCCAGATCCATTTCCACCTTAGTGCCGGTTTTGAACTCAACGGTGGCGTTTTTTGTCCCGATAATACAGGGTAGATTCAGCTCACGCGCCATGATGGCCGCATGGCAGGTCAGCCCGCCTTCGTCGGTGATGATCGCCCTCGCCCGGCGCATCAGCGGCACAAAATCCGGCCGGGTCATACTGGCCACTAAAATTCTCCCGGAGATAAACTTCTCCTTATGCACATCCTTGATGACCTGAACGATCCCGGTAAACTTTTTTACCGGTACGCTAGCCACTTGGCCGATCACCAAGCCTTTTTTTACTTGGAACTGCGACTGGACGGTGATCATGACCTTTTTTGCCTGCTGTCCGTAATATATAGTCGGAATCGCGGTATGGCCACGCTTTTCTATAACATACGCCGACAACGCCTGCCGTGCTTTAATAATTTTTTTATCAAGCCTTTCCCCTTTCAACAGGAGATTTTTCATTTCAGCCGGCAGATAATAACGAACATCATGGACGGGTAATCGAAACCGGCGGGCCAGTTCACGGCAGTATTGGTCCAAACAGTCGTTACCGCGCAACATGTAACTTTTCCGCTCATCAATCCACTCGCCAAAAAACTGCACCAACCTGAAATGGCGGATCAGACCAGCTGAAAACTTGTACGCTTTCATCGATCGTCTGTGTTCTGCCTGTAACCGGCTGACTTTTGTCCGCAAACCGCGTAACTCATGCTGTAATTGGACAATTGATTTTTCCTTCACTTCCCCTTTGACCTTGGTAAGAAAATCGTCAGGGCACAGCCGGATGACCGTGGCATAGGAATTGCTAATCCAATAATAATCGCGGCTCAATTTTTCCAATTCCTTTTTCCAATGCCCTGTTATGGATTCTAAACCAATCCGGGGATCCTTCTTGAGTCGTGAATACAATGCGATAGCGACCTTCATAATGCGGCTATGTTCCGCTTCCATAAAGCTCAGGTGCGCCGGGGTGGCCATCATTCTGGTCACTTCCAGCAAACGGTCTTCTGAAACATCCGGCAATTCTTTCCGTACTAATGCTTCCAGTTCATACGCGGTGAAGACGTCGACGCATTCGGGCATCACGACGTACCGGGTAAAATCAAGATAATGGCGGATGAACCGCTCGTATGACCGCCAGACCTGTTTATTGGAAAGGCGGGAAGCGTCACGCCGGAATTGCCTGCTGATGTTCAGAAATACCTTATTCTTGTCGCCGGTCTTTTTCTTCCGAATCAGGTATGAGGGATTTTTCGTAATCTGACCGTACACGTACCAATACACGGCCGACTTTTCGTCTTGCGGGGTCAGTTCATGAAAAAAATCCCCCGGCGTCGATACGAACGCCGAAATGGACAGGAATTTCGGATGGAAATACCGGCACTGCTCCACGAAACAATGCAGGGGATACATGACGTACTGGTACACGGCCGGTGATTTTTCCTCCCACCAGGTATGTTTCTTGATGGTTTGCAACAGTTTATTGTATTGCATAGTATTTAACTATACTAGCAGCAAATAGTCCATAGGTAAATCCTAAACTCGAAATTCGAAATTCTAAATAATATTAAAATTCCAAACTCAAAACAGAATTCATGAGCGTTATTTTGGATTTGGAACTTTTGATCATTTGAATTTATTTAGAATTTCGAGTTTAGGATTTAGAATTTAGCCTCCTTACTATACCATGCGTGGCATCCACCTCCACCCGGTCGCCGTCCTTAAATACTTTTGTGGCATACCGCGTCCCTATGATACAGGGCTTTTTCATCTCGCGTGCCACAATCGCCGCATGGCAGGTAATGCCACCTTTATCGGTAACAAATGCTGCGGCGTGCCGCATAGCAGGTAGAATGTTAGTTGTAGTAGCAATAGATACTAATATTTCACCTCTTTTTATTTTTTTTATTTCTTGCACTGTATTAATTATTTTAACCGTACCTCGTACGTTTCCAAGATATGCAGCCATCCCTTGCACAAAGTCCACAGCATGCATTGAGTTTTTTTCCTGATGCATGATGTCGTGTAGGAGTTTTCTCGCAGCAGAACCAAAATACAAATAATTTCGTCCATTACAATATCTATGTATAAATAGCCGTTCTCTTTTACGTATTTGTTCTTTAGATATCCCGCGATGTGCTGACAGATTCCAAATTTCTTTGGGCAAACAATTATGTAGTTGTTGTCTAGTATATCCAAATCTACTTCCAACTTCAGATAGCAATCGATCGAATGTGTAGTAGGTCTTATACATCAGTTCCTTCCGATTTAACTGCAAGTACATAAACGTCCTTGATACCTGCAAAAGATACCGAACTTCAGGGTTAAGACGCAGTTCACCACTTAAATGGTCCCGCAATATAATATTTTTCTTTCGTTCCTGCTCAAGCTTCAGTATTACGTGCCGTAAATTACCCTTACTCCGTAACCTTGATAATGCATTTTGATATTCAGTCAAGGAAACTTCGGGACCAATGTACCCATATTTTACCCAGCAATAGTGAAAATGATGCTTCCGTAAATCGTGTTGTGTAATTACTTTTTTTGAAGCTAACCGGAGCAGGTCCATCTCCTCCCGCTGTGAAAAAGTCAACTTGGGTTGTACGGTTAAAATAGTAAATGCTTTCTGAGGTGTTATTCGAATATGCGTACGTTTTTTAAGCGCTGTGGTGATCTTTCGTTCAAGCCAGGCGGTCAAATAATTATTTTCAAAATCCATAGCAACCACCCCAATCCCCCATACATTCATAGCATTGAATTTTATTGCGAGCGATTTCATAGTTTGCAGCAAACGAGCGTCCGACCATTTTTTTTCATCACTTAACAAAATTGTGTCACACGCTTTTTCAACGACTCTTCCAGTAAATATATGTTTACGACGGATAAATCTAAAAAACGATTCCTCCTTCTTTATTTTCTCAAAAACCGCCTGACCAAACTTTTGCCAAAGTGGATAACTCACAAACCAGTGTAAAAAATTATTTTTGTACTCAGAATACGTTTCTGAAATATATGTTCCAACAAAACGACTCCATTCTCGACCTTGTAATCCTTGAAGGAGCTGACTGATACTAAACAGACTGACATCGGGAATTGAATTTATTTCTTTGAGGTTTTTTTTCTTCATACTTTTTTCACTATCCCCTTGACGGCGTCTACCTCGACCTGGTCTCCCGTCTTGAGCATTTGCGTGGCAACCTTTGTTCCCACTACGCATGGCAGGCCCAATTCCCGGGCCACAATGGCCGCATGGCAGGCCAGGCCGCCGTCATCAGTGACGATTGCTGCTGCCTTGTGCATTGCGGGGACGTAATCGACGGTGGTCATGGGGGCAATCAGTATGTCACCCTTTTTTATAGTCCGGTTTGCCACTTTCGCACTCTCTGTAACCAGCGCTCGGCTCCGGACCCGGCCCGGCTGAGCCGATATTCCCTTGATTTCTGCCGCGTGGTCATGTCGGATTGCGTCCAGGACGAGCCGTTTAACCGCCCTATGCGCCGGCTGTCCGATCAATACTTTTGTTTCATTATTTTTTATTACCATCGTAACCCCTTTTTTGCGGGCGGCAATCACGTGATGAGGCACCAACCGGCCGACAGCGCACAAGCGTTCGATTTCATCGTTAAAATAATACACCACATCGTTATACGGCACCCGGAACCGCCGAGCCGTCTCCTTGAGCACCGAAAAAATAACCTGCGAATTGCGCATCTGGCATTCTTTCCGGTCATCATGCAGTGCCGTAAATATATCTAAGAGCTGGAAATACGGCCATAACTTTTTTTTGGGTAATGTATATCTGGAAAATAATCTTTTTCGTTCATGGAGAACCTTACTGGCATGGCCCGCCAAATTTTTCAGTTCGCTTTTCCGGGCCGATAAGGATTTCCGCCTTATAACGCGTATGTCGTGTTGTACCTGCGCGGCCGTCAACTTATGACTGCCGTCCCAACTCATCATAATCCAATAAAACCGTGATGCCACCCGGTTAATATCACCGTCAGGCACGCGTTTCTTAAACGAAAGAGTCAGTACTGCCGTTTTATACTGTGTGACAACCGACGTATATGCCGGCCGCATGAGGGCAATCCAATCATGCGGGACGATGCGCTGGCACAGTTCCGGTCCGAATTGCTCTATCAATATCCTGTCGAAAAAATCGTCAAACAGGTCGACCCCGTATTCCGAGTACAGGATATTCCCCCAAAACAGCAGCCGTGCCTGCTGAAAAATATCCAACAATTGCTGGTTTGTAAGCAGTCGTGGCGAAGTCAGTTGGTGTTTTAGATGCGGGATATCATGCCGGACCTGCCGTACCGATCGGCGGAATGACCGGAGATACGAGCGCAGAACCAACGGCCGGCCGGTCCACTGCCGCATCCAGTGCCGGAACCGTTTTTCCAGCTGGTCCAGATCGCGGGCCCACCAAAAATGAGAACCGACGAACGACATCACCTCATAAAACCTGGCGAGATACGGATATCGGCTGACATCCTGCTTCTGCATCAGGTCCAGATACGCAGAAATGCTTTGCGGATAAATATGGTCGCGGACGTATACGCGCCAGTTTATGTTTGCCATAATTAACGAATGACTTTGACAATACCGTGGTTAGCCCGTACTTCAAGGGTCATGCCGTCACGCAGCACTTTAGTGCCGACTTTCGTCCCGATGACGCAGGGGATATTCAACTCCCGGGCGACAATAGCGGCATGACAGGTTATACCGCCTTCGTCCGTGACAATAGCTGCTGCCTTTTTTAAGGCAGGCATGAATTCCGGCCTGGTCATGGAGGCGACAATGATGTCGCCCCGTCCGACTTTTGGTATCGATGCAATATTTCTGCACACTACTGCGCGGCCTACCGCCGTTCCGCCATTGGCGATAGTGCCGTGGATGGCGTTGCCGGTCTGCGCCGAACGCTTTTCCGCCTGCTGCAATGCCGGCAAGAGATGGATGTATGCCTGCCCGCTGGCAATATATTCTTTCCGGCCAACCAATAACTGCAGGCAGCCCTGTCTCCGGCGTAACAGCTCCTGAGCCAACCCGGAAACATCCTTAATCGTGTATAAGCCGGCTACTTCATTGACGCCAAGGTGGTAAACAGACGCCAGAGGCACACGTGCCCGCCGCGACACTTCTCTGGCCATCCGGTCGAGGTACGTGATATTTTTTAAAATATTCGCCTTACGGTCATCCTGCCAAATCGTGGTAAAATCAATCAAGTGTATCAATTTTTGAATATACGTATTGAGCTTCAGGGAAGTGATAAGCTTCCGTTTGTTCCTCAATGCCTCAGCGGGCCGCTCAACAGCTAAGGATTTTGCGGCGTGCAATCGGCGCTCAAAGTCCCTCGCCAACAGATGTTTTGGGCCCGTATAACTGTTCTGGATCCAATAGTACTTCCGTACATGATCATGCAGGCGCTTCCGCAGCTGCAAACGGGGCGCCAATGCGATGGCATGCAGTGCGGATTCCTGCCGGCTGATGAATGACGGCTTTGAGGGCGCGGTTAACCTGGCATAGAGTTGATTGAAATCCAGCCGCGGGCCGATGGCTTTCATCAGGGCCATCTTAAAATCCTTTTCCACGGCAACGCCGATTGACTCAACAAGATGGCCAACACCGACCGTATTGATCTGCGCCTGGTAACTGTCCCGGAACGCTGTCAGTAATGCCGTGTCCGTTAATACACGAATATTGTACCGATCCATTTTCCGCTGTAACACCTGGACTGACTGTACTTTTTTTTCATAACGCTGTCGGCATTTCTTCAGATAATCGGCGTCACGCGACAAACGCTTTGTTACGGTCAGCCAAATCCGCCTGATATCGCTGTTCAGATAGGCCATTTCTCCATAACCGTTTCGGTAATGGAATACGAACGCAGAATACCCGTACCCCAGGTCGTCCGCCATGTAAATCCCGCTGACTGCCGAGGATGCCAAAAACAACGGTACGGAATTAAACCCCTGGATATACCAGTCCCGGCTGATGACACGTCGGATGTTCCGTTGGACGCTCATAAGGTTACTTTTTCCTTTCAATCACCGTCACCACTCCATGATTGCCGTTCACTTCCACGATATCGCCGTCATGCAGCACGTCTGTAGCGATCTTTGTCCCGATGACGCAAGGGATATTCAGTTCGCGGGCGACAATAGCCGCGTGGCAGGTGACGCCACCTTCGTTGGTCACGATCGCCGCTGCCTTTTTCATGCCCATGATATAGTCCGGCCTGGTCATGACCGCTACCAGTACGTCGCCGGACTTCACTTTTTTCGTTTCCGTGGCGCTTTTAACAATCTTGGCCGGTCCCCGCGCCACGCCGCGGTTGGCGGACAGGCCCCGGAAATCATTGACTGCCTGCAACGACTTTTTCTCAAAGATTTTTTTATATGTACCTCGGGCGTCAGAAGTGATTACCTCATACTTTTCCTGGCCCATCTGCAACCACAAACATTTTCTCCATCTGGCTCGCGCTTCCCGTGACGTAACAAACGGTTTTTTCGTAAACAGGGAATCCACTTCCGGCGGCGCCAGGTATTTCATTTCGTGCAGCGTAAAACCGAATCGCCGGCCGATTTCCTTGAGCAGGATGCTGCCGTAATGCGTCGACCAGTACGTCATTTTCTTCCGGTTGTCCTGCCAATAGGTGAAATCTTCGGATATTTCCAGCAGCACGCGGATTTTCTTCGGGGGGTTCAATGTTTTGATCAACAGGCGCTTTTCCCGGAAACTGCGTTGCGGAGTATCCTCGATCTGGTTTATCTGCCGGGCGATGTTTATAGTGGATTTGAACACGGCCTTCAATTCACCGACCCACGTATTGACGTCCAGATAATTGTTGTGGACATAATTGTTTTTACTCCAAAAATACTCATGCTCCTGTTTTTCCAGCATCTTCAAAATAATTGGATATTTTCGGACAGTTTTCTGTAATTGTTTAATCGGAAGCTTTCGGAAACTCCGTGCTAATGCCGGTATCTTTTCAATCCGGAAAGCGACGCGCAATAAGGCCACTTCCGCCTCATTGATGAACGAGTGGTGCACCGGCGCCGTCAGTACGGAAAAATATCTGGACAGTTGTTTTTCCAATCCTTTCGATTTTAACAGCATCATCAGCTCTTTTTGGATCAGGAAATCCGTACCAAGGGCAAAGCCGTCGATAATCGAACTGGACGTGACAAATTTCACATCGCGCCTGATATATTCGTCATAGATGTTATTCAACTCAATATCCGATAACTTCTTTAATCCGTTCCAATCGGTAGTGTCGCATAACCGGTAGAACGCCGCTTCATCAGCGCTCCATTTTTTCATCAGCTTTTTGGTGAAATGCGGGTACTTCATGCCCAACTCAACCACCCGCTTGGCAATGCGGTCAATGTCTGCCTGGTCGATATACCAGTCAGATTTATCCTGCTCAAAAAGACCGAAATGGCTGGTGGCATGGCAACCGTACTTCCGGGCCTCAGGCATCAGCTCGGCCATGGAAATGAGGAATATAAAATGCGGCGCACCATCAAAGCGCTGGTGGTACCATTGCTTCCCCTGAATAAAACCCAGATGACGTTTGATTAAACCCCGTACTAGCCGCATAGGGTGAATAATTCCTTAAGGCTCATTATAGCTTTTTCCGCTAACTTTTGACAAACCAACACTAAAACGCCCGAGTAATTACTCGGGCGGTAACGGCATCACTCCTTAATTTTTCCCTCTTCAATTAACTGCCGTAATATGTCCTTTGGGATCACCTCATTAAAGCTGAATAGCTCCTTGCCTTCATCATCCTTTTTTTCGTATTTCAGGCGGACCAGCGGCTCGTCCTGCCCGGGGATAGTGTCAATCACCACATCAAATCCTTCCTGATAACTAAACCCCTGCTTGTTAAGGGCGGCAATAAGCTTATCCTGTTCAGCGGTACCTTTAACCTTATCAACTAACTTGGTTAAGAAAAGGTCAACCACGCCCATATGGCTCCCCAGGAAACGTTCCAGCACTGACCCGTACTCATCTTTTTTACTGGGGTCCTGAATAAGCTTGTCGTAATTCCTGCCGACACGCATATATTTTTCCAGAACACTAGCCACATTCCCGGCAGCTCGGCTGTAAGTCGTCGATTTTTTATCATGCAACTCTTCTGCCAGCGCATCGCTCTCCCGCGCCATATATTCCAAGCCGTGACTTTCGTCATATGCGCCGTCGGCAATTTCCCTGTACTTCGGGTCATTATACGTAAACCCGAGTCGAGGATCAGAGCCTATCACCGTCCCCATCTCCCGTTCCTTATCAAGTTTCGCGCGCAACTCATCTAATGACTCTGTGCCTGTCACATCCGGCGCACCATTCGCGCCAGCCAAAACAAAGCCAGCCGTTTCCTGGGCACGTGGCAAATCGCTGCCAAAGGCAACGGACGTCAGGGCCGCTCGGCCGCTTTTACCCTTTGCCAGTGCGCGCAACTTACCCCGCTCAGTCAATAACTGCTCCTCATTGGTTTTGTCTGGATCTTTGCCTTTTTCCTCATGCCGGAAAAAATGCAAGAGAACCCGCGATGAATAATTTTCCTGCTCCGCCATCCCCTCTACATGCGCGCCTTCGCTCATCCTTGTTTCCATAGATTTATATAATTATTTCATCTAATTTTTTCTTATCATCTTCCATTTGCGCGATCAGCTCTTCCCGGCTGGCAAATTTTTTCACATCACGAATTTTCTCAAGAATTTCCACTTGTAACTGCTTGCCCGCCGTCTCACCAACGGATTGCCCCACATAAGCTTCCAAAGAAAGTTTATCGTTGAACGTCTCCTTGAAACCGAAATGCAGCAGGGCCGGATACGTTTTACCGTCTATTGTTACCCTGGCCGTGTATATGCCGTGCGTCAAATCAAGGTCCGTCCTGTCCAGATTCACCGTCGGCGTACCCAGCGACCTACCCCGGCCTTCACCGGCAATAACATGTGCCGTAAAACTGACAGCTTTCGCTTTACCGCGCCGCACCACCATATACATCGCCCCAACTAGGATGATGGCGGCAAACACTTGTATAGTATTCAAAGTGTTGTGGTTAAACAGGTAATCAAGGATCACGGCGGAAAACGGCCAGAACAGTTCACAAATGGTGGCGACCGAGGCACTGACGCGGCGCAGGCCGAAATAGTAGATGAACATGGACACCGCACCGCTGGTGAAGACGATTAAAATAAATAACCACCACTGGGTACCAGTAAATGACGTGTAGCCACTAAATCCACTCGTGAAAATGAGATACATGCCAGTAATGACAATCGTCAAGCCGAACCGTAGGGCGGCCGTGCTTTTAAAGTCCAAATGGTTTACCAGCCGCTTGCCGAAAACCGTTGACGAGCCGAAGGCGAACGCCGCAACCAAGGCATAAAAGGCGGCACTATGGAAAAAATTGATGTTATGCAAATCCAATCCGCTCTTGCCGAACGCTAAAAAATACGCGGCAACCACCGCCAACCCGGCCCAGGCGTAAAACTGCTTCGAAAGTTTTTCCTTCAGTAGAAGTCGCGCCATGAGCAGCGCAAATACCGGCTGAAGCTTTTGTAAAATTACCACGGTGGCAAACGTCACCTGCCCGCCAATGGCCGAGAAAAACGCCTGGGTTATGGCCAGTGTGCCCAGGAACCCGCCGAAAAAACTGACCCACATGGCCGCGCCCCAGCTTTTCCTGTCCAAATTACGCAACTGCCGGATTCTGGGGATCAAAAACGGGACTAATACGATAAAGCCTAACAAATGCTCCGTGAAAACAACTAAGCCGGCCGGCAAGCTGTATAGCTTCGGCCGGATGAACGTCCCGTCCAGGCTCCAAAACAGCGCCGCTAGCATGATGGCCAGCGCGCCGATGACGACTGATGATATTATTTTCCTTTTTTCTTTACTTTCCATTCTCCTATTTTACGGCGTTTCAGGCATTTTTACAATCCCGCGTCATTTCTTCAATCCTGGATTATTACCCCCCAAATATCGACCCGACACCCCCCAGCCAGGAAAACGTGTCTTCCAGGTTATTGATGATCAGCTGCAGGAATGAGGAGCGCGTCCGAGTAGTGAGGACGGTGTAGGAGCTGGATTTGGAAGCGTTGCCGGCTTTGTCCCGGGAAATGGCCCGGAAATGGTAGGTCTTGGCAGCAGCTAAATCGCTGATGACCACCAGATGGTCCATGACCAGTTCGGCGTTTTCCTCGGTGGAGTCGGAGAAATCCGTGCCGGACAACCCGACGCCGTATTCTACCTGGGAGGTGGTCGGTTCGTCCGTGGACCAGCTGACCACGATCTGGATGGTGGACGTTTCGCCTGATCCGATCGTATTTGACTCTGACTGGATATTGAACACCTCTGGCGGGGTAGTGTCCTCCAGGGTGGCAAACGACAACTCATCTGAAGCCGCCGAGTATCCGAATTGGTCCGCGCCCCGGACGCGGAAACGGTAGGTGGTAGCGTCTTCCAGGCCAAATAGAAGAATTGTATGTTGGGTGACTTGCGCAGTATTCCCTTGAGTTTTAGGGGCAATAAGGTCGTTGTAATATTCAACAACTGATGTGGTCGGAACGTTCGTGACCCAGGTCACCTCGGTCTGACCCTGCGACTTGTTCGAAGTGCTAACAGAAATAACTTTCGGGAAAGTTAACGTTGTAAACGAATAATCATCGGAGGTGATCAGGTTTCCCTCGCCATCCAGGCCGCGCATGCGTACGTGATATGTCGTCCCGTCGGTCAGGCCCTGGAGCTTCATTTGGTGGTTGGTATTCAAGATACCCGACGTGTCCGATGCCAGCAGGCCGTAGGTAGTAGTCTGCCCGTATTCCAGCGCAGTGGTGATGGGCAGGTTCGATTCCCAGGTGATATACGCATCATACAATTTTATATCGGTGACTGACGCATTAGAAATAGTCGGCGCCTCCAGAGTAGTGAAGGTTGATACGACCGACAGGGCCACGTTCCCATCCTCATCCCTTGACCGAATCCGGTAATAATACGTGGTCTCCGGCATTAAGCCCTCCAATTTAACTTCATGGTCTGTCGATACTTCGATCGTGCCCTGTTCATCCCCCATGTCTTCGGCCACTCCAAACTCGATATGCGAATCTGCATCACGGTTGGTTTCCCAACTCACCAATGCCGAAAAACTAGCCGGCACGACAGCTGGCGCTCTGGTGATGTCCGGTGGAGTGGTGAAACGGCCTTCGGGGATTTCGGAAACTGTTGTGGAGGAAGCCGAGGTCGAACCGGCGTTGTCAGACGCCACCACGTAATAAAAATATTCCGTGGTATTGTCAAGATCGACATCCAAATATCCGGTAGTCTGGAGCGAAGCAATGGGAGCAAACGTAGTATTATCAGTGGACCTATAGACGGTGTAGGTAACATTCCCACCCGATGCGATCGTCACCTTGCCCCATTTGAGGGCGATTGAATAATCCTCTGTTTCCCGATTGGACGCGTCGGTGATAATAATACCGGTCGGGATGGCCGGGGCGGGTGTGCTGGCATAGTATTCTATTGAAGCAAAATTATTGTAATTTACGTTGTTAGCGTCATCCATTGCTACCACATAAAAGGTGTTTGTACCCTGTCGGGTGGCAAATGGGGACGGGCCAAGCGTTGTACTGGTAGTATACGACGAGTTCACGGAAGTGGGCGTGGCATTTATTGAATAATAATACCCCTCAATCTCTACTCCGGCATCAGCGGGTGGTGACCAGGTGAACGTAAACGCATTATTCGTGCTGGATGGGGGTGAAACAGACAGGTCAACGGGGGCAGAAGGCGCATCCGCAGTAGTGAAAGTCGAGATTGCCGAATAGCCGATATTGCCGTCCTGGTCGGTATATTTAACCTTGTAATAATACGTCGTGTCCGGGCTGAGGCTCAGCAGCTGGACGCTGTGGTCGGTCACGAAATCGTCCTGGCCAAGAATCCTGCCCAGAGTATCGGCCGTCCCGAATTCGACAAACGACGAACCTTCGCGGTCCGTTTTCCATGTGACCGTCGCCGACTGAATCAGCGGCTGGACTGACGGGTCAACGATCAGGATGGGCGGTTCGGTATACCGGCCCTCAGGCAGGGCAGAAACGATGCTGGAGGCTTCGGAAGTGGCGCCGGCATTGTCGGCGGCCTTGACCCGGTAACAATACGTCGTCATGTTTGATAACCCTGAATCAAGGTAGCCTTCACTGCTGGTGGTGGCGTACTCGGAAAAAATACTGTCCGGATCGGGGTCGGTAGCACAGCCCGGTGACGTTGACCGTTCTATGATATAGTGGTCAATGCCCGACCCGACCTCCGCCGGCTCATTCCACGTCACGGTCAATAAATACTTCGCATTGGCCCTAATAGACGAGTCGGTGATGGTTACCGAAGTGGGAATGCCCGGTGCCGTCGTGTCAGCCTCAAATCCAATAGATGCGTACGCGTCCCAGTTGATATTGTCTGCGGTATCCTGGGCTACGACATAGAATAAATTAGTGCCCTGTTGGGTGGCAAAAGCACCGGGTCCGACCGAAGTGCCGGCCACGAACGTAGTCGTATTAGCCTGCGGCAATTGGTTGATGGAGTAGTAATACCCCTTGATACCCGGGGAATACGTGGCCGGGGCAAACCAGGAAAACGTAAAGCTGTTATCCGGACTAACACCGGTAGGATCGACCGACAAGCCTTGGGGCGGTGTCGGAGCGCTGCCTGAATAGTAGTACTGGGTCTGGGTATAAAAGGACGGGACATTTCCAGCGACATCCTGGGAACGTATATAAAAAATATTAGCGCCGTCTTTATACTTAGGCACATCCACCGCCGTAAACGTGGCATTGCCCACGCAGGTATCCGTCCCGGGACCCGTATCTCCGGCGTAGGCTGGATCGGCTGTTTTATAGCAATAACCGTTTATGCCCGAGCCTCCGGTATCCGATCCGGCCGACCAGGTAAAGTCAAAAGTCGTCGAGCTGCTGAATCCGGCCGGGTCAGGCGTGACACCAGCCGGGTTGGCGGGGTTAGTCAAATCAAAACGGTACTCAAATGCAGGATAGGCGGTAGAAGCCACGTTGCCGGCGGCGTCCCGCGCCTTGATCCGGAGATAATACGTTTGATTCGTGGTAAGCGAGGAGGCGGTATACGCCGCGTTCGTAACGAATGTCCCGTCGGTCGGCTCACAGCTGACAGTACCGAAACAGACCCAATACCCGGAGTATCCTCCGGTCATGCCGGAATCGGCGTCAGTCGCCCCAGACCAGGTAAAATGCGGCGCTGGATAGTTATACCAGGTGGCCGTGACTATCCCCGTACCCATGCCGCTGTCCGAATATCCGTTTTGGCCGGTGGGATTTGACGGCCCATCAACATCAGTCGTGTAGTCGAGCTGATAGTCGTCTACCGAGGGATTCCCCGTGCCATCCGAAGAGGACAGGGTAATCCGTACTTGAACATATCTATCTGTAGTGTCGCCGATAGCGGCGACCAGGTCAGCCCTGGTTTTGGTAATGGCGCCAGTCAAAGGCGAAGTCTGATTATGAATGGTTGTCCACGATGACCACCCTGTCGACCCGTCCGCCGAATGGCGGAGTTCAAAAAGCGCGGCAGTGTTTGCGGGGACGGTCACGTTGGCGGTAAATGCTCCTGACACATCGCTGCACGAACCTCCGGTGCAGTCCCCCCAGGCGTACATTTGGTTCAAGTCCAAGTTTTGGGACGTATACGTACCGGGAGACTGGAGAGCGCTTTGCACTGCGCCAAAACTCGATGTCGGTTCAGTGGCCATCCACTTGCGGACACGGGCATTATCAAATTCATGCGTTCCCGTATGGAGCGTCCAGCCAGGGTGAAGATTTGACTCCGTGGAATATGCGGAGGTGTACGCAGTCGTCCAGGTAGTGCCGGCATTGGTACTGTAATCATAGTAGGCTCCGCCGCTTGACCTCATTCGGATGCGCACATCATAATCTGTCTGATACACCCAGGTATCAGCAAAGGGGCCACGGCCAGACCCATCTTCATACGCCATCTGGGTAATGGTCGTCGTGCTGCAATTACATCCGTTATTATAGTAACCGTAAACTAAGTTTGAATAGCTCGCGCCCGTACCATTATCTTTCCATCCCATCATCAACGCGTCCCAGCCGACATTGTTGCTATTCCACCGGTAGTCCAATTCAAACGCCAAATCCGATCTGGCAAAAGCCGTATCCGAATACATAGCCTGGGTCCAGCCACCATTGCCCGGGCCAAAAACCAACTGCCCGCCCGTTTCACTGACATGGCCAGCCAAATTGACCGTATCCCATTTAGCCGGGTCAATCGACCCGTCGTTGAAATCGTCAAACAGCTGGAATGTCGCCTCCCCATTTGACGCTGAACTAGCCGCGCCGTTTCCATAGTACATATAGATAATGGTATCGCTAGCACCCGCCAATGAGCCCACCTCTACCCACACGACGGCCGCAGTGCTGTCCGTCTTGTTCTGCAGCCAATAATCAAGCTGGACACCACCCGTAGTGGCAAACCGCAGGTCATCAAAATCAGCCTGCATGCCGCTGTCGTAGGCGATTGTTAATTTAACCTGGTAATTCGTCTGGACCGCTCCGTTATTTGTGATTGTAACAGGCTGCCGAAAACTCCAGGCCGGATCAAGCCAGCCTGCCCCGCCGTCACCGCTGATCCCGATCGATCCGCTACTGACTGTGATATCGCTCAAGGTCCCGCTGTTCCATTCTCCATCTGCAGAAACGGCCACGGCATCCTGGATTGGAGCCGCTAACAAGCGCGGGCCCCAGGCCAGCCACGCTGTACCGACAACAAGAAGACCGACTAGTAAAACAGCCGATATGCCCATTTGGGTGTGGTATTTACGGCGATAAATCTGCAGCCTGATTAATGCGTCCCGTAACTGGTCACGCAGCGTTGGTGTGCGCTTTTTAGCAATGGATAATTTCAGTTTCTTTTTCCGCTCCAACATAACAAAACCACGAATTCATACTTAGATCTATGCTTCGTTGTTAAATATTTTCACATACACTATAGCAAAAAAATTCCGTTTTGTCAAAAAACGGATTCAGCATCATCTGATATTAGCCTAACTGATTTTTTTCACGATCCCCTTGTTAGCGTCCACCTGCCGATTTCGTCACCGAAAACAAACGAAGTGCAGTTTGCGGTGGAACGAAATCGAGCATCCTGACGAGCCAAGGCGAGGAAGGATCTCCTCAGACAACAGTATCATAGTTTCTTAACTATACCACGCGTGGCATCAACTTCCACCCGGTCCCCGTCTTTAAGTACTTTCGTGGCGATTTTCGTGCCAATGACGCAGGGGATATTGAATTCTCTGCACAAGATTGCTGCATGGGATAATTTTCCGCCTTCATCTGTAACTACTGCTTTTGATTTCTTGACTTGGCTGATTAGTTTTGGGCTAATTAATTTTGAAACCAAAATCATTCCAAAATGCAGTTTATAAGGAATTATATCAGGGTTGCGAATATATAAGACTTTACCAGATGCATGTCCGCCACAACCAGTCTCGCCACTGACCAGACCATTATCAAATGATTGAGACTTAATTGTTTCGTTGACAACTTTATAGATGTCCTTAGGTTTGTATTTTTTTATTAAATTGCGTGTCATTTTTACGATTTCTTTTTTGCCTCTTCTTTTTGCTTCTAAATACAAGGCTTCAAACCAGATAAACCGGCGAGCAATAATATCTGCGCTAAACTGTTTTTTCCAAATTGGCATGACTTGTTGGGCGTACATAAGGTTGCCAATTGTAGTAGATATCCTGATTTTATTTTTTCCGATTCTATACATGATACTGTGATTATCCTTGATAGTTCTGAAAAAAATTGGCTTAACCACTTTAATATGGAAATCGTGGTAAGTTTTCTTGATGAAATTATTGAAGTCTTTTTCAAAACTGGAACCAGCGGGAGTGATTGTTTCGTCCAAAGAATTATTTTTTTTGATTGCCCAAGGGATCTTACTGGGGTCAATGACAATATGGAGGTGACTGTCTCGGCCATATTGTATATTAAAACCCTGCAACATATCGCTATAATGTAGAAACAGAAACCAGTCATTAACACAAAGCCCCCATTTGTCCATCAATCTTTTTAATTGTACTAGAGTTTTTTTAAGTGTCATGTTGTTTGAGTTTTTTTTGCGATTGTTTTATTAATTGCTTAATATTTTTATAACTCCATTATTTGCATCGACTTCCACCTGGTCGCCGTCCTTTAATACCTTAGTGGCAACCTTAGTGCCAATAATACAGGGGATATTGAGTTCTCGGCTGATTATGGCAGCATGAGAAGCGATGCCACCTTCGTCAGTAATAATTGCCGAGGCCTTCTTCATGGCGTAAATCAAGTGTGGTCTGGTCATGCCAGTCACTAAAATTTGCCCCTGCTGCATTCTGTTAATTTCTTTTGCCTGGTTTTTACTTAGAGCGTTAATAATTTTTACGGTATTGATTACAAATCCCGGATTGGCCACATTCCCCTGGATCTCATGGATATTATGATAATTAATTTTTGGCAGTAGTATTTTACTGAATAATTCTGATTTCTTACCGCAGTATAATTTGATAGATTTATTTTTTAAAATAAGGACATACCGTTTTCTTTGCGTAATTGTGGTTACGGGCACCCGTCGTCTTTTCTCCAGTAGTTGCAGCATCTCTTTTTGTAAGTAACTCTTTGAAGTATCCCGGCTGAGATTGAATCTTCGTTCAATCTCCCTGAATATACCGTTCATAAGAAAACCATTTTCGATCCAGGAAAGCCTAATACTTAACCGTAAATGGGAAAATTCCTGAACCAGAGAACAAAGAAACACTATTTCACTGGTGGGCTTGAGTTTGTTAAGTAATTTTTTTTGATTCCGAATCAACACCTTTTTCTTACCAATTTTGTTTTTTATTCTTTCCCTGATATTGCTTGCCGGGCTTCTCAAGTCTTTGAGCAGTAATTTTGTATAATAACTGACTGACCAGGGATCCCGCTGTTCCGATGTACCAATCCATCCATATTTTTTCTGGTGAACTTGAAGCTGGTTAATGATAGGACTGTTCAAATGGGGTCGTGCTGTCTTTGCACGTAATACAATTTGCAGCCATTCGATTTCCTCTTGGTCCAGAAGAGTTGACGTCGTATTAGTTGTTAGGACGCCAAAAAATGCATTTAACTCCCCATGATCAACCTTTTTTTTAAGCAAAAATTGTTTGATTTTTTTCTCTACATTTACGAAAAACTCCGGGCGTGATAAATCATAGCAGGCCAACAGGAAAGATAGTCGATATATAATATCTCTGTAATATGCTGCCAGTTTTATATTGGATATTTTTTTTATCTGCTTTGCTATGGTCTCGGTTAATTCCCTTAACTCTACAATACGTACACGAGTTTGATCAAAATATTGTCTGATTTTTTTCTTATTTTTAAAAATGGCGGGTGAGGATTTTATTTTTCTGTCCAAATCATATTGCGAATAATACATTTGGACGACGTTATTTTGGGAGTGACAATATAGAGAATTGTAGTCGCTCCCCGGTGCTTTATGTCTCTGATGACCAATAAAAAATGCCTCCATCCGATATAGCGGATGGACAGATTCCCATCTAAGCACCCAGGGTATTTTACTCATGGTACAACTAGTATATTGTTATTCTGCCACACTTCTATTCGAATTTTAACAAAATAAAGTACTCCGAGCAAGTGTTTCTAACCGCAATTTTTGGATTTATTCTACTTTTCCCAGCCAATAATTTCAGTCAGTTCTGGTTGGTTTTTGAGTGAGGATAACAGTTTTTTCACTAATGGATGTTCGTCATTTTCGCGGTTTTGGGAATACCATTCCTGTAAAACCTTAAAGCCATCCACCCCCCGGACATCACCTTGCTCCATTTTCTCCTTATTTAGCCTGTCCGCCAGTTGTAATATTTCTTGCACTGGCCCGGGCGTACCAGTTTCAATGCTTTCACTCAGGTCTCCAACTAGTTCACGTTGCAGGCTGATATTGCCCATAATCCTTTCGAATTCTTCTTTCGGCAGTTTTGATAAGATGCCAAGATTCCCTTTTTCAGCGGCTCCCTGTAAAACAGTAAAAAATTTTTCACGTTTGTCCAAATGATGGTTAAAACGATCGGCGACAAATTTTTCTATCGACGCGTCTTGGCCATGTTCTGTGGTGCGGTATAGGTTTGTTTGTTTGGCGATGCCGTCAAAAATTAATGATGGCTCGGCGCCAGTCATTTTATCGGCAGCATAAATAGTTTGCTCAAATTCATCCAGATCGGAAAATTCAACCTGTTCGCCGCTGGGTTTAGTAAATTTACCAGTTTTTAAATCAGCGCTGCCGGCAGTATTCCTGATCGCGTTAATGATACGTTGCTTTAATGCTTCATCAAACTCGATCCCATTTTCCTTCATTTTTTCGACTAAATGAGGCTGGTTTAGATACCATTCTACAAATCGTGAGCTTTCCCTTTCTTCGTTTGCGTCCTCTCCACTGCCTTGGTAGTCCCAGGACTGTTCCATTTTTTTCTCTAATTCGCTGCCTTTTGGCGTTTGTTCAGGTTGAATAATGTCATGCCCCAAGCCAGCAACGAAAAGCGCAAACTGATCTTTTTTATCCATGTTCATGAGCTCGCCAAGACGTTTGCATTTTTCCGAAACTAAAATAGTGTGATCCCTCACCCCATGTCCTCTCCTGTAACCAGCTAATTCACTTTGGATGCCAGCTAATTTCTTAAAAAGTTGCTCCAGATGCGGAATGTTTATTTCTAACGACATTGATTCTTGACTTAATTCACGATTTTTATTGCCCATAATTATTAATGTGATTAATCATTAAGCGTGGAATTATTATAGCATTCAAAATGATAATGACCTAGGCACGAAAGGTATTGGTGCCACAATGACATGTCCCTAGTGATAACCAGACGCCAATTTTTCATAGGTTCCCGTATGACATTACAACTTATTTACTATGCCCCTTGTCGCATCCACCTGCCGATTTCGTCACCGAAAACAAACGAAGTGCAGTTTGCGGTGGAACGAAATCAAGCATCCTGACGAGCCAAGGCGAGGGAGGATCTCCTCAGACAACAGTATCATAGTTTCTTAACTATACCACGCGTGGCATCAACTTCCACCCGGTCGCCGTCCTTCAGCACTCGTGTCGCTACTTTTGTCCCAACAATACAGGGGACTTTCAACTCTCTGGAGACGATAGCCGCGTGGCAGGTCAGCCCGCCCTCATCGGCGATAATGGCCTTTGCCTTGCGGATTGCAGTTACGTATTCTGGCGCGGTCATCGCAGTAACCATGATACGTCCTGCCGGGAAAC
>JBAZNF010000011.1:0-34223 GCA_041649335.1 Patescibacteria group bacterium
ATGAGGATATTGAATTCGTTGCTGCCTTTTTTCAGGATGGCTTCGTATTCAGCCGCAACGCCTTTCGTATTCACGCCATGATCCATACTCTCGGCAATGATTTCTTTCAGGGGGACCAGGCTTTTATACGGAGGCCGGTTGGTTGGCATGTACCCTTCCGGCCGGTCAGCCAATTGTTCAACTCGGCTCAGCACGCCGACGGTGACTGGCTTCTTACATTTCGGGCAGATGCCCCTGTTTTTCCTTGTCTCAGCTGGGGACAGTCGGACGTTGCATTTAGCGTGTCCGTCCCAGTGGTATCGGCCTTCTTCAGGATAAAATTCGACGGTATAGGCGACCTTGTTTTTCCTGTTGGACTGTTTGAGCGCGGCCATGATATTGCCGTATGATAATGATTCCAAGTCAAAGACCGTGGCCTCACGTCCCAGCTTGTCGGGCGAGTGGGCGTCGGAAAACGAAACTATGGAGTATTTATCGAGCTGGGACAGGCGCCAGTTCATGGGCGGGTCGGAGGACAGGCCCGTTTCGACGGCATAAATGTATTTGGCTTGCTTGCCGAAACATTCTTCTACCGTGTCGAAGCCGGATTTTGACCCGAACATGGAAAACCATGGTGTCCAGATGTGGGCCGGGATAAGTATTGCGGTTTTGTCCGTTTCCCGGACCAGCTCCAATACGCGCTCCGCGGTCAGTCCGATAATCGGCCGGCCGTCGGATTTCAAATTTGCCCCTTCATCCAATAATAAGCCGTTGAATTTTTCCACCGCTTCCAGTGTCGGCATAATCACGACCAGGTGGATGCGCCTGGTCTTGCTCCCCTGTGAGTAGATACAGGAGATTTCCGTGGTCAGCATGAAATGCATATTAGTAGTCTGGTTTTTAAGCTGGTAGAGGCCGTTGGGTTTCAGTGCCAACTTTTTTTTCAGCTCAGCAAACCAGGCCGGATGGGTAAAGTCGGCGGCCGTAACCACATCCAAACCTTTAATTTTGGCAACGGCCGAAAGGTGCTCCAGGTCCATGTCACGCGACACGGCGCGGGAATATTTTGAGTGAAAATGGAGGTCGGCGATGTACTGCATATGTACAGTTTAGCATTATTCGAGTTGAAAAACTAATTGATTAAAAAATCCCCAGGCGGGGATTTTAGGTACTGAATATTTTCCGGGTAATACGGTAGCCGACAATTGTCAGCAGGAGCGTGACCGGTATCTGGGCGGCGATGTACCAGACATGGAGCAGAGTGACGAGGATGAACATGAGGGCGAGGTTCGTGAGGCCGAGCGAAATGAACAGGATCGCATACCTTTTTGCCTGGGCTTTTACCGCGGCCCGGTCCTTGTTCCCAAATGTCCAGAATTTCTGGAATAGGAAATTGGACACGTAATTGGCCGCACCACCTATCGCGGCAGATGCGAGGTACCAGAAGCCGGCGTATTCAGTCAGGACGTAGAGGAGCAGATAGTAGAGGCTGACGCCCATACCACCCGCCAGCAGGTACTTCACGATTCTCCACATTCGAGGAGATATGGGCATGATTCCTCCGGATTTCGAAATGTGCGTTACGCTACATTATCATATGGTGACAGTGTGTCAATACAAAAAACTCCCCTTACGCAGGTATTGTTACTTTTCTTTACGCAAAGAAAAGTGGCAGAAAAGAAGCGCCGCGCCGGCTCAGTCCTCTTGAAAATTTGGCTCGTCGTCGCTCCCGACCCACAACCGCTTTGCTTGAGTGGGTCGGCTCCTCCGGAACGGCTCCTCTTCGCTCAAATTTTACTACGAGTCCTTCGAGGCGCGGGGGATACAAATGCAGGGAAAGGGCATGGGGATTTTTTAGGAATTCAAAAAGCCTCCTTTTTAAGGAGGCAATTTGATAAAACTGGCAGTGGCTGATCCTTCTACTCCACTTCGTTCCGCTCAGGATAGGCCCATGGTAGAAATATGAAATGTAAACGAAAAACGCCTCTATGTCTAGAAGCGTTTATCGATAAAACTGGCAGTGGCCTACTTTCCCCACGGTATGCCCCGTAGTATCATCGGCGCTGGCGGGCTTAACTGCTGAGTTCGGGATGGGATCAGGTGTAACCCCGTCGCTTGAAACCACCAGAGGCCAAACGGCAATCCTCTTGCCGCCTGCGCCTCTTACGGTTTGATCGGTGTCAGGTAAAATATGAATCCGAAGAACGCGATGACCAAGACAAACACGAAAACGAGTTTGAGGTCAATGATCTTGTTGTTCATTTTTTTCAAAGAGTGATGAGTTTGTGAAAATTCATTGTGTTAGTGATTGCAATTGGCTTTATTAGTACTCCTCCGCTGAAACCCTTACGGGTCTTACACGTGGAGCCTATCAACCTGGTAGTCTGCCAGGAAGCTCATAACGAAACCTAATCTTGAAGACGGCTTCGCGCTTAGATGCTTTCAGCGCTTATCCGTGCCGAACGTAGCTACCGAACTTGTGCCCTTGACAGGACAGCTCGTTGACTAGAGGTTCGTCCTTCCCGGTCCTCTCGTACTAGGGAAGAGCCTTCTCAAGTTTCTTTCGCGCACGGCAGATAGGAGACCGAACTGTCTCACGACGTTCTGAACCCAGCTCGCGTACCGCTTTAATTGGCGAACAGCCAAACCCTTGGGACCTTCTCCAGCCCCAGGATGCGATGAGCCGACATCGAGGTGCCAAACCCCCTCGTCGATATGGACTCTTGGAGGGGATCAGCCTGTTATCCCCGGAGTAGCTTTTATCCGTTGAGCTTCGACCATCCTATTATGGATCGTCGGATCACTATGTTCTGCTTTCGCAACTGCTCGACTCGTCGGTCTTGCAGTAAAGCTGGCTTGTGGCATTGCCCTATAGAGCTCGGTTTCCATCCGAGCCTAGCCAACCTTTGTAAACGCCTCCGTTACTTTTTGGGAGGCAACCGCCCCAGTTAAACTACCCATCAGACACTGTCCCCATCCCGGTTATACGGGATTAGGTTAGAAATAAAGAAGCCTCAGCGTGGTATTTCATATTTCGACTCCACCCTACCCAGAAGCAGGGTCTCAAAGTCTCCCACGTATGCTAAGCAGACACAACTCTATTTCAATGCCAAACTATAGTAAAGCTTCACGGGGTCTTTTCGTCTAGCCGCGCGTAACTCGCATCTTCACGAGTCTTGTAATTTCACCGAGTCCCTCGTTGAGAGAGTTCTCAAGTCGTTATGCCATTCGTGCAGGTCGGAACTTACCCGACAAGGAATTTCGCTACCTTAGGACGGTTATAGTTACCGCCGGCGTTCGTCAGCGCTTCGGATCGGAGCTTGCACCCCTCACCTTAACGTTCTGACACTGGCCAGGCATCAGCCCCTATACATCACCTTACGGTTTCGCAGGGACCTGTGTTTTTGATAAACAGTCGCTTGAGATCATTTATTGCAGCCTTGAGCCCTTGCGGGACAAGGCAGGTCATATACCGAAGGTACGACCACTGTTTTGCCGAGTTCCTAAACGAGGGTTGTCTCGTACACCTTAGCGCACTGCGCGCCCGTCCACCTGAGTCGGTTTGCGGTACGGTCACTTTCTAGATAGAGTTCATGCCTTTTCTTGCCACCTTCTGGACTCAAATCGGCTTAGCCTTGCGGTTAGGCCTGCGGCTTGCGCCACGTAAGTAGTCAAAATACGCTTGAGTTTGCTTGATGGGTCAGTATGAATAGTCTAAAAAGCAGTGCTGGAATATTAACCAGCTGTCCATCGGCTACGCCTCGCGGCCTCACCTTAGGACCGACTAACCCTGGGACGATTTGCGTTGCCCAGGAAACCTTGGACTTACGGTGTGGAGGGTTTTTACCTCCATTCAAGTTACTTATACCAACATTCTCACTTCTTATCGCTCCACCAGACCTCACGGTCCGACTTCAGCGCAATAAGAACGCTCCTCTACCACCGCCATTCTCCGAAGAGAATGACGATCCGCGAATTCGGTACTAGACTTAGCCCCGGTACATTTTTGGCGCAAAATAACTTGACCAGTGAGCTATTACGCTTTCTTTAAAGGATGGCTGCTTCTAAGCCAACCTCCTGGTTGTTTAAGTTACTCCACTACCTTTAACACTTAGTCTAGATTTAGGGACCTTATTCGGCGGTCAGGGCTGTTTCCCTTTCGACCAGTGAAGCTTAGACCCCACGGTCTGACTCCACATGTATAGCGTATCCAGTATTCGGAGTTTGGTTGGAAACGGTAGGCTTGCGCCATCCGTCTCCATTCAGTGCTCTACCCCTGGACGCCACATGCAGGCTAGTCCTAAAACTATTTCGAGGAGAACCAGCTATTGCCGAGTTCGATTGGAATTTCTCCGCTATCCACAACTCATCCCCGAGTGTTGCACGGCTCGTGGGTTCGGACCTCCCTCCGACTTTCGTCGGAGTTCATCCTGGTCATGGATAGGTCACCCGGCTTCGGGTCTAGTCAGTACGGTCATTAGTATCAGATCGCTAACCACGTTTTCACGTGGTTAGTTTCTAATACTTTGTCGCGCTATTAACGCTCGCTTTCGCTACACCTTCGCCCTATGCGGGCTTAGATAAACGGTACTGAACTAACTCGTTGGTTCATTCTTCAATAGGCACGCCGTCACCTGCCCAATGGGCAGGCTCCGACTGCTTGTAAGCGTATGGTTTCAGATACTATTTCATCCCCCTCACCGGGGTGCTTTTCACCTTTCCCTCACGGTACTTGTTCACTATCGATCGCCAAAAGTATTTAGTCTTGGGACAATAGTCGTCCCAGATTCCCATAGGATTTCACGAGTCCCATGGTACTTGAGAAGAATTAAGGCAGAACCTAACCCTTTTTCGCCTACCGGACTATCACCGTCTGTGGTGGCTCGTTCCAGAGCCTTCGGCTAAAGGATTAGCAAGTGCCTGTCCTGCTACCTAAACGGTTAGCGGGAAAGGAACTCACAGATATTCCGCTCGAAATTCGCAAGATTTCAAAATTAATTCTCTCACAACACCCAGTTCACAGCAGCTTGCGCTTCTCCCTCCCATACATCACTTGCGTGACATACAAGATTTCATGAAAAGGATTTAGACTCCTCCCTGTTCGCTCGCCACTACTAAGGGAATGAGCCAGTCATCAGATACCAGGATCAGTCAATATGACTGAACGATGGTAACTGAGAACTGACATTCGTTTCTTTTCCACCGGCTACTAAGATGTTTCAATTCACCGGGTTAGCTTCGCACGCCCTATGGATTCAGGCGCGGATGATTATGGTTGAATCATAATCGGGTTTCCCCATTCGGACATCCCCGGATCAACGGTTGGTTGCCACCTTCCCGAGGCTTATCGCAGGCTCCTACGTCCTTCTTCGTCTTTTGGTGTCGAGGCATTCGCCATACGCCCTTGTTATTGCAATCACTAAGACACGGAACTTTCCGTTCTTAGTGAATATATGTAAAGATGCTCATCACACTTTCTCACTGATATGTTGTTAAGGTCCCGGTCCTTAAGCTCCAGATGGTCTGACGCTACTATATATATTGAGTAGTGTGGTTGATCTGGGTCCAAGGTTTGGTTATAAGGATCGTGGGGTCCCTCGGCTTCGCTCGGAACAATTCGCCGTTGAGGCCCTTCGACTCACGTTGCTCGCTCAGGGTTCCTCGCTTATGCTTCGGAAGGTACAAAAAATCCCGCGGAGCGGGACTAAATCGTTAGCTGAAATGATGGGGCGATTTAGCCGCTTTTAAAGGTTAATAGTAAGGTTTTTTCCATATTTTTCGCTATTGGGGATAAGATGTTCATTACGGTAGTACTCAGTATAACCCAAGGCAGGAGGGGAGTCAAGAGGGAGTATTATGAAGGGACACCTCCGGTTTCCCTTCATCGCTTTCTTTCCCAAAGCA
The DNA here is from genome assembly GCA_041649335.1 of Patescibacteria group bacterium. GTDB lineage: Bacteria > Patescibacteriota > Patescibacteriia > UBA10025 > JAHIVO01 > JBAYGJ01. Next base: position 5,884 of record JBAZNF010000011.1, read on the forward strand.
GTATCGCTCGGCTCGGGGCCCGCGAGACCTCCCGATGTCCATCGGGATAAACTCCGCCTCGCTATGATATATCTCATTGACAGTTTGAGTGGTAATTGTTAAGATAGACGACTGTTAAATGAAATAAATAAATACATCGTTTCTTTGTAAACCTATTACCCAAGGAGGGTAGAGTTATGTTTCGTAGGATGATACCGTTGCTCGTGGTGGCCACGATCGCCGCCCTGTTCATGGTCAGCTGCAACAAGGAGGAGATCGCCGCCCTCAATACGGCGGTCGACTCGCTGAAAACGGAGAACACGACCCTGGCATCTGACACTGCCAGCCTGCATGCTGTGGTGCAGAATTCTATCTCTGCGGCCGCCGATCAGATGAAGCGGGCCGACAGTATTGCCGCATTGCTGAACGTCGCGAACGGAAAGATCGCCGGTCTCAGGAAACAGACGGCCAAGCTTTCCGATCAGAATGCAGCGTTGCAGATCCTGGCTGACAGTCTGCCATGCGTCGAGCAATTGTATGCCGAATGCGCCAGTGAATTGACGGCCACCAAGGGTGAATTGGCCGATTCCCGGACAGTGAATGTTTCACTGACCGGCGAGCTCGAAGCCAGGGCTTCATTGCTTGACTCCGTCCGCCAGTGCTATGACGTACAGAAGCACAACGCGCACCGGTCGTGGTGGGAGCGCACGTGGGGCGCCGATAATTGGGGCCTGCCATTTGCCGAGCCGGAGTTCATTGCCACCCCGGTTATCACGTCCAATCCGGCCGTCAAACCTCAGCCGCCTGAGAAAAAGTCACGCCGGCGAAGGTAGGCTCCCAGACTTTCGAACAAACCAACAGGGTTGCCCATAGGCAACCCTGATTTTTATCTTTTAAAAATTGATTATGCTCTTCAGCCGATGGCCCTGGTAGTTCGCCGCCTCAGTGAAAGCTTTTATGCCGTCCTTGGCCGGGTACACATTGGTAATCAGACTTTTCAGGTCCACCTTTTTCAGGTCGATCAGTTGTATCGTCTCCGGGAAAGAATTGGCGCAGGTCCAGGAGCCAAAGACATGCAGCTCTTTTTTTACGATATTCATCATATTCAGCCTGGCCGGGGAGGCGAACACGCCGAGCATGAACACCGTGCCGTTGCGGCGGGAGATTTCCAGGCTCAGCTCGGCCGTCGCTTCGGCGCCGACCACCTCAAAGACCACGTCGTAGCCGTCCGGCGCGTATTTTTGTATCCGCTCTAGGGCCGATTGTTCCGTGGTGACGATGCCGTGCCTGATCCAGCCATTTTTCTTGGCGAAGGCGATGGTATGTGGGCGGATATCGATGCCCGTAACCAGCGCTCCCGCTGCGGTTAACACCTGGTCAACGAGCAGTCCGATCGGGCCCTGACCGACGACGGCCACCTGTTTGTCCAGCAAATATCCGGCTTCGCGCACGGCGTACCAGGCGATGGAGAGCGGTTCGGCCAGGGCCGCCTCGTCAAACGAAATGGTATCGGGAATTTTATATACCAGCGATCCGGGGATGGCCAGGTATTCAGCCAGGGCGCCGGGCCGGTGCAGGCCGATGACCTGGGCGTTTGAGCACATGTTCGGTTTGCCGGTTTTGCAGTATAGGCATTGGCCGCAGGACACCACGTGTTCACCAATGACGCGGTCGCCTTTTTTCACGTGATGGACTTCGCTGCCGGCCGCGGCCACTTCGCCGGAAAATTCATGGCCGATGACGCTGCCGGCCGGGACGTTGAGCCCGCCGCGGAATATGTGCAAGTCGGTGCCGCAGATGCCGACGGACTTAATCCGCATCAGCACTTCGTCAGGCTTGATCTTGGGAGTGGGGACCGAGCCGTAGGCAATCTTGCCCGGTCCATTGTAGATGAGCGCTTTCATATATGTAAAGGGATGGTTAAAGATGAGAAGCGTGTTTTGATTGATGCAGCTCCGGCCGGACGACGCTTACGCCGGCTGGATGTCGAAAATGATGGTTATGGCCGGAAGCCGGTGTCTACGAACATCTGCAGTGGATGGAATAATGGCTTCGGCATATTATTCCAGTCGCACCAACGCCATTCGCTGAACCGTTCAGGTTCTGTGACAGCCGGTTTTCCGGATTTCCAGTCAGCAACCATGAGCACGACCAGGAAATGCTTTTCATTGGCATAATGCATGGCATTTACGTACGGACCGCGTCTGATATTGGTAATACGCACCCCGCACTCTTCTTTCGTTTCCCGCACCGCACATTCCTCAAGTTCCTCATTATATTCCAGGCTGCCACCCGGCAAACCCCAGGTACCGTCTTCGTGTTTACCTTTGCGCAAACCCAAAAGCACCTGATTGTTTTTCAGGACGACGACTCCGATGCCAACTTTTGGTTGTGGCGTTGTATTAGGCGAAGTAGTTGGTGGCATGGTTTTTTGGGTATTTAGATGAAGTTGAAAATAGAACTATAAATATACCTTATTTTACACATTTTTCATTTAACTATTGACAGAGGCATATTTATATGCAATAATTATCCGTTATATAAAAGGGATGCACATTTTGTAAAATAATTATCTGGAATATAGTGGGAAAAGGAGAACAAGATGAACGGACACGAAAGCAATTTCGTTTTGACGCCCGCCTCTGCCAATCTGTTAAGGCATATGGATGGCAGAGAGAACACGCCTCATCCAGTACAAATCGATGCTGTGTTGTCAGAGGCTGAGGTCCTAGCGCGTGTCGATAATGAGATAGTCAATCTATCTAGAAAAAGGGGGCGTTTCTGGCCATTGTTCGGTGAAATGGCCATTGGTACTTCGGTCGCAGATTTCTTTCGTTGCCATCTCCGTGGTAATGAAGAGATGGACCGCAGGCGCCAAAGAGAAGAGATGGACCAGGATAGACATGCGATCTTGTGCTGGGGTTGCATTCGGGCATCGGGCATGACGAAGAGGAAACCCCAATGTGTTGGCCACCTTATTCTTACTGCATGGCGTTCGAAGTACCCCGAGATCAAACGCTATGACTGAAGTCGTAGTACAGGACTGAGCAGACCAACTGCTTCCGCCAATATATCGAAAGGTTGAGGCGGATTTTTTTCTAAAAAAATAATAAATAGCTAAGACTACCTAGACTTTCGGCTGTGGCGTTGTATTAGGTGAAGTGGTTGGCGCCATGTTTTTGGGGCATTAATGTTTGCGTATCATGTGACCGTCCTTCGGAGCTTCAGTGTAGAGGGATGTCATATATACGCTGTTGTGCGTAGTTCTTCTTTTTACATTAACTTATCACCGATTTTATTAATAGTAATACTAAATTTATTTTCAACCAGGCTATAAACGGGCTGATGTACTTCCAAGGTGTACCTACCTGGCTCTTCTCCTAACACAAAAGGAACATCGTAACCATCTGTGTAAAATGCTTGACTTACTTTAGGCCAGACCAGACCTTTCGTTCTGTAGGCACACCAAAGTATGTCATGTATTCTCATAGGGAATAGGCCATATCCTAGAAGATCGTCGGGGATTTTTTCAAGTCGATCAATATTTATTCCCAAAGATAGTGAAACCTTGACTCCCTTTTGAGGAATTGCGAAGAATACTAGTATAAAAGGAGCCAAACTTTTTGCTTGGATTATTTGATCTGATTCACGGTTAAGTGCGGGTGAGCTTGTTGGGATGTAGTTAGGTTTAGGTGGAAAAATGGTAAAGATGTGTCTTGCGCCAATTTCTTTTTTTTCATAATTCATTAATTTATTGCCCCACACAATTGCCTTATGTCCCTTCTCGTCTTGGTTTGGGCGGACATGGGATCTATCACTTCCATGTATTGTAAGTTTCCCCTTCTCATTTAGCTTCTCGGCAATAATCAATACTTTTTCTTTGTCGCGTGCCACTGCATAGAAATTAGTTTTGTCAGTGTCCTGCCAACTAGAGTATAAGCTACCGTCTCTGTCTTGTGTAAAGGAAAATATTTAAAAGTAATGAATCTTATTCTCTGTTACAAATAGCCTGCATCTCCCCGGCCTTAAAATGTCAGGTTTCATATATAATATTTAGAATTACGCACAACATTTGGGATATCTGAAGTTCATACCGAATTTGGGCGGAGCCCGAAAATATTAATTGGGTTTTAGCTTCAGAACCACGTCCGTTCTGTTATCGTATTTTTTGGCAGCAATTTGTTTAAATCCAAACGATTTATACAGGTTGATGACGTGTTGATTCCAGTCCGCGGAATTAGTCTGAATGCTAAATTGTAAATCGCCGTCGATATGCAGAAAAGACTTATTAAAATCAAGGAACATTTTTACCAGCTCACGAGCGAGCCCTTGTCGTTGGTAGTTTTCATCTACTGCCAGTTCACTAATGTAAATACTGTTCTGAGGATATTGGTCGTTATTCTCCTTCTCGCGTTCATAGCCTATAATGACGGCTATCGGCTTGTCCTGGTCAAAAACTACCAAGCTGTGTTCCCACTTACCGTGAAAAATGCGGCTAAGTTTTGATTCAGCTAGAATCTTTTTTTCGGTGTAATTAACCAGGGGAATTGAATCGGCAAGGCGAGCGATTGTTTTTGCGTGAGCAATTGCGGTTTTTTTGTTTAGCTTGTAAACATCATATTTACCAATTGTGTTTATTTTATTCATCTTTGTTTTCCTCCTTATATATAAAACCCAATTAATATTTTTGAATAGGCGAAGCCAGATATCCCGTGTTGTACGATGTAGCGAAATAATTTTGAGCTATTTTGTATAACTCCTTTTTATGCGTATAGTTTGTTTGAAAAGTGACTAATATTGCGTTTTATACGAATACCGACTATACTGGCAGTAACCTTCCCATTTAACTAAATGGTATTAAATTTATGCTTATTATGCAAGAAATATTGGGGAAGGTCGAACAAGAATTACGCATCAGAAACTACAGCCAAAAGACGATTCGGGCGTATGTAGCATGCCTGCGTGAGTATTTTGGGTATAAGAAAAATAATTTGGAGTGGCTGGACGTTGGCGATATCAGGAGTTTTTTACTGGAGAAACAGTCAAGGAGCTATTCGCCCCAGACGGTGAATTTGTTTTTGAACGCCATTAAGTTTTTTTATCGGGCAATCGCGAAAGCCCGCGCTCCAATTGACATCCGGTTTGCCAAGCGCCCTTCAAGACTGCCGGTCATTTTGAGCCGTGAGGAAATTACGCGCCTGATCGACAGCATATCCAATGTGAAGCACTGCCTGCTGATTTCACTGGCCTATGGTGCTGGTTTGCGCGTGAGTGAAGTGGTTAGCCTGCGGGTTAGGGATCTTGATTTTGCGGAACATACCATTCACCTCAAGGGCGCCAAGGGCAACAAGGATCGGATTACGGTACTGCCCAACAAGCTGACAGACGGGTTGCGGCAGATGACTGCGGGTAAGGGTATGGATGACGAAGTGTTCTCTAGCGAACGCGGTGGCACGCTTTCCAGTCGTACTGCGCAGAAAATTTTCGAGCATGCACTGGCGCGGGCGAAGATCCAAAAGGCAGCCACGTTCCACAGTTTGCGCCACAGCTTTGCCACCCACCTGCTTGAGAACGGCACGGACGTGCGGTACGTGCAGGAACTCCTGGGGCATGGCAATATCCGCACAACGCAAATATACACGCACGTGACAAACCCGGCGTTGAAGAATATCCAGAGTCCGTTATAGGCATGCGATAAGCCACCGTCTGCTATACTGAACAATTGAATGGAGAAAGTGCCCAGGAGAGGAGTCGAACCTCCAACCTCTTGCGAGGACCAGCTCCTAAGGCTGGCGCGTATGCCAGTTCCGCCACCTGGGCAAGTATTCATCGGCACTATTATCCTATCCTATTATATATATAGTAGGCAAATATGGGTGATTTGACGTGATGCTGAAAAAGGCGGTAAGATGAACGACTTGGCAAATCAAACATAGTAACTTGATAATAGAGAGAAAGGCAGAGAGTAGAACCATGAATGGTAAAATAATCGTCTGTGGAGGGCGTTCTCACCCGCAGCTGGTGAGTCAGGTGAGCCGGTATTTGTCGGTAGACCCGACAAAGATCAACTTTACTGATTTCAGCAACGGCAACATGAAGGTGCAGGTGGGCGACGACGTCCGGGATGCTGACGTGTTCGTCATCCAGTCAGGTGCGCGTGGCGGGGTCGATAACCGCTTCTATGATCTAAGTCGGGATCAGCAGCACAGAATCCTGGCCGCATTTCGGGAAACCATCGGCGGGCTGCCGCCAGAACTGCAATTCGCCGGAGGATCGCTTCTGGATGTTTTGCAGGCGCATTTCAACCATCTGGCCAGTTTCCTGTGCAACCGGGATTTCGTTGAGCTGCTCATGATCGTGGATGCGCTCAAGACGTCTTCGGCCGGACGGATTACGGTCGTCATGCCGTACATGTTCTATGTCCGGTCCGACAAGAAGGATGAGGGGCGCATCTCGGTCACCGCCAAAATGGTGGCCAAACTGCTGGAAAAAGTGGGAGCGCACCGGGTATTGGTGATGGATCTGCATGCCGAGCAGGAACAGTCATTTTTTGACCTGCCGACTGACCAGATTTTCGCTGATCCGCTCATGTTCCAGTATATCCACGAGGCAGAGCTCCAGGATTGCGTGGTCGTCACCGCTGACGAGAATAATAACAAGCCGCTGCATAAGATTGCGCGGTCGCTGGGTGATATCCCGGTGGTTATTATCCACAAGAAGCGCGTGGACGATACGGAGAACCCTGAGGTGTGGGGTGTTTCCGGAGACGTCAGTCCGGCCGGAAAAACGTGCCTGGTCTGGGACGACGAATTGCTGACCGGCCGGACGCTGGAAGAGGGCATGTCCGCGCTTTTCAAGATGGGGGCGAATGCGATTTACGTCTTCATCCGGCATTTCATCGCATCCAATGCCGCCCTGGAAATGATTGAGCGCATGCCCATCACGAAACTGGTCACTACCAGTTCGGTTTCGTTTGAAGGCAAACTGCCTCCGAAAATCGTGGTGATCGATGCCGCGCCTCTGCTGGCGCGCGCTATCCGCTGCATTCATGAGAGCGAATCGATGAGCCGGCTCATCGAGAGCCTCCGTGAACGTTCCTTGCGCGGAAAGCTGGACCTCTAAGGTCTGACAATGCATATTAGGCTGCCGAGACGCTTGTCTCGACAGCTTTTTTTATTTCATTTATACTTCCCATGCATTATGCCAAACCAGCCGCCAGCCAAGACCAGGAAACTTCCCGTCATATTGGTGATCGTCGGGATTGCCATCATTGGCTTATTCGGGTACAGCATCTGGGCGGAAAAAAACGCGAACAACAATACAGCCGATGAAGATATTGGCGATACGACCATTAGCCAGTCGCTCAACCGTGGCATTTCTTCCACCCCGCCGCAGCAGTTATCTGAAGCCGAACGTGCCCTGGGCCGGCAGCGGGATGCCGAGCGCATTTCGGACATCAAGCAGATCAGGGACGCGCTGGAGAGGTACAAAACCGATAAAGACGCATATCCTGAAAGTTTATCAAGTTTAATCCCGGATTACCTGCAGGCTATCCCGGAGAATCCAGCGCCTAACGGCATTGAGTATTCTTATACGCCGATCGGCGGCACGCCGTATACGTATTATGATTTGAACTATTCTTTGGAAGTCGGCGCGGATGACATCAGCTACGGCGACCACACGGCATCGCCGGATGGAATAGCCTTCCCGTAATCTTGCTATGATTAATTTTTTAACCGGCACGCGGCCGGTTTTTTTGTTATCCTCATTTCGTGTGGATGAATATTTATAGACAGTCCAAATAGCGGTATAATTACAGTAGAAATGATGATGGGAATGAACTTACAGCGCCGTCGCACCTCATAACCAAAAAGTGAAAAAACAGCAATCAGTCATTGACCGAAACTCCTGCGCCGTCGCACCCCAGCGCCGTCGCACCCATCGGTGGATAACTGCCTATCCATATCAAAAAAGCCATTAACATACAGGTGGAAAACAATCCACTTCAATATAAACATTGAACCTTTAAAATCATCAGGAGGCATGATGCCTATGACCAACACCTATACCCTGTAGTAAGGAGCCTATTTCCGTGGGTCGCTCCTTACTTGAGGTTAAGTTTCCGTAGCACCTAGACCTATTCGGATGAAACTGTTTGTAACTTGAAAAACCTCAACTGTCCAAAGGAGGACACTTGAAATGTCAAAGAAACTGTTGTTTTCGCTGTTTGTGTCGATCGCCCTCGTTGCGGTGATCGGATGCGACTCTCTGCAGGACAAGCCTGCGTCCAACCCGGTTATTTCCGAACCGACCCTGAACCCGGCCGATACTCTGCCGAATATCAACATCTCCGCTGATTCGGTCAACGCGCTTGGCCGAGTAGCCATGATGGATGATATGGGTAGGGGTCCCGTAAAAGCGGCAGCTGGATGGCAGCTGTATGTCCCGGTACCATTCTACAGTCAACGAGATCCCCATTGGAGCTCGAAACCGCTTGGCTTTGGTGGCTGTGGTACGACCATCGGTTCAGCCGGATGTTTTCTTACCTCTATCGCAATGTGCTATGCAAAGATGGGATATAGCGCCGCCAATCCTCCAGCGCTCAATGATTGGAGCTATGGTGGAAGAGCCCATTATGCATTTTACGATGGTGGTTGTGGTAATATGATTCGTTTGCCGCAAGCGCTTCAGTATCCTGGCATGAGCCGAAACTGCCATTACTGGTTTGGCGCTGATCAGATATACTCATATCTGCAGCGCGGAATTCCGGTAATTGCGAGAATCAATGGTGGGGCGCATTATGTGGTGATTTTCGCTTTTGACGGTAATCGTTACTGGGTTAAGGATCCATGGAACGACTGGACGAATCAGGATAGACCGTTTTACGGATCTTTCGATGGTGGACTTGCGTTCGGTTTCTAGCTTGCAAGTGAATGTGGGGGGAGAAATATTTTCTCCTCCCTTAAATTTATTAAGTCTGGATAAAAAAATAATTCCAATGAATAAAATAATTCGTATTTTATCAGCACTGTTTGTTATTTGTTTCTCTGCTGTAGCAGTAGGTATTTTTGTATATTTCTCATTTTTTTTAACAACGCAAAAAAGCATTCCAGTCAATGCAAACTTAGTCTTTTCTGCCAGCCTGCAAAAGAATATTACCGATTCAAATATGACTGATATTGTTCTACAGATGAAGAATGGCGAAACACGCATTTTGGTATCCTACCCAAATATTTATTTTGATCACTACCATGCTATCGAATACCACGCTGGGAATATTTACATTATCAAGCGAATTAACAATAAGGGTACGAATAGTGATTGGACGGATGAATTGTGGAAGATTGATTTAAATAAGCATGAAACAAAAATGTTTTCGGCACAGGGACTCGACTTTAGGACTTCGCCTGATGGCGGGAAAATTATTGTTATCAAGCAAAATCAGGGAGTCGATGAGTTAGTTTTAATTGATGGTAGCGGTTCATTATTTAAAGTTTTTTCAATAGATGAACTCACTATTGATCCAAAGGCAACCACCACCTATCCTCTTTCGTGGTCAAGTGATAGTAAATATTATTGGGGCGGGATAATCCACTCGCTGTCGAATAATGTGTTTAAAATATCAACAAATGATTTTTTTGTGAGTAAATATCAGTTTAAGGGTGATTTGCTTAATCATGATGTTACTTTTAATGCTGACGCATCTTCGATCGTATATAGTGATTACCCGGTTTTTTACGATGCTGATGAGGCAAGTGCTTTTTCCATTTCGGGAATAAAAGTAACCCTCTACTTAGAAAATTTTATCACCGAAACCATTAAAACAATTAATACTTCAGTAGCAAAATATTTTCAACCTCAGTGGATCTCAGAAACGGAAATTCAATATGTGGATCCAAATACAGGTAGCAAAAAAATCTACAATACCGAAGCGTAATTAAATATGGCTGATATATCCTTACAACCTAATCGCCCCCTCACCGCCGGATTAGTAATTGTGTTTGTATTAATTCTTTTTGGCATTGCCATAGGTTATACTCTTCTCCCTCATCATACGTCTTTAGTTTCTGATTTTAGTCCAGAAGTGAAACCCGTAGTGCTGGCAAGTTTTATCGATGATGTTATTTTCTTTGATGTACCGATCAGTTGGAATGTATATGAAAACGGAGATGTGACGCTAGTAAATTCATTAAGCGAGATAGGAGGCCCGCAAAAAGCGGCTATGTCAGTTTCAGTTGGCGCCTATCCGATTACGTATTCGGATATGAATTGGAATCAGGTTGATATATATTTAACCGATGGTGATTTAATTGGTGAAAGTGCGCCAAAAGAAACAGACGGAGAAAAGATAAATATTATAAATCTTGATAATTTTACGGGATATACGGTAAGCACATTTGATCCACATGAACCGGAAAGTAAAGGCAATCCAGACGGTTTGGCGTATTATTTATGTCCAAAAACAGCCAACCCAACATGGAATATTATTCTTATCAAACAATCGAGTGGAGATGAGGATCTCAATAATGGTTTGAATGTATTGCTGAATTCGCTAAGGTTTCAGAATTATCGTGAGTATATAAATGAAATAAATAAGATTAAATAGAATGAATGGCAATGAATTAAAAACTAATCGCCTGCTTGCCGCCGGATTTTTAGTAGTGATCGTGGCGGTGCTGATCGGCGGCGGAGTAGCGCTGTATAGAAGTGGCATATTTTCAGGCAGTACAACTAATACTCCAACCTCAGAGGATAAATTTGTTATAAATACAGACACTGCATCGGAAAAGTCTGTCGCGTCAATTGATACGTCCGACTGGGTGCCGTATCCCTATTTCAGCGATTCGGTGAATTTCTATTTGTTCATCCCTTCCGAGTGGACCACCCCGAGTCTTGACCAGATTTACGATTATTTTACCGATGAGGGATCTTTCCTGTGGTTTCAGCCAACATTAGGAGTTAATGATCAAAGTATCAGTTTTTCAGTGGGGAAATATAGGGATACCGGCCAGGACCTTGATACATGGGTCAGGCTGAAAAGCGTAGAAATTGAGTCAGCAAGATCGGCGACAGCCACATGGGACAACATTACTTATAATGATATTCCAATGGTGAAAGTTTGTTCGGATGGAACTATCAGTAGCTCGCCAGCGCCAGTGTGTTTTGTATATATGCATCAGGATTCCTGGATAATTGAATTACGGATAGAATCATATTCAAGTTTTTCATATGCTCTAGTGCAACAGTATGCTGACGTGTATTCTTCTCAATTTCATTTTTTAAAAGATACCAGTAGTTGGCCCGAATATTCATCATTTAACAATGGGTTCTCGGTACGTTATCCCGCGGATATTTTACCTTTAGATACGCTTCCAGCTCATTTTGTAACCTCATTCCATACTGTGTCATCAGATAAAATATTCCAAGTGATTACAACGTACGGCGCGACGTCTGATCTAGAAAAATACTGGTATGATATACAAAATAATGAGGTTATCCTCACATCAAAACATCCTAACGAAATACAATTAAATGGTCAGCGGTGTTTCTCATATGTTATGCAGAGTGAAGGAAGTAATATGTATGAACTATTATGCAAGGTAAATAGTAAGTTATATAAAATTGAAATGTGGCCAGCTATGGATCAGGATATACTATCAACCATGCTCGACATGTTGTCAACGTTTAAATTTACTACTGATAACATAGTGGCCGACCGATTGAATATTTTTAAGGAAGATGCGCAGTTCCAGCTGACATATCCAAATTCATATTCAGCCAGTGAGGAGGGGGGGTTTGATTCGACATATCTAGGTTTTTATGAAAATATAACTTATGAGCGACCTCGTCGCGGTTTTTCTGTTTCATTTCAAAAAACAGAAAAATCCATTGAGACATGCACGAATGAAACATACTGCTTTTTGTATGGGATTGATTTAAAACTTTATAATCAGTCGATTCTTAAAGGAATGCCGGCTTTTGTCCGTAGTTATAACATCGAGTATGACAATAACAACACACAAACAATTACAAATTATATATTCATAAAAAATGTTGTCATGTATTCAATTAACGTTAATGCCATTGGTACGACAGGTAACGCTGATGTCAATGCCATGCTAGAAAGTATGAGTTTTTTATAGATCGTTATAACCAAAAAGACGACCTTAGTTTAGTTGGGTCGGTCGTCTAGTTGGAGCTTACGTTTTGTTAGAAATAGTACATTACTGCTGTCACACACCCGTGACAACCTAAACGTGTTAGAGATGCCTGGGTGGAAACTTTTTACAGTAACGCGCTCTTTCCTAAAAAGCTGATTTTAATTGTAATAAACTTCCCCAGTCTGTCAAGACAGGCTTGTTTATTGCTGTCTATTTATCCACGCTTCGCAATACATTATCAATAAAAGGTCGAAATAATTAACCATTAACGAAAGGAAAAAATTATGAACCTCAACAAAGCAGAACTGATCGGTAACCTGACGGCGGATCCGGAACTCCGGACCATGCCGACTGGGCAGTCGATCGCCTCGTTCCGCCTGGCCACGAATTATGCCTGGCGGGATTACAAGAGCAAAGAGATGAAGAAAAGCACGGAATTCCATCCGGTCATCGCCTGGGGCCGGCTTGGGGACGTCGTGGGTAAGTACCTCAAGAAAGGCGACCGGGTGTACATTGACGGCCGGATGCACACGCGCAACTGGCAGGGCAAGGACGGCGTCAAACGCAACCGGACGGAAGTGATCGCGCAGAACCTGATCATGCTGGGCGGAGCCAAGGCCAAGGCCGAGCCGCAGACGGAAAAGGTGAACGACGAGGTCGTCGTGGAGGAGATCGACGTGACCAACGCGCCGGTCAGCGACAAGGAGAACGGCAAGGAGTAACACTCCTTGTCTTCCCGGTCCTACCGTTTCGGGGAAGGTTTCGGCAGGGCCTGGGAGAGAGGGAGCGTATGTTGGTCATATGTTGAATGTTTAAAGATGAAGGTTTGGAATAAAGTTGAAGAAAAAAATGATGAAATATGAACGACAATATTACGTGTATATTTTAGCAAATAAATTCAATCGAGTTTTATACACAGGTGTAACCAACAATTTAATTCGTAGGTTAATTGAGCATGGTAATAAAGATATCAGAACGTTTACGGGTAAATACAAAGTAACGAAATTGGTGTATTACGAAGAAACAAATGATGTTACAGTAGCAATCATGAGGGAAAAGCAGATAAAAGGCTGGCTTCGAAAAAGAAAAATTGCATTAATTAAATCAATGAATCCAAATTGGAAAAATCTTGGTAAAGACCTCATCCCTTGTCACTCTGAGCGATAGCGAAGAGACCCCCAAGCCGTAGGCTTGGGAGATTCTTCAGCCGCATGGTTGCGGCTTCAGAATGACAGATAACTAACTCTAACCAGAAGACACTATGAAAAAAATCCTATCCTACATAGCCTTTACGATCATAATTATCGTATCAATCGCACTTCTAAATCTGACTATGATGGCTAAAGCGGCGACAGCCGATCACGTCGTCATCAGCGAGATACAGACCAGCGGCGGGACCGGGAAAACCACGGACGAATTCATCGAACTGTACAATCCGACCGGCACGGCAGTCAGTTTGAACGGCTGGTCGCTGGTGAAAAAGACGGCCACTGGAAATGATTATGTGTTAATTGCCGACTTTGGCGGCAAGTCGATTCCGGCCAACGGATTTTTTTTGGCCGCCCATCCGACCGGGTATGCCGGCGTGGTAGCACCTGACGCCGTGTATTCGACGACCAATTCAATCTCAGACAACAATACGGTGTTGTTACTCGACAGTTCGCAGAATAGTATTGACGAAGTCGGATGGGGCACGGCAACGGTGTCCGAGGGAACCGCGGCCGCCAATCCAGCAGCAACAAAAAGCCTGGAGCGTAAGGCAAAATCCGACTCAACTGCCGATTATATGATAGACGGCGGCCGCGACTATTTTGCCGGCAACGGCGAGGACAGCGGCAATAATCAAAACGATTTTATCATTCAAGCCACGCCTGAGCCGCAGAATTCATTATCCGAGCCAGAATTCGTCACGGCCGCCGCGCCGACCGTGCCGGTTACCAATGTTAACAGCGCGCCATTAATTCCGGCGCCGGTTACAGCTAATACCAATAATACCAATTTGAATGCGAATACCGCGACTATGCCGACAAATCAAAGGCCGGTATCGACAGATACTTTAGTGCCCACACCGAGAGTTTTTGATTATTCAAAAAAAGTTTTCATCAATGAAGCGCTGCCGTCATGCGCCGGCCCGGATGACGCATGCGAGTTTGTCGAACTGGTAAATAACGATGACCATCCGATCCAACTGGCTGGGTGGTCATTGACCGACCAAAAGACGATATATTATTTTTCAGACAGTGCGGTCATTGACGTGGGTGAATTCCTGGTCATTGATCACCAAATGAGCAAAATTACTTTGAACAACACCGGCGATACATTGTACCTGATCGACCCAGCCAAGGCAATTGTCCACGGCGTGACGTATGGCAAGGCCAAGGAGGATGTTTCATTCTCCCGCACGGACGACGGGCAACACTGGCAATGGACGGCTGCCATTACCGCCGGGGGTACCAATGAATTTTCCGAGGAAGAAGATAGTAGTGCCGTGGCTCCGGTCAGTGCCGTCACTACGGCTGGCTTGTCAGCCGAACAATCGACGGCAGAAATGGCAGTTTCCCAGGATCCTACAGTAGTGGATATACTCGGCATTACTGAATCTTTGATCGGGAAAACCGTGATCGTCAGCGGGCAGGTAGACAGTATTAGTGGCCGGAGTTTTTACGTGGTGGATGAGGAAGGAAACAGCATCCGCGTTTATGTTTCCAAAAAGCCGGGATTGGAAACGTTGCCGGTGAAAGCTGGCGACACCGTTACGATTACCGGCGAGGTGAGCAAGACGGACGCCGGACTGCGTATCGTACCGCGGTCAAAGGATGATATTGTCGTCGCGCCACCAGAAAGCGCTGGGGCAGAAGGCCAGGTTTTGGGTACTGAGACGACGGCAGATACTATTGTCATCCCACAGAGGCAGTCCAGTTCTCAGGCGGTAATGTATATTGTCGCGGCTGGAGCCGTGACGATCGGGGCGGTCGCGGTATATATCTGGAAAACAAGGGCCAAGGAAAAATAAAAATGCCGGAGTCCCACTGACAAGGCATTCGTCACTGACCGCCATACATGGACGAATCTTTGCGGGGGCTCCGGCAACGCAGCGCCAAAAAAGCAACATACTGCCGATCTAGGCATTTTTCAGGCAAACCACGACAGGCAGCAGAAACAGTGTATCGGCAAATCGGCGGCCCGTCAACATGCCTTGATCAGCCCATATAAACCGTGTATACTTCAGGCCACAAATATATGAAGTGGTATTTTATGGTCATTTTCCTCGTCATTGCTACTGTCATCATTGCCGCCGGGCACCTGGGGCTCTACGCGTCGTGGGTGAAATTTTTCGGTATTCACAGCGTGAAAATAAAATATATTTTACGGATCGTATTGGCCGTGTTGTCGTTGAGTTTCCTGGCGACGACCGCACTGACGTTCTGGAGAGACAACGCCCTGGTCAATGCCCTGTATGCCGGCGCCGGCGCGTGGCTCGGGATCGTGTGGTATCTGGCTTTGGCCGTGGCAGCGTCCTGGCTGGTGTTTTTTATCGGCAAGGTGTGTGGGATACAAATCCCCATGGCTATCATAGCCGGCGTGTTTATTGTTGCGGCAGCCGCCTTCTCGGTATATGGATTATGGAACGCCCAACATCCCGTGATAAAACGCATTACCGTTACCATCCCGAATTTGCCCCAGGCCTGGAAAGGCCGGGTAGCGGTCCAGCTGTCAGACGTGCACCTAGGGCCGGTCCATCGTGAGAGATTCATGCAGCATATTATCAGCCAGGTCAAGGCGATAAACCCAGACGTCGTTTTTATTACTGGTGATCTTTTCGACGGAGAAGGCCGCAACCTGGACACATTGGCTGAGCCGTTGAATGAATTGACCCCTCCGTTTGGTTCGTATTTTATTACCGGAAACCATGAGACGTATATCGGCCTGGACAAGTCGCTTGATGCGTTGCGAGCCATTGATATAAATATTTTACGGGATAGTTCAGTGGACGTAGCCGGCGTCAATATCGTCGGCGTTGATTATCCCAAGCCGGGGGAGAAGAAGGATTTTTCAAAAATAGTGAGCCTGGCCGTGGCCGGGCAGCCGTCCATTGTTCTGTGGCACCAGCCATCGGATCTGGATACGCTAAAAAATCTTGGCGTTAATCTTGTTTTATCGGGCCATACCCATGACGGACAGCTGTGGCCGTTCAATTACATCACTGACGCGGTTTTCCACGGTCACGGGTACGGACTGACGGTTGACGGGCCGTTTACGGAATACACGTCCAGTGGCGTGGGCACGTGGGGGCCGCCCATGCGTACCGGTAACCGTCCGGAGATTGTGGTTATTACATTCCAATAAGCGTATGGGCCAGACTATTTTATCGCACTACCCTGACTATCGGCCGGTGGTGAGCATACTCATGACTACGCTTAACCGCGCTGACCTGATCGGCCGGGCGATTGCATCAGTGGATGGGCAAACATTTGATGAATGGGAATTGATTATCGTTGATGACGGGAGCACGGACCGGACGTTTGAGAGGGTCAATGAGCACGTCATGAAGGATCAGCGTATCAGGTATGTCAAACACAACAACCGCAAGCCGGCCCTGTCGCTTAATGTCGGGTTACAGGTATCCGTTGGCCAGTATATCACTATTCTGGGGAGTGATGATGAATATTTGCCGGAGCATCTGGCCATACGGGTCGCATACTTGCGCGGGCATCCGCATACCGATTTTATCCACGGCGGCGTGACGATCATCGGCGACCAGTTTGTAAAGGATAAGAATGACATGACAAAAAAAATCCACCTGTCGCAGTGCGCGATCGGCGGGACGTTTTTCGGCAAACGGGACGTTTTTTTTGATGTCAACGGATTCCGTAATGTGCAGTATATCGGTGATGCGGAATTTTTGGAAAAAGTATCCCGGCGGTTCAACGTGGAAAAAGTGGCATACCCCACGTACGTCTATCACCGGGAGACGCCGGGGAGCATTACGAATACCGTATAGGTTTTCGCAAATAAAAATAGGGGCCACAGCCCTTGTCTATTCGCTGTAGCCCCCGTTCAAGGAGCCACTTTTTTGCTTTTTCTTTTTGTTTTCTATCCTTAGTATAGCGCAAAAATAGAGGTTTGTCAAGTGAACAAGCCCGTGCGCCAACGGTATAAAACTGCTACAATGACAGTATTCATATGACCAACAAGCATAAAAAATTCATTATTATAGACGCCAATGCATTGCTTCACCGGAGCTTCCATGCCCTGCCGCCATTGACAACAAAGGATGGTAGGCTCATTAACGCGGTGTATGGGTTCACCTCTGTCCTGCTGAAAGTGCTGAAAGAGTTCAAAGCGACGTATGTGGCCGTGGCCTATGATATGCGGGGTAAGACGTTCCGGCATGAGGATTTTGCACAGTACAAAGCCGGCCGGCCGAAAGCGCCGCAGGCATTCTATGACCAGATACCGATGTCCAAGGACGTATTGAGCGTCCTCGGCATCCCCGTTTTTGAGAAGCAGGGATTTGAAGCCGATGACGTCATCGGTACAGTAGCGGCGCTAAACAAGAAAAAGGACATCGAGACCGTGATCGTGACCGGCGACAAGGACGCGTTCCAACTGATCGACGACCATACGGTCGTCTACACGCTGCGCAAGGGCATGTCGGATACGGTAATCTATGACGAAAAGGCATTGGATGAACGGTACGGCCTGACACCGGCCCAGATGATCGAGTATAAGGCTTTGGCCGGCGACCCATCGGACAACATACCCGGCGTTAAGGGTATCGGGGATAAAAGCGCGTTGGAATTGCTGAAAAAATTCAATACCGTCGAGAATATTTATAAGGAAATCGACGCGAAAGGCGACGTGTCCGACATCAAACCGCGCTATTTAAAACTGCTCCGCGAGCACAAGAAGGAGGCTTTCATGAGCCGCGAGCTAGCCACGATCGTGCGTGACGTACCGCTGGAATATTCCAACGACAGATGCCGGCTGCATCCCCTGGACAAGGGCAAAGTGTTTGCCTTGTTCCAGGAATTGGGGTTCAAAAGCCTGCTGGGACGACTGCCGGACATAAAGCCAGAAAGGGGAGAAGAGGAAGGCGTTAAAGAAGGCGAGGATGGGCAAAATATTGAGAAGGCAGAGAAGCCAAACAGTAAGAGTTCAAGGGAAGTGAGTTATCAGTTGGTACAGACGGATTCTGAATTCGCTGACTTTTTGGCGGAGGCCCGTGAACAGACAGTTATGGCGGTGGACACCGAATCGACCAGTCTTGACCCGTTCCGCGCCAAATTGCTCGGGGTAAGTTTTTGCTGGGAAGACGGCCACGCTTTTTATCTTGATATAAAAAATAACCGGATCTGGCTGGAAAAATTGAAGCCGTTGCTTGAAGACGAAAAGATTAGCAAGTTCGGTCATAACATAAAATATGATCTGGCCATACTGGCGCAAGCAGGCATAGTTATGGCGCCCGCCAGTTTCGACAGCATGGTCGCCTCATATCTGCTCAATCCCGGGTCGCGCGGACATGGTCTGGATGCCCTGGCTTTTGAAATTTTCGGCTACCAGATGCAGCCGATCACCGACCTGATCGGCAAGGGCAAAGACGCGATTACTATGGACCTGGTGCCGACGGACAAAGTATCGTGGTACTCATGCGAAGATGCCGACTTTACGTACCGACTTTGCCGGTATTTCAGGCCGGAACTGGAAGAGAAAAGACTGCTTTCACTGATGCGCGACATTGAGATGCCTCTCGTTCCCGTATTGGCCATGCTGGAAAAAAATGGCGTGAAGATTGATGTTCCATTCCTGGCCGCTCTTTCCGGAGAATTAGGACAAAAAATAAGTACGTTGGAGAAGAAAATATATGAATTATCTGGCACAACCTTCAATATAAATTCCCCATTGCAATTGAAGGAGGTGCTGTTTGGGCGGCTGAAAATAAGCACGGAGGGGATCAGCAAGACCAAGACCGGGTTATCGACGGCCGCGGCCCAGCTGGAAAAGATGCGCGACCAGCATCCGATTATCGCGCTCCTGACTGAATACCGCGAGCTTTCAAAGCTGCAGTCGACCTATGTCGAAGCCCTGCCAAAACTGGTTAACCCAAAAACCGGCCGGATCCATACCAGCTTCAACCAGACGATTACCGCCACCGGACGCCTGTCGTCATCCGACCCTAATTTTCAGAACATCCCCATCCGGACGGAAGAGGGCCGGAAAATCCGGCAAGCGATTATCGCGGAGAAGGGCTTTAAAATAGTATCGGCGGATTATTCGCAGATTGAGCTGCGCGTCGTTGCTTCGCTGGCCCATGACGAGAAGATGATTGAGTCCTTTAAAAAAGGGGAAGACATCCACCGCCGGACCGCCGCGGATATTTATAATATTCCCCTGGAAGAAGTGACGGACGAACAGCGCTATGAAGCCAAGGAAGTTAATTTCGGCGTGCTGTACGGGATGGGCGCCTGGGGGCTGGCCTCCCGCAAGAACATGTCGCGCGAACGCGCGCGGGCCTTTATTGAGAAATATTTTTATGTGCACCAGCAGATCCAGGAATATCTGGGTCAAACCATCGAGTCGGCGCGTGAACTGGAATATGTAGAGACGCTGTTCGGTCGCCGCCGGTATTTGCCGGAAATAAATTCCGAGATGAGGCAGGTCCGGGCTCAGGCAGAACGGATGGCTGTGAACATGCCGGTCCAGGGCACGGCTGCTGACTTGATGAAGATGGCCATGATCACCATTGCAAAGAAATTACCGGGAGTCAGTCCGCGGACGCGCATGATTCTCCAGGTCCATGACGAGCTTGTTTTTGAGGTGCCGGCCGCTGACGTGGAAAAAGTCGGGGCTTTCATCCGGCAAGAGATGAATTCAGTCTATACGATGGACGTGCCGCTTAAAACGGACGTTTCAGTTGGCCCGAATTGGGGGGAACAGAAAAAGAAATAAAAAAAGCCGAGATATTCCCGGCTTAGGTTGGGGGACGGATTCAGATGGACAGTTGTATTTCGAGGGTTTTTTTATCCTCGGTGACAATGCCCTTGCGGATGAGCTGAGTTATTGCGCTATCAATCAGCTTGGTGCTTGAGATTTTTATGAGGTACGTTTGTACCAATTTCCGGCTGGCGGTGATTTTGCATTGCCGCAGGTATTCCAGGGTGAATGCGACCATGACGTTCGTATCGCCGGTCATCTCGCGCATGACCCCATGGATAAAACCGATCCGGCCCTGTTCTGTCGGGAACTTCTCCAGCGTGTGCTGTGTGCGGACTTTTTCAATGAATGGACGTATTTGATGCACGTCTCCTCCTGTTCAATTTGTGATTTTGATGTACAATTGTGTTACTATAAGTTCATACGCATTTATTGTCAACCCTGATGATCATTTACCTGTATGGCGCCGATTCATACCGCGCCAGACAACGCCTGAGGTTTTACCGGGATGGGTTCAAGAAAAAATATGACCCGTCCGGTTTGAACGTGGTCAGGCTGGACGGCGAGAAGCTGGCCATGGAAGATTTCCGTAAGGCTGTGGGATCGGCCGGTTTTTTGGCAAAAAAACGGTTTATCAGCATAGAAAACCTCATCAGCCGGAACAAGAACAAGAAAATTCAGAAAGACATCGTAGAATACCTTGATGCAGAATGGGCGGATGACAATGTGCTGGTATTTATCGAAGAAGCGGCTCCGGAAAAGAAAAATCGCCGGGCAGCCGCTGTTCCTGGTTCGTTGGCGGACCGTCTGGGCCGGGAACGGGCCGAGGAATTCCCGCTCCTGTCCGGTGAACGGCTCAATGCCTGGATAAAGAGTGAAGTGAAGGCCCGGCAGGGGGCGATCGAGCCGCCGGCCGTGCTTGAACTGGCCAGCCTGGTCGGTCCGGATCTCTGGACCATGTCGTCAGAGATCGAAAAATTGATTCATTGGACTTCCGGCCAGGCCATCAGGGCAGATGACGTTCGCCAGAATGTCCGCGCCAGTTTTGACGAGAATATATTCCATTTGACCGACGCATTGGCCGAGCGTGACGTCAAACGATCGCTGAATTTACTCCACGGCCAGCTGGCGCTCGGCAGCCATCCTTTATATTTATTGACCATGCTGGTCCGCCAGCTCAGGATTTTACTGCAGGTGCGTGAAATTATTGACCGCGAACCGAATTACTATACGGTTGCGGCCAGGCTGAAACTCCATCCGTTTGTCGCACAAAAAGCCATCCGTGATGCCCGGAAATTCACTCTCGGCGAACTCAAAGATCTGTACCAGCGCCTATTGGAGCTGGACATCGCATTCAAGTCGACTTCCCATGATCCGCGGGTCCTGTTTGACCTCCTGATCACCAAGATTTGCCGGGCCGGGTGAGGCTATTTCGTCAGGCCGCGCAGTTGTTTCATCAACCGTGATTTCAGGCGGGAGGCCGTATTTTTTTTGATCACGCCGTTTGAAGCGGCTTTGTCGAGCGTCTTGACGGCCGCGCGTACGGCTGCGGTTGCCTTATCTTTTTCTTTGGCCAATACAAACTGACGGGCGGCTTTTACTGTTTTTTTCGCCTGGTTTTTTACTTTCAGGTTTTTTGCTGTTCGGGCCTTTGTCTGGCGCCAGTGTTTGGCAGATGCTTTTTTAGTCGGCATAGAGAGTTTATAAATAAGTAAAGTATACTCAGTGTAACAGAATAATGTTTTTCATTCAAGTCGGGCGGAGAAGGGAGGATTTGTATCTGTCCGGTTGGTATGACTTGAGGCGGACGATACGGATTTGTAGGCCGCGTTTTTTCAGTGCCCGGCGTAGGCCTCGGGTAAATGCCTTCTGGTCATATCCCAGTCCGATAATATTTGGCTTCATCAACTCGATAATTTTTAGTTTATCGCCCGGCCGTCCCAGCACAACACGGTCAATGATCTTTATTTTTTTCAGCTGGAACGCCCTTTGCCTGAGCGTGTGGTGGGGTTTTTTGCCTTTGACTTTAAATACCGTACTGTCCCGAGCGACCACGACTATAAGAAAATCACCCAGCTTTTTCGCCTGTTTGAACAGGGACAGGTGGCCGGGGTGGAGGATATCAAAGGTGCCGGTAACCAGGACTTTTTTCATGGGATAATGAGATGGCTATAGAGAGCTAAAGAGGAGAACGGGGAGGGGGTGAGATTTGGCAGTGGGAAGTTAGGTGGGTGGTAGGATGTGGGATTTTAGCTGTTAAATGCAGTTCGGCCTCTTTTTTTCGGGCCTTAATCCGCCTTTTATCTAAGTATAGCAGATAAAGGAAGCTCGTTTTGACAGCCTGGGTAGGGGTGGTGTAAGATTGATTATCTCCCCAAGAAATAAATAACGTTATTTGATAAACAACAACATGGAGGTATCCAATGTGTGGTTTTTTAGGATTGGCGGGCGGTAAGTCGCCAGAGGATTTACTGACTTGTTATTACAATGGCATGCTCCGTCTCCAGACACGAGGAGAGGAGAGTGCTGGCGGGTCATGGAGTGACGGTTGTCGGGTTGACGGGACAAAAGGCATGGGTCTGGTGCCGGTTGTCTTTCACCGGGACAAGATCAGTGAGATACTCGCTGCCAGCCCAAAGATGCTGATTGGCCATACCCGTTATTCGACGGCTGGCGGCAGTACCGTCAAAAATGCCCAACCGCATTGGTTGCATGACCGGAAAGGCCGCTTCGCCATCGCACTCAATGGAGACGTGCCTGATTTGGCCGCTTTAAGGTTGAAGGCGGAAAAGGAGTGCGGGAACGTGTATGCGTCAGAAAATGACGCGGAATTCATTCTCAAGCAGATTGACTGGTTCATCGACCACGAGAAACCGGATTGGCATGAGGATTTCATCCACGGCATCCGTCGGATGATGCAGACAACTCGGGCTACATATTCAGGCGGTCTGATCACCGGGTCATTATTGTATATTTTTCGTGACCCGTGGGAAAACCGCCCATTGTTCGTCGGGCGTCGGGGCAGTCTCTTTGTGGCCGCTTCGGAAACGACCGCATTCAGCATCATGCATGCCGAGGTTGAGCGGCAAGTGCGGGGCGGAGAGATACTCGTCGTACAACCGAATGGCGAATATCGTTCGATTGAGGGCGTGCCGCTGAAGAAACGCCAGTGGTGCGTTTTTGAGTGGATCTACTTCTCGCGGCCGGACAGCGTATTGCCAACCGGGGAAACCTGCGCAGATTTCCGCCGGCGTCTGGGGTACAAGGCGGCTGCCTGTGAGCGGTCGTCGGGCGCCCAATGTTGCGCGGATTGCGTGATGAGTGTGCCTGATTCGGGGAATTTCTTCACTGATGGGTATGCCCATGGCATGGGCTTGGAACGCTTCACCGGCATGGTGCGTGACAATTATGTCGGGCGGACGTTTATAGATCCGGGCCTGGATACCCGTCGGGAAAAATCAGACCGCAAGTATACGGTTTTACCTGCCATCCAGACGGTAAATGGAGGGAAAAAGATAACCAATGCAGTCTGGTGCGACGACAGTATTGTCCGACTGACAACGATGGAGGTGTTAGTCGGCAAGATCCGCAAAGCTGGGTATGAGCATATCCACCTGAGAATCAGTTCGCCTCCCATTGTGTCGCCATGCCACTTTGGCATTGACATGAAGACGAAAGATCAGCTGATCGCGGCGAATCTTTCCGTCGAACAGATCAGGCAGCGATTGGGTGTCGATTCGCTCATGTATTTGCCGCTTGAGAAGCTGGACGAGGTCATCCGCGAAGGCGGGATCGACCCAGAAGACTGTTGCCGCAGTTGTTTCGGCGCTTCATGTGCAATCTGATTGAACATTGTCCGTAAAACAAATAGCCCGCTTGCCAACTGGCAGGCGGTTTTTTTATGGTAATAAAAAGCTTCCGAATTATTTGGAAGCCAGTTTTTTGCGCGGAACGCGGAGAGTCTACACATCCCCGCCGCAAAGCATGTAGATGACAAGGCAAATCGCAGCCAGGAATCCGAAACATATCGCGCATTTTTCCATTACGGTACCCTCCATGGTTAACCAAAGAACGGATGTATACTGTATATCCTAAAGCGAAAATGAATAAAGTCAATAACCTCGCGGTTGACAGGCGGGCGGTGCTTTTGCTAAGATTGCCGAATATTTAAACAAAAAAAGAAATAGAAAATTGACATAAACCATATACCAGTAACTGTATTTTATGAAAGCCAAGGAGGTATATCATGGCTGTTGAGAAGCGCGGTGAAGGTAACGGCAGTCCGTTTGAACTGCTGACTTACCTCGCCTACACCCCCGTTCCGGCGTTTGACTACAGGGTATTCGTCGGAGAGAACGAGTGGATTCTTAATCTGGTGGCCGCGGCTGGCAAGGCAGGCGGATTCACCATGGAAGTCGTCGAGGAGAACGTACCGGAAGATTTCCGGGAAAACGCTAATCCCGTCGATGTCGTGAACCTGATCGAGTTCATGAACCAGTATTCCGAACAGCAGGGCTGGCCGCCGCTGGTGGAAACCGTCGCCCAACCGGAAGAGGAAGAACCGGAAGCCAAACGGCCGTATCATCGGAAAAAGAAGACGACGGCCAAGCGGAAACAGCGCCGAACCAATCGGGCCAAGAAAGCCCCGAAGGAACCGCGCGTGAAGAAGTCCGTCCGGAAGCCGCGTCGCCCCGAGGCGGCGACTACCGTCCGAACGGCCGGGTCGAGCACGAACCGTCCCGGATCGGTAGCCGACAAGGTGGTGAAGTTCATCAAAACCGCCAAACAGGCCGGTGCCCTGACCGCTCGGCATGGGTCCATGCCCGCATTGGCAAAGTACCTGACCAAGAAAATCGGCGTTAAGGTCAGTACCGGCAATCTGACGAGCATCCTGGCCCGTAATTTCAATTTCCATACCGGACGCAAGGCGCCGTCGGAGGAAAAGAATCTGCGCCGCCCCCAGAAGCCGGTCCAGGTGAAGTCCCGGTCAGTGTCGGGTCGACCGGGGAGTAAACACGATCAGCTGGTGGCAAAGCTCGGCGGCGAGGCTGTGGCCGCAAAAACCATCGGTACGCTATACCAAAATAGCGGCAACCAAACCAAGGCCGCGGCAGCTGTCCAGTCGTTAGCCCGGGATAAGGGACTGAGCGATTTTAAGCTGAGTCAGCGTGAGCTGTGCGATACGCTTAAAAAGCTCGGAATCAAGCCTTTGCATCCCGGCCGCCGACCGGCTCAGAAGGAGAAATCCTAACCAAGGGGGGTCATTGTGGAAAAGGATTTCAAGAAAAAGCTGCCGATTCAAAGCGGCTGGCAACGGTTTCGGCGGACAGTGTTGCACCGGTCTGATTCGAGCGATACTGTTTCGCCCGAGATTGTACCGGTCACAGCGACCGTGTCGGGCGCCGTACCGGTTCGAGCCGAATCGTTATCGAACCCGGCCATGACGCCTTCGCCGATACGTCGACGACGGTCAATATCGACGCCCGCCGACGTTCTTACTGCCGGAACCCCCAGCCAGACGCCGGTGGACGAAGGATCGATTAAGGTGAGCGCCGATGTCCATGCGTGTCTTGAAGCGTATTGTTCTATGCATCAGACGACGCGTGAGCAGTTGTTCCACTGTGTGTTCAATTATTCGAAGCTGTCGGAACTGGCGGCCGAGATCGGCGTCGCCGACGGCGTCCTGGAACTCCTGATTAAGGAGCACGGAGGCGTGTTAATCGCAGCAGATCCCTTTCAGAAGGTGGTGGCCTATTGCCAGGCACACGGCCTGACCATGGAGCAGCTGTTCAGCGAGCATGACACTCGCCGGACAGCATACATGGCTCGTGAGGTCGGTATCCAGCCACCGACGTTTCTGCATCTGGTGAAATTCTTCAGGGGTTCGTTAGCCGCTGAAGGAGCGCCTGTCTGACAACTCAGTCGGGTCGGTCGCATTGCGGCTGACCCGACCTTTTTAAACAAGGCACTCGGAAACTTCAAAACTAAGGAAGGAGGGAGTATGACCGGTGAACGGTTATTGCACATGCTGGTCGGACAGATGCATATCTGTAGTCCTGTCGAACTGACAAACATGTGCGCGCTGCAAATAGCTACCGCGGAACCGGCCAGGGCTCTCTCGTCCGAACTGGTTACGCTGGTCAGCGAACCTGACGAAGACAGGTTTTGGGAAATAGTGGCGAAGCATGAATGGCTTTTGTCGCTCGTGCCCGTCGACGGCAGTCCGAAAACAAGCACTTGGGAAGAATTAATGGCGTTATTGCCGGCATATATGCGGCAGTCGCATGTTGAGATGCCGGTGGAATTGCTCCGATCCGTGATCGAGCTGTTTGTGTGGCTGTTCCATGCGCCAGTTTACGCCCGCCTGGAGGTGCAGGTAGACGACGACGTAGAAGAGCAGGCCGCAATTCCGTCAACGCTAGGCCGGCAGGACTCGGGACGCCCTCCGGGACGGGCACAAAAAACCGCCCGCCCGAAGAAAGGATGGAATCTGGGGGATGAGTCGCTGGACTATTATTTGAAACAGATAGGCGCAACGCCATTGATTGACCGGGATGAGGAAACACGTTTAGCCAGACGGATACACCGGGGGGATAAAATCGCCCTGGACAAGCTGACTCAGGCTAACCTGCGTTTCGTCGTGTCAGTGGCCAAGCAGTACCAGAACCAGGGATTATCGCTGGGTGACCTGATTAATGAGGGCAACATCGGTCTGATCAAGGCGGCTAAGCGTTTCGATGAAACGCGAGGCTTCAAGTTCATCAGTTATGCCGTCTGGTGGATCCGTCAGGCTATCCTCCAGGCGTTGGCTGAGAATTCGCGCATTGTCCGGTTACCCCTGAATCGGGTGGGTACCCTGCATAAGATCGGCAAAGCGAGCGCTAGACTGGAACAGGTCTTGAGCCGACAGGCTACTCCGGAAGAGATCGCCGAGGAACTAGAATTGTCCGAATCCGAGGTGGCCACCACGCTGAGCATCGCCAGTACGCATTTGTCGCTGGATTCTCCGTTTGAACAGGGGGAGGATAATTCCCTCATGGACGTGTTGGAGGATCCCGCAATCCCCCGGCCGTATATGAATTCAATCTCTGAAAGTTTACGGTTGGAAATTGAGGCCGTCCTGGACACGCTTACGTCGAGAGAAGCCGAAATTATTGACCTGTATTTCGGGATCAGTCGCCAACCGGCGCTGACACTTGAACAGATCGGCGCTCAATTTTCACGGACGCGGGAACGTATCCGCCAGATAAAGGAAAAGGCGATACGAAAACTGCGTCACGCCAGCCGGTCACGCACCTTGCGTAGTTACTGGGCAAAAATGGATTGAACACCGCTAGTATTTTTACCTTTATTGGTGAAGAGATTAGCGGTTTTTTTATATAAAAAAACCAGCCGGTATCGACTGGTATGTGGGGAGCGGGGATTGCGCTAACGTGTATAGCCGCGTTCGCCTTTGACGACTTTTCTGAGCATTTTTTCGGTCTGGCCCGGGACGCTGCCCATAATATCGTCGTCATTAAAAACTTCGCGGACGGTTTCACGTTGAGCCCGGGGTCCTTTTCTGCCCCTGCCGCCTTGTGCTTTTTTCTTGTGTTTCAGGTTGTACTGGCGCTGGTATTCTTTGGCCTTCTCCTTATGGAGCTGGTAATACCGGCGCTGGTATTCCTGGCGGGCCTTGGCTGTGGCCGCTTTTTTGATTTTTTCCCGTTCATCAGCGGGCAAGGCTTGCCAGGCGTCCCAGGTCAGGTCCGGCCGATATGGGTGGATAACCCCGTCAAAGAGCTCTTCCGGCGTTTGGCGTTTTGTTTCTGCCCGGATCATACGCCCTCCTTATGCTTGATTCTGTATTTTCATTCAGTCTAGACGTTGCTGCCCCATCCGTCAAATAAAAAACCCACTGAACAATCCCTAGTTCAGCGTCTCAATGTCGCGTCGCGGCGTGGCGGCGTCTGACTGACCCATCATCGCTGTCATCGCAGCTAGGGGAGACACTACAGCCGATTGGCTGTAAAAACCAGGGACGTTCAGTGGGGGAAGCAAGCGGGACGTTTATAATACGTCCCATTGCGAAGAAAACCGCGGCGAGAAGAGCGCCACGGATATCCGTATGTCATGAGTCTGCCAAAGGGCGATAATAGGACATGATAACAGAGTGTCAGAAAAAAACAAGGGTAAATTTGGGGATGGTAGTATTATCCTTTTCGTCTCCTGGGTTTTTTGAGGGCAGTGATTTGGTCGCGCAACAGTGCCGCCTTCTCAAATTCT
>JBAZNF010000012.1:0-33868 GCA_041649335.1 Patescibacteria group bacterium
GCGACGGGTTATTGTGGATGATGGCGCAAATTAGCGCGATTGAGGTCAGGGCCCGTTCGCCGCCCGAGAGCATGCTGATACCGCGGAGCTTCTTGCCGGGCGGGGTGGCATGGATATCAATGCCGGTAATAATTTTTTCCACTTTTTTATTGGTTGGTAGTGGTTTTTTTTCTTCTTCCTCTTTGTCCTCGCCGTCCCCGTCTTCCTCACCGTCCTCCCCCATTTCTTCTAGCTCTTCTTCTGGGCTTTTCGGCTCCTCTTTGATCAAGGACAGGCTGGCGTGACCGCCATTGAACAGGATTTTGAAATATTCCCCGAACTGTTCGTTTATCCGTTCGAACGCCCGGCTGAACTGCTCTTTGATGGTTTCATTGAGGTTGGCGATGGCGGTGGCCAGGTCGGTCATGGCCATATTCAGGTCCTCGGTCTGTTTGGAAAGGAAATCAAACCGTTCTTTGGTTGACGCGTATTCTTCCGCTACCTGCGGGTCAATGCCGCCGATAAGTTCGATTTGTTTTTTCAAGTGCTGGATTTGGGCGAAGAGTTCCGGTTGGGCCGGTACCGCCGGGCTGCGTTTGACCGATTCGCGTTCTTCGTCGGTGAGCTCATCCGTCATTTCCTTGGCCAGGTCCTCCTGGTGGGTTTCGATTTTTGCGATGGCCACCTGGCTGTTGTTCAGTTCGGCCGTGATGGCGTTGAGGGCCTGCTGCTTTTCTGAGAAAATCCGTTGTTGGGTGAATACTTCCTCCTTTTTTTTCTGCTCCGTCTGGTTGAAGGCGTTGATCTGGGCGTGCGTTTTGGACAGGCGTGCGTCAATATCTTTGATTTGTCCGCTTATTTCGCGTTCTTCCTTGGCGATATCCTGCGAGATGTCCCCTGCTGATTGCGAAGCAGAGGCCCGTGACAGGTCCCGGGTAATTTTATTCAGCTCATCCGTCAGGGCCCGAATTTGTGACCGGTGCAGGGCTTCTTTTCCCTGGTTAACCTGGATAGTAACCTGAATAGCGCTGATCTCAGCGGTTACTGTTTCTTTATGCCCGAACAGCTTGGCCAATTCGTCCTGGATAGTGATGACTTCGTGCGGGTCACCGGCGCCCGCGTCGCGTAATTTCTGCACCAGATGGTGCAATTGGCTGGTCAGCGCCCGGGCTGTTGACTTGATGCTTTTCAGCTCATCCAGTGTCTGGGCTTGTTCAATTTTTTTCAGGAATTCTTGCTGTTCGGAGAACAGGCTGTCGATCGCTTTGGCAATTTCCGGTACGGTAACGGATTTTTTGTTGGCCATATGGCTACGGGCAGTCTCCAGGCTGTGGTTCAACGTGCCGATCTGCCCGGTAATGCCGGATAGTTGTTTTTCCTTTTCGGCCAGGAAACCGGAATATTTTACCGCCTGGCTGGCATGCACGGCGCCGGTTTTTTCCAGTTCGGATATGTCCGATTGGAGCTGCTCCTGCCGCCGTTCAAGCCAAACTAGGTCGTATTGGCCATGTTGTTCACGCCCGACGGCGATTTTACCCTTGATGACGGCCTGGTCGCGCAATAAAGAGTTTTTTTCCGTCGTGAGCTGATTGTATTCCCGCTGGAGCCGGTCATATTCTTCCTGGCGGGTCGTGCCCATAGCCAGCTCGTGCATATGCGCCTGTATGGACTGCAGTTCCGCATCGATGGCTTCACGTTTTTTATCGGTTTCGTGGAATGTTTTCTCTTCCTTTTCGTGCTGTGCCGCCAGGTCATGCCATTGGCCGGTGTAATACGTATGCTGCACTGCTTTCAGTTCCTTTTGCACTTCCTCCCGCTTTTCCAAGCGGTGCACCTGGCGGGTCAATGACCGGAGGCGCGGTTCGATTTCCTGGATCAGCAGTTCCGCCTGGCGGAGATTTTCCCTGGTCAGGCTCAGTTTGTGTTCGGCTTGCTCTTTTTTCAGCTGGAACTGGCGGACGCCAGCCGCTTCGTCGAAATATTCCTTGCGTTGCGTCGGTGTGGCGGCTAAAAAAAGGTCTACCATGCCCTGGCTGATGATGCTGTAGGAGCGCTGGCCGAAATTCGATTTAGCCAAAAGCAGCAAGATATCCTGCAGGCGCACCTTATTCTTGTTGATGAAGTATTCGCCCTCCCCGTCGCGGTAGATTTTCCTGGTAATGATGATTTCCCCGTAATCGATCGGTGCCTGGCGGTCCTCGTTATTTAGGTGCATGTCCACCTGGCAGAATCCGAGGCGGGATTTTTTGTCCGATCCGGCGAATATGACATCTTCTGATTTTTTTCCGCGCAGTGTCTTCAGGCTCTGTTCGCCCAGTACCCAGCGAACCGCGTCAGCGGTATTGGATTTGCCCGAGCCGTTGGGGCCGACAATAGCCGTAATTCCCGGTTTAAATTCTAGGACGGATTTGCTGGCAAACGATTTAAAGCCCTGGATATGGAGTTTTTGGAGATACATGAGATTTTATAGGGATAGAGGAGCTATAGGGTAAGAGGTAAAATGGTAAAAAGGAAAGAGGTCTACCAGCCCTCTTAATATGGATATTTTACCATAAAGTCCCCGAATTCCAAAATAAAAAAACCGCCGGGTCGGATAACTCGGCGGATTGAATACGAGAGAGAAGGTTCGATATTAGTCCCAGAGGGGGGCGCCGCAGTATTCGCAGGCGACCAGGTGTGATTCGCCGGGCTGACCGAGGAAGATGAAGTTAGGTTTCGCTTCCTTGTCGTTGTTGGTGATGCAGGCCGGGTTGGAGCACCTGGCGTTCTCAGTGATGCCGATTGGTACGGCGTACCTCCGTTTGAGGATGTTGCTGTCGCCCGGCAGGATGTTGATCGTCGCCTGCGGGTACATCGCCTGGAGCGTGGCTCCGGCAATGTGCGGCAGCTCGTAGTCGTGGATAAGCAGTACGTCCTTTGTGATGTCGTCATGGGTGTGCGGCTTGACGAACTGGACCGCCTGGCGCGGGATGCCGTATGGCAGGGCGCTCAGCGTGTGGAGGACGCGGTAGACCGTCTCAATGCTCCCTGCCGGGAGATGGTCGATGACGGTGCCTTTATTGACCGGCTGGAAATATTTCGGCACCTTGTCGATATTGACCGGCTTTGTGTCGGTGCCGAGGAGCAGCTCGGGTTGTTTTGGGTGGAGCTCGAGTGCCCGGTACGGCGTCTGGCAGAGGAAGGTGACGATGTACATCCGGCTCGGGATGCCCATCTCCGCCTGCGGGAAGGCGATGATGCGGGGGTCGAGGGAGACCGGGGCGTCGATTTCGTCGACCCGCGGGAGAGGATGCATGACGCGGACGGTCGGCTTCCAGTTGTTCAGTACTGCGAGCGTGATGACGTACTCGTGGCGGACGGCCTCGATGAAACGTTTCTCCTCGTCGGTGGCGCGTTCCATCTGGAAGCGCGTATCGTAGACGATGTCGCATTCGGCCAGCGCTTCGAGCGACTCGCTCTCGACGTAGTCCCGCAGCCCGTGTTTGTACCGATCCGGCATACCGAAGCCTTTCGGCGCCACGAATACGAATTTCATTCCTGGCCGGTCACGGAAGGCGTCCAACAGTGAGTGGCAGGTACGCCCGTTGCGCAGGTCTCCCATAATGCCGAGGGTAAAGTTGTCCAGACGGCCGAGCGTCCGTTTGATCGTCAGCATGTCAAGGACGGTCTGGGTCGGGTGGAACTGCCGGCCATCGCCGCAGTTGATGATGTTGACCGGACCGGGGTTGATGACGGAAATCTCGTCGACGTACTGCTGGCAGACCTTGGCAGCGAAGAGCGGCGCGCCTTCGATTTTCGTGCGGAGCGCGATGATGCGCGCGCCCTGCCCGACGTACATCCGGAAGGTATCGGCGAAACTCTCGCCTTTCAGCGCAGAGGTGTGGTCTGCCGCCGAGATTCGGGTGTGGCGCATGCCGAGGTTCATGACCGCCTGCTCAGTCGAGAGCATCGTCCGGGTGGACGGTTCCATGAAGAGCAGTACTGCTTTGTAGTTCGGGAATTGGGCGGCAGCCGTATTGTGCCTGGCCAGATCAACCATCCGGTCCGCGGCTTCTACGACGGTGTCGAGCGTGTGCTCACCTGTAAAATCTTTCATGCTTATTACGTGCACGGTAAATCCTCCTGCTCCTCCTTAGGAGCGGTTTGTATGTTAAATTACTTTGTTTTTTCGATTTTGGTTTAAATTATTGACACCTTAACATGGGTAACATCATTGGTCAAGGGATATAAAAGCGGAGCCAGACGGCTCCGCGCGACGTAAAAAGGGAGAGAAGGTCCAGACGGCTCAATCGAAACCGGGTTTCGGCGCTCCGCATCTCGGGCAGGTCGTCGTGCCATCATCGCAGATGCAATGGCATATGGGGCATTCCCATCCGGGCCGCGCTGTCGTCAGGTTTCCCATGAATCCTTCCTTGTCCCAAGGAACTTCTATGCTTAGTATACTAGGGAGAATGAATAATTGAAGTGCCATAATGGAGTTTGACGCGGAAAATTGTGCGTGATAAGGTACGGTAATGTGTTCTTTGAGAATGACATTATAATGGTACAATCATACGGTCAAACTACGGTAGAAAACACCTGATCAGAAGGAGGAAGTGTATTTATGTTCACGTTTGAAGGTTCGTGTTGGCTGACGCCAGGAGAGCAGCGGGAAGCGATTCTCCGGCTGGTAAATGACGGTATTATCAAATGGGACAACGGTCGGACGCTGCCCCTCAAGAGCGGTGGGACGACCGACACCTACATCAACATGCGCCAGATGCGCGATTTTCCCGGACTGATCGGCTATCTGGCTGGCCTCTATGAGAATCCGCTCAGACGGCTGCGGGTGGACCGGATAGTCGAGGTGCCTGACGCCGTCAGTCCGATGGCCGGGGTCATCTCGGTCGCTACCGGCATTCCGCTGGTAACTATCAGGGAGGAGGCCAAGGCCGGCCGGGTGGTGAAGGGAAAGATGATCGGTACGATCAAGCGCGGTGACCGGGTGGCCATCATCGACGATGTGGTCACTGATGGCGCCTCGAAACTGACGCCGATTGCCGAATTGCGGGCCGCCGGGGCCGAGATCGTGGCGATCATCGTCCTGGTCGACCGGCAGCAGGGCTGGAAAAAGAAACTGGCCGAAGCCGGTTATGGCGATGTCGGCGTCTGGCCGGCCATGACGCTGCACGATGTGCGGAAATACCTGGTTACCGAAGGGATCATGAGGCGGTGCGACCCGGGTATCGAAGCGAAGAACCCGATCATCGTGGCGCTGGACGGCAAGTCGTGGGACGAAGTACTGCCCATCATCGACCGGTTGCGGCCGAGCGGATGCATCCTGAAGGCGAACGACCTCCTGCTGGAAGACGGGCTAGAGAGGATCATTGCCGACCTGTCGGTGTACGGCCGGGTGATGGCTGACCCCAAATGGTGCGACATCCCCAATACGCTCGTCAATTTTTGCAAGCGTCTGCGTCGGATGCCGCCCTGGGCGGTGACTGTTCATGCCTCCGGTGGCAGCGAAATGGTCAAGGCGGCCGTGGATACGCTGGCCGGTACGCCGACCATCGTTTTAGCGGTAACCGTCCTCACATCCCTGAAGGATGAGTGTGAAGTCATTACCGGTCGGTTGCCGATTGACCAGGTGAAAGTCCTGGCGAAGGTAGTCTATGAGGCGGGCGCCCGCGGTTTCGTCTGCTCCACCGAGGAGGCGGCCATGTTGCGCGGGATGTACCCCGACGCCACGATCGTCACGCCGGGATTGCGTTCCCCCGGTAAGGAAGCGCATGAGCAGAAGCGCGTCGGCACGTTCGCCGGTGCCCAGGAGGCCGGCGCGAACTACTATGTCGGAGGGCGACAGTTCTTCGGCGCTGAGGATCCGGTCGCGGAGATTAACCGGGTCATCAAAGAGGAGCTCAAAATTGAGCTGTAGTCAGAAAATCGATTGCCTGTAACAATCCACGGGCTCGGTGACATTATCACTGAGCCCGTTTTTTTATATCTATAATTTTAAAGGGAAAAAAAGAGGACGGTCAGGGACCGTCCCAGTGATGAGAAAACTTGTTATAAGGTGCGTCCGCAATACGGGCACGTGGTTTCCGAGAAATGGATCTCGTTATGGCAGTGAGGGGACGTACGCGTGCAAATGCAGAGATTCATGAATCCCCCGCTCAGATGGTTTAGAAGTGCGTTTGGCCGAACATTGATTTGCTGGCTTTGAACCGCGGCGGTCTCGGCCATTCCTTCACCTGGCGCTTGGTGGCGCCGGCGGCCTGCTCTTCCGGTACGTACACCAGCCATCCGGGCGGCGGGGGCGGGTCGAGCTCACTCAGCGGCTTCACGCCATATTGCCGACCCGGGAGAGCGACATTCGTCCGTATGCGATTGTGTTCGATCGTATGCACGCGGATGGTGACTTTCTGTTCGCCGTCTTCAGGATTGGCGATGATCAGCGTGTGGCCGGTGCCGAATGCATTTTCCTTGACTTCAATACCGATGGCTATCCCTTTGCGTAGAGGGAATTCGCCAAAGACCTGGCCGACAGGCACGTATTTGCCTTGAGCCATGATATACCTCCTTGTTTTTGAACGTTGTGTGTTTCTGTTTGCGGATTGTTTGTATAAACCTATACTAAGTTTTGGCATATGTCAACCCTCAAGGAAATGAAAAGCGGAACCGGCGAGGATCCGCTTGTGAAGGTTGTGTACGTTCACGTGCCCGGACTGAGAGTCTCCAGTAAGGCGTCGAGATTTTCTTTTGCGAGATAGTAATATCCGTTGACCGGATGAACAAAAATGTCCAATGGAATGGTTTGGGCATCTTCCCCTTTGTACGCACCGTATTTAAGTTCAATGGATCCTTTCCGGAGCCAGCGTAACATGGTTCGGGGGTTGATACCCAGCGCATCGGCAGCTTCTTGTGTTGTAACGAATAGCTTACCGTTGATCATGTGTGGCACGCTCAATCCTTGTGTTGTAAAAAGGTCTTTAGTGTCTGCATTATATCACCGTATCCTCGTAAGGTTATGATGTCATTCAGACTGGAAAATATCGGCAATGATTTCTATATGGTAACTATTTAAGATGATATTTGTCAAATAAAAAAACCTCCGGGTGGAGGTTTATAATTAATAAGAGGGCGGAGAGGTCAGCAAGCGCCGTCATTGTCCGAGCCGAACGCGAGCGGCGGATTGCTTGATTCGTTGGCCGTCATTTCCGGACGGACTATGTACACCAGATCGCCCGGCTGGGGGAGTTCGCTGCATGAGCAGCCCAGTTCTATGCCGCAGGCTTGGTGCGGCGATACTTTGTCGACCGGCATACGGTCGACTTCCATGGATGTGACTGTTATCCGGCAGCCGCGGTGCTTCTTGGTGGGGCGGGACGGCAGGAATATCAGCGTGTCTCCATTGCCAATCGGTATGGCGGGAGAAACGGCAGTAACACGTAATTTTGTGTAGCTGCGGATTACCGATCCGGCCGGCACGGCGGATTCGCCGTTATTGAGTAAAGGTACGTTATTCACGACACCCTCCTTGGGTTGTGAGGTTGAATAGTTGACGGTTGCAAAATCTTTTTATATGGTACTGGGTCGGCGTATCAGTTGTCAAATCCCCATACCGCGCGTGGTGTGGGGGAAATACAAAAAAGACTTCTGGGACGACGGTTGCGTCTTACCAGTCTTTGGCTTTGAGCCCCGCTTCGGCGGCGGCCACCTGTGCTTCCTGCTTTGACGATCCTTCGCCGGTCGCTACCTGTTCCTTGCCAAGGAATACGCCGATGACGAAATTCTTGGCGTGGTCCGGCCCGGTTTCGGACAATACCTGGTAGGACGGGGTGATGCCGAATTTTTCCTGGCTCAGTTCCTGGAACCGGCTTTTCGGGTCCTGATAGGTCTTGTTGGCGATGATGTCCGGCAAATAGACTAATATCCGTTCGTGAATAAATTGTTTGGATGAATCCCAGCCCAGGTCCAGGTAGATGGCGCCGATGAGGGACTCGACCGCATTGGCCAGGATGAACTGCCTGGCTTTCGAATTGGCGTCCTTTGATTCCCCTTTGGACAAGTACAGGTAAGAGTTGAGGTCGCAGGCTTGGGCAATCTGTGAGAGCATTTTTGCATTGACCAGGCTGGCACGCCAATTAGTCAGGTCGCCTTCCGGATTCGGGTAGGTGGCGTACAGGTATTCCGTCACCACCAGTTCCAGTACCGCGTCACCGAGAAATTCGAGCCGTTCGTTGTGCGGCAGGGGGAAATCCGGGTGCTCATTGAGGTACGAACGATGCACCATGGCCTGGCGGAGGAGGTCCTGGTTCTTGAAAGTAATATTGATGTTTTTTTCTAGCTCGCTGATGTCTTTCATGGTGTGGCAACCACGATCGTTTGCCACGAATCAACACGAATTCAGCGTATTTTTTTTCCGTTACTGTTCGGCCGGTGTTTGCTGATGATTAGCGTTGACTAGTGGAAAAAATTGTGGAGATATGACTAAAGTGTTAAGCCGGCGGCTGAGCGTCGGGGGCAGGCTGCTTGGGCGTCGCTTCCGTGATGGCTACCTCGCCTTTCTTGACCATTTCTTTGTAAATAGAACCGAGGACGCCGTTGATGAATTTGCCGGATGATTCCCCGCCGAAGCTTTTTGCCAGTTCTATAGCCTCATTGATGGCTACTTTCGGCGGGATTTCCCCTTTGGAAAATTTCAGTTCGCATATTCCGATGCGCAGGACGTTCCGGTCCACTACAGTGATTTGTTCCAGCGGCCATTCCGGCGCGAAAGCGGTAATAAGCTGGTTAATGTCCTGGATGTTGTGGATGACCCCTTTGACGATACGCATGCTGAAACCGTTGTCTTCAAAAGCAGGCGCGAATTCCTTGAGGTTGCGTTCGACCAGAGCCGGCAGGGCGCGTTCGTCCAGTTTGTTAAAATCCCATTCGTACAGGGATTGCATGGCGATTGTTCTGGAAAGGTGACGGTTAGACATGGTTGGTAATGTGTAATATGTAACAGGTAATTTTTTACGTGCCCGCCGTTACAAATTACGAAATACTGATTACTTACTTCTTAGCCTTATCCTCTTTTTTCTTGGCTTTCTTTTTCCGGCGGTCAGCTTTGATATCGATCATCAGTACATCCTGCCCTTTATAGTAGCCGCAAAAAGCGCACACATGGTGAGGTCGGATGGGTTTTTTGCATTTCGGGCATTTGGCCAGTTGCTGGACTTTCAGCGCAAAGTGCGAAGCCCGTTCCCGTTTTGATTGCTTTGTTCTCCGTTTAGCTGGTAATCCCATAAAATATTTTAGTTTATGTTAGGTAAATTATACCTTTTATTCGCCTCATTGACAAGTTGTTTTTATTCCCCTAAGATGTGGGGACATTGTAAACGGTTCTTTCCTTCGTGTCAATTCTGAAAGGTAGGTATAGAGAATGGCCAAAACAATTGGTGACGACCCGAGCCTTCGTCAGGAAATTCTAGCAGCCGGTCAGGCGGCCTTGGATGTGCAGAATGGCGAAAAGTCGTTTTGCGAACACCCCGTATTGGGCGGGTGCGTTGGCCACTGGGATACGAGAGGGTCGTCCATTCCACCGTTCGACATCCATAATTGCAAGGGTTGTGGCACTACGAAATCGGTGTTTCCGTTCGATGAAAAAAAGCAGTGGCCGCAGTTCGGCCAGGCAGAATAGCACCTTGGTAGTGCGTCATTAAAATGAAAACCGCCCCCTGGATTGGAGCGGTTTTTTTTCAGGCGATTGTGATGTTATACGAACGTCACTGACCCGGCCTTGTCGTTCGCTTCCGAGAAGCGCATCAGGCGGACGCCCTGGGTGGCGCGGCCGAGCACGGTCACTGTTTTCAGCGGCAGGCGGATGACTTGGCCTTTTTCTGACATAATGATCAGGTCTTCGGATTCCAGCTTGGCATTGACGATGAATCCGGCCACTATTTTGCCGGTCTTCGGAGTGATCTTAGCGGTCTTCACGCCCGAACCGCCACGGCCCTGGATACGGTAGCTCCGCAAGCTGGTGCGTTTGCCATAGCCATTTTCCATGACTACGAGGAGTTGTTCGTGCTGTTCGGCCTTGCCCTCATTGATCATATCCATGCCGGCGATCTTGTCGATGCCTTTCAGTTTCATGCCGCGTACGCCGGCGGCATTTCTGCCCATCGGTCGGACCTGTTTTTCCTTGAAGCGGATAGACTGGCCGTTTTCGGTGACGATCAGGATGTCATCCTTGCCCGTGGATGGCTTGACCCAGCGCAGGAAATCATTCGGTTTCAACTTGACGGCAATCAGGCCGGAGCGGCGGACCTGTTTAAAATCTTCGATGTCAACTTTTTTAATAATGCCGCGCTCGGTCAGGGTGACGATGTATTTGTAATCGCTGAGTTCTTCCAGTGACATGACAGAGGCGACGTTCTCGTTTGGCGACAGCTGGAGGAAATTGACGATGGCCTGGCCCTTGGCCGTGCGCGAAGCGACCGGCACGTCGTACGCTTTCAGCTGGAAGACGCGGCCCTTGGTGGTGAAAACCAAGAGGTCGGCATGCGTCGTGGTTGTAATCAGGTGTTCAACCGTATCCTCTTCCTTGGTAGTCAGCCCGATGACTCCCTTGCCGCCGCGTTTCTGTGTCTTGAATGTTTCCGGCGGGACGCGTTTGATGTAACCGTCGCGGGTGACCATGACGACGGTCGGTTCATTCGGAATCAGGTCTTCCTGTTTGAATTCTCCGATAGCGGACACGTTGATGTCGGTCTTTCTTACATCACCGTATTTTTCCTTTATTTCGCCCAGCTCTTTGGTGATGACAGAGAGGATCCGCTTGCGGGAAGACAGAATGGATTCCAATTCTTTGATCAGGGCTAATTTTTCCTTTAATTCTTCCTGGATTTTCAGCCGTTCCAGGTTGGCCAGCTGGGACAGTTTCATTTCCAAAATGGCGATAGTCTGCCGTTCGGTAAATTTAAACTGTTTCATCAGGTTTGCTTTGGCCTGCTCCTTGTCCTTTGACCCCTTAATAACCCGTATGACCGCATCAATCTTGTCGACGGCTTTTTTCAGGCCTTCCAAAATATGCGCGCGATCTTTGGCTTTATCCAGGTCGTATTGCGTACGGCGCTTGACCACCACTTCTCGGTGTTTGATGTATTCTTCCAGGACATTTTTCAGGTTCAGTACCCGTGGCTGGATGCCGTCCACCAGTGCTAGCATATTTACGTGGAACGACGTCTGCAGGTCAGTCATGTTGTACAGTTTGTTCAGGACTTTTTTCGGGTAGGCCTCTTTTTTTAATTCCACAACTATCCGCACGCCGTCCTTGTCCGATTCGTCACGCAAATCTTTTATACCTTCTAGTTTTTTGTCCGTAACCAGCTGGGCAATATGCTCGATCATGCCCGCTTTATTCACCTGGTATGGGATTTCCGAGATGATGATATTGAAATGCCCGTTTTTCGCCTCCACAATTTCCGCTTTGCCGCGCATGACAATTGAGCCTTTGCCGGTCCCGTAGGCTTGTTCAATGTCTTTTTTGTTGTAGATGATGCCGCCGGTCGGAAAATCCGGACCTTTTACGAACTGCATCAGTTCGGACACGGACGAGTCTGGTTTGGCGATGAGATAATTAATGGCGTCGATAACTTCGGTTAAATTGTGGGGTGGGATGGAGGTAGCCATGCCGACGGCGATGCCCATAGTGCCGTTCAGCAGCAAGTTTGGCAGCTTAGCCGGTAATACGGTCGGTTCCTGATGCGACCCGTCGTAATTCGGGATGAAGTCTACTGTATTGCGGTCAATGTCAAACAGCAGCTCTTCTGAGATGCGGGATAATTTGGCTTCGGTGTATCGCATGGCCGCCGCGGTGTCTCCATCCATTGAGCCGAAGTTCCCTTGGCCGTTCACCAGCGTGTACCGCATGGAAAAATCTTGAGCCAGCCTGACCATGGAATCGTATACGGCCGTGTCGCCGTGCGGGTGGTATTTGCCCAGAACTTCACCGACGACGGTGGCGGATTTCCTGAATTTTACATTGGCCCGTAATCCGATGTCCCACATGGCGTACAGGATGCGGCGGTGTACCGGCTTCAGTCCGTCACGCACATCCGGCAATGCCCGTGAAATGATGACCGACATGGCGTAGTCCAGGTAGGATTCCTGCATTTCTTCGACTATTGGACGCTGCTCAATGGCGCCAAGGTTGGTAGACGGAAGTTTGGCTTGTTTCGAATCTTTGGGGGTTGGTGTCGCGGTTTTTTTTGGCATAGTTATTGTTTGCTCGGATCCTTAAATTGGGGGAAAACGGAATCCTCCAGCTGTTTGATGCGTTCTTCATTGACGTTGCCGCCGTTCGTATTTGTTTCCGTATCTTTAATTCTCAGTATGTCCGTCTTGATGGTTTGCCAGAGGCTTTGCAATTGGCCGTTTAATTTTGCGCCAAAGGTGGAATTGCCGGATGAGGATGTCAGTTTGCCTGAAGCGAAAAGTCCGGCCCAGGCGATGAAAATCACTGCCATAACCACAACCACGGAAATAATAAGCGTCCTTTGTTTATTGGCGGCCCCGGTCTGGGGGATGTTATTGATAGCCGGTCGGGACAGCCGGTCAGCCGGTACGCGTGGTTCAGCCGTTTTTGGGGGGCGATCCGGTTTTTCGACGGTGACTTTTATTTTTCTGGCCCGTTTGGGCGGGCGGATTGAATCTACTGGGCTCATGTGTTTAGCTTGGTTTGAGGATGATGACCTGAGTTTCTTCGGAGGGGAGTTCTTTTTTGGTAATCTTGAATTTTTCTTCGGTTCCGTTTTGTTTGACACCCATTTCATCACAGAATTTGTCGATGCCTTGGAGCTTGATGTTGAGACCGGGGATTTTGAAATGCATGGGGATGGCGATACGCGGTTCTAACTGGCTGACCACTTCTGCCGCCTGTTTCCCGTCGATGGTATATACGCCGCCGACCGGAATAAAAACGATGTCCACACCCTCAAGTTTTTCTATCTGGTCGTCCGTCAGCGGGGCGCCAAGGTCTCCGAGGTGGGCCAGCTTCAACTCTTCAATCTGGAAAAAGTAGATGATGTTGTTGCCGCGTTCGGCGCCGGACTTGTCGTCATGGTAAGACGGAATGCCATGGACGAAAACGCTTTTCACCTCGTATTCGCCTGGCTGGTTGATCACAAAAGGGTTGCCGTTAATGGCGCCAGCATTGTTATGGTCGTGATGGTCGTGGCTGACCGTAACGATGTCGGCGTTGAGCCGAGGCAGTTTCAGGCCGATGCCCGCATCATACGGATCGGTGATGACCGTTACGTCCTTAGATTGTATTTTAAAACATGCTTGTCCAAGCCAAGTGATAATCATATTTTTACCTAAAATAATGCCTTAATAGTATCATAATGGGTGACTGAAGTAAATAGGTTTTTCATTCACATTGGCAGGTCGACTGCAGCGGCGGTGTCGGTCGGCGGGCCCTTCTTTTCCGGCGCAGAATCAGTATTTAGGGCATTATGGACTTGCCAGGTCAGGCGCCGTTCCAGGTCAAAAACGTCGTCGGTCTCCTGGCGGAGAACGGCCAGGGCCAGGTGCTGGTCATTTTGGACATTTGTCAGGTAAACGCTGATTTCATAGAGCGCTCCGATTTTTTTCAGATGGCCGTACACCAGCATGCTTGCCCTGACTTCTTTCCCGATCAGGCGGAGTATCCCGTGGTCCGCGGGCACCGATACCGGATACCGCCGGACGGCATCAGCCACGATGGGTTCTGCGGCCAGATTGAATATCCCTTCATTGCGCAAGGCCTGCCGTATTTGTTTGGTCAGACGTTCGGTGAGCCAGGCCGTCCGGTCAGCTGCGGGAGACAGGTTGATGAGCGGCAGTACGGCCAAAGCCAGATGGTCCGGTTCTTTTACCGGTGCGGTGGCCGGCCTGGTCGTGTCGTCAGCCGGTGTGCCGGTTGGTTTCAGGGTTGCGCCGGTGATTGAGCCTTGCATGGTCGGTGGCGCCGTCCGGGGGCTGGATTGTTTTTGCGGAGCGGCGTTTTGTTGTTTGTACTCATTTTTCATTTCATCCGCCCGGTCTCGTTTGTGCATTATTTTCATCGCATCATCGTGCCGTTGCTGTTTGCGGACCTCTTCCGGTGACGGGCCGGTCGGCGCATTGGCCTTCAGTTGGTCGTCAGTGGCTTTTTGGTATAGTTTGTTTAATGCGATGTTCGACGGCGTCGCGTCAGTTTTAGGTTTGATGCCGATTTTTTGGGCCAGCCGGCTGATTTTCAGCCCGGGGGTATTTTTAGCCGTGGAAACGACCTGGTTGAAGAATTTTTTCGCCTGTATCTTGTTCAAGCTCGCGTCCTTCGGCTTATAGTAATACGTTTTCAGCGATTCGTCCTTTTTCAGGATTTGCTTGAATTTGGTCTCAGAAATTTTCTGGCCGGCACGATTGGCGACCAGGTTCTTGGCCATGTCCTTGGCCGTGCTCATCTTTATTTTCGGGAGGTATTTGGGAGGGAGAGCCATATGGTGGTTAATTACCAATTACCAAATTACAATAACCAATGAGAATTGGGATTTTATTGGAAATTGAATATTGATTATTGGTCATTTGCATGCTTAGTATATCGTTTTTAGGCCTTTTTTTCAATGTCATGAGACAGGGGCTTGCCAAGCAATCCCGTTTACGCTACACTAAGCCGGCTAACCATTAATAACTTAATACTTTAATTAATCTCGTGTCTGCTTAGCGTTATAGGCTAAGGATACGGGGCTCGCGGCGGTTTCTAAAATCAACGCGGGTTAAGACAATTTTTTTATTTATGACAGATCAAGCAACACTCCAGCCAAAATCGAAAATGGCTGAACTTTTGGAAAGTACGGAACAGCCGGTACTGCCCAAGGTGGGGCAGGTAGTGGACGGGACCATCCTGACCGTTTCCAGCAGTGAAGCGCATATCGATATCGACGGTCTGACTATGGGCGTCGTGCGCGGTAAGGAGCTGATAGATGAGTCAGGCA
Source organism: Patescibacteria group bacterium (assembly GCA_041649335.1). Classification (GTDB taxonomy): domain Bacteria; phylum Patescibacteriota; class Patescibacteriia; order UBA10025; family JAHIVO01; genus JBAYGJ01. The sequence continues at coordinate 14,961 of JBAZNF010000012.1, forward strand.
CATATATTAATCTTAAAATCGGCGATAAGGTGCAGGCGACAGTTTTAGATTTGGAAAATGAAAATGGCGAAATGGAATTGTCCTTCCGCCAGGCCGGCCACCAGAAAGCCTGGAACGAACTGACGGCCCTCATGCAGCGCGGCGAGGTGATCGGCGTACCGGTGACCGAAGCCAACAAGGGCGGCTTGATGGTTCATGTCGGCCGGATTGAAGGTTTCCTGCCTGTTTCCCAACTGACCGTGGAACATTATCCGCGAGTCGAAGGCGGCGACAAGAACCGCATCCTTGAATTACTTAACAAATTCATCGGCCAGGAACTGAAAGTAAAGGTCATAGACGTTTTGGAGCAGGACAGCAAGTTGATCGTTTCCGAGAAAGCGGCCTGGGAGGAACAGCAGCAGCACGTCATTTCCAAGTATAACGTTGGCGATGTCATTGACGGCTCGATAACCGGCGTGGTGGATTTCGGGGCATTCATCGAATTCGGCGACAATCTCGAGGGGTTGGTCCATATTTCAGAACTGGCGTGGCAGCGCATCGACAACCCGTCCGATTTCGTGAAAGTCGGCGATAAGGTCAAGGCGAAAATCATCAACATTGAGGGGTCGCGGATTTCCCTGTCGATGAAGGCCATGCTCACTGACCCCTGGCAACAGGCCACTGAGCGATATAAGGTCGGCCAGGTTGTCGAAGGTTTGGTGCTGAAGATCAATCCGTTTGGGGCGTTTGTGGAACTGGATCAGGATATCCACGGTTTGGCTCATATTTCCGAATTGTCCGCAGACCGGATTTCCGACCCAAGCAAGGTAGTCAAGCCAGGCGATAAGCATAAGTTCAAAATCCTCTCTATTGAACCCGACCATCATCGGTTGGGGCTGTCGATCAAGGCATTAACCGACAAGCCTCCGAAGTCGGAACCGGCCGGCCAGCCGGCTGCTGAGCCAGCCGAAAAGCCCTCTGAAGAGCCGGTCCAGAAGGAATAAAAGTTGGCATACAAAAATTCAAACACGTCCCCTGCCGGCAACCCCGGAGGGGGCGTGTGCGTCGTCAGGGTTTATTTGCGGAAATGGCCATTTTCCGTTATACTATGAACTGATTTTGGGGTTTTGCGAATTTCAATATAATTAATAAATTTCACTATTTCATGAATAATAAGATTTTAAAAAATGGCTTAACGCTTGTCGTCGTTTTGCTGATTGTCATGGGTATTTTCAGCCTGTTCAACACGTCTTTCGATAAGCCGACGCCGGTCAGTATCAGCAAGGTGATGGACGATATCAGCCAGGGGACAGTCAAGTCGGTCGAGGTGGCCGGCGACAAATTGACGGTCGTGACTACTGATGACCAGACGTTGATTTCTTATAAGGAGCCCAACGATACATTGAGTTCGCTGATCAGTGATTACAAGATCGACCCGTCCAAACTCGAATCGGTTGATGTGCAGATAAAACAGAATTCGGGCATTGGGTACTGGGCATCGGCCATCCTCCCGTTTTTACTGCCGTTTATCCTGATTGCGGCTTTTTTCTGGTTCATGATGCGGCAGGTGCAGGGCGCCAACTCCCGGGCCATGTCGTTCGGGCAGAGCAATGTCCGTGAACAGCGAACGCAGGACCGGAAGGCGAGGACCACGTTCAAGGATGTGGCCGGCGTAAAGGAAGCGAAAGAAGAATTAAAAGAGGTGGTTGAGTTTCTGAAAAGCCCCGGGAAGTTTTTGGCGCTGGGGGCCCGCATCCCCAAAGGCGTCCTGCTGATCGGCGCTCCAGGTACCGGCAAAACGCTGTTGGCGCGGGCTGTAGCCGGCGAGGCGGACGTGCCGTTTTTCCATATTTCCGGGTCTGAATTCGTGGAAATGTTCGTCGGTGTCGGCGCTTCGCGCGTCCGCGACCTGTTCAAGCGGGCTAAAAAGACTGCGCCTTGCATTATTTTTATTGATGAAATAGACGCCGTCGGCCGCCAGCGCGGGGCCGGCCTGGGAGGTTCGCATGACGAGCGCGAACAGACCCTGAACCAAATCCTCGTGGAGATGGACGGCTTTGAGACGGACACCAATATCATCCTGATGGCCGCGACCAACCGGCCGGACGTCCTGGACCCCGCCCTCCTGCGTCCCGGCCGCTTTGACCGCCGGGTAACGCTGGACGAGCCTGATATCGCGGACCGCGAGGCTATCCTGAAAGTCCATGCCGTCAAGAAACCTTTGGATATGGACGTGAATTTACGCCAGATTGCCGAACGGACGCCGGGATTTTCTGGCGCCGACCTGGCCAACCTGCTGAATGAGGCGGCTATTCTGGCGGCCCGCCGCAATAAGAAAAAAGTTGGACTGACGGAATGCCTGGAAAGCATCGAGAAGGTCATCCTCGGCCCGGAACGGAGAAGCCGTATCCTGTCCGAAAAAGAGAAGAAAATCACGGCTTACCACGAAGCCGGACATGCCCTGCTGGCCCACGAGTTGCCGAACTCCGATCCGGTACAGAAAGTTTCCATCATTTCACGCGGCCAAGCCGGCGGCTATACCCTCAAGATGCCCACAGAGGATAAATATATGCACAGCAAGGCGTATTTTATTGATGAGCTGTCGGTGCTGTTGGCTGGACACGCCGCGGAAAAGGAAATATTCGGGGATGTCACGACCGGCGCTACCAGTGACCTGAAACAGGCGACAAAATTGGCCAGGCGGCTGGTAACGGAATTCGGCATGAGCGAGACGCTGGGCCCGCGGACGTTCGGCGAGAAAGAAGAGCTGATATTCCTCGGCAAGGAGATACATGAACGGCGTGACTATTCAGAAAAGACGGCGCAGGCAATTGACCAGGAGGTGTCAAAATTCATTAATAATGCCTATGATATCGCCCTGAAAATCATTAAAAAATCGCGTACGCATTTGGATGAAATCGTTAACCAGCTCATCACCAAAGAAACGCTTGAGCGCGATGAGTTCGCGGCAATTTTCAAGCCGGCAAAAAAAAGCGCATTAGCATAAATAAATAATCCCGCCCGCCTTGCCCGCACCAGTGGCGGGTGGGCACGGCAATAATAAAGGAGGTTGTATGGCAAACGTAAAAAATAACACCATGTCGACGAGCGTCTTCCGGGATGTCCTCAGGCGGGCGTATGAAATGGTGAAAGGCAATAAGTTTCTGTGGGCGTTTGGTTTTTTTGCCTCGTTTTTGGGCTTGGGAGGCGAATTCGAATCGTTGTTCCGCGATTATTCAAATGTAGCCCAGACGTCCAGCCGGATCCTGGACTTGCGCACAATGATGGAAACCGGAGTGATCTGGACCATCCTGGCAAACGTCCGCGATGCGTTCAGCGCTCAGCCGGTGCAGGCGTTTTTCTTTATTTTTATGGTGGTTATTGTCGGTTTAGTGATGCTGTGGCTGGCCATAGTTTCCCAAATTGCCCTGTTCCATTCAGCCAATAAGATCAATAAAAAACAGCCGGTCACGTATCATGAGGGCTTCGTGGTCGGTAACCGGTTTTTTATGCCCGTCCTGGTTATCAACATCGTGGTGAAAGTCATCCTGTACGGCCTGCTTATCGTTATCGGCCTACCATTAATTTCCTGGCTGTTGATACATAATAATTTATGGGGTGGTTTCATTTTTGTCTTTTTGCTGTTTTTCATTTATATCCCCCTGACTGCCGTCGTGTCGTTTGTGATCAAATTTGCCATTGCCTACATCGTCATCCAGGGCCGGCCAGCCGGCGAGGCTATGCGTTCGGCCTGGGAATTGTTTAAGAAGAACTGGCTGGTCAGCGTTGAAATGGCTTTGGTAGTCTTAGTCATGGGCATCGTGTACGGATTGGCCATCATTGTAACGCTTGGCCTGGTTTCTGTGCCGTTTTTCCTGATTGGGGTCGCCGCGTTATTTTTCGGCAGCGGCACGGGACTGGTCGTGACCATTGTTCTCGGCGTTATCGCCTGGTTCATTGTCATTGGCCTGTTGGGGGCGATGTTCGTCAGCTACCAGTACTCGGCTTGGGCTTTGCTGTTCCTCAAATTAGTGGAGGACAGGGCGCCCAGCAAGCTCATGCGCTGGTTCTCCAAATTACCCCTGGTGAAGCCATTGTAAAAAAATCTGTTAATTGATGCCTGATCGGAGTTGGCAGATTTTGTAATATCCATTAGGATAAATGCATTACGGGCATATAATTTCTGTAGTTACGGATACGCTATGGCGGACAGGCAGTCGGTTAGAGCGCCACTCTTATTGCGGCAATTACTTTGAAATTTTTATCTCTTCTGGTGGGCGAATGGGCGTGTAGCTCAGTCGGTTAGAGCACCACTCTTATAAAGTGGGGGTCGATGGTTCAAGTCCATCCACGCCCACCAGAAGAGAAGTAAATTGTAAAATTGCCGATATATCAGCCGTTTGCTAAAATCAAATATATTTAATTAGCGGCTAATATAAAGTGGGGCCCGCTCGCAACGCTACGCGTAAGTGTAGCGGGCGAGGTCGACCTGTCCGCCGTAGCGTATTCGCGAAGGTGGATGGTTCAAGTCCATCCACGCCCACTAACCATCTAAATATTTTGAGAGTTTAAAAACCCCCGGATACTACCCGGGAGTTTTTTTATCCTGAGTCGGAAATTATTCTTTGTCTTTGCCTTTAAGCGCGTCTTTCAGGGCTTTGCCGGCCTTGAATTTGGGGACGGTGACGGCCGGAACCTGGATGCGTTCGGTCGGATTCTGCGGATTGACGCCTCCGCGTGCTGAGCGGTGTTTGGCCATGAACGTGCCGAAGCCGGTCAGAGTCACTTCACCGCCCGCCTTCAGCGTGCTGGTGGTGATATCCTCAAAGGCTTCAAGCATGTCCTCTGACTGTTTTTTGGTTACGCCGACTTTTTCGGCGATCTTTTCGATAAGTTCTGCCTTGTTCATGGATGTATTTTTGTTACCTGCCTGGATGGGACGGACGACTTTGGACTGGCGCCACATGAGGCAGTTGTTTGTTTGTCTCGACCTTTATGAGCTTAATTAGTTTAATTATACGTTAATTTCCCTTTGAATCCTGCGGATACCGGTGGCCCGGCGTGTAGCCGGGTCAATGGTAACCAGCACTGTATTTACTACGCATATACCGTGTTCCGGTATGTCATGTGCCGTTGTCCGGGTATTGGTAAAGTTATTGAGGATTATGTCTCTATCCACGCCGATGACCGATTCTTTCAGCCCGACCATGCCCGTATCGGTGATGTAGGCGGTGCCCTGGGGCAGGATGGTTTCATCAGCCGTCGGGATATGGGTGTGGGTGCCGACGACGGCTGATACCCGTCCGTCGACGTGCCAGCCGAAGGCCACTTTTTCTGATGTCGCTTCTGCGTGCATATCGACAAAAATTCCCGCAAGGTCGGTGTTCTGGTGTTGGGCTAGGATCTGGTCAATGGCAGTAAAAGGGGAGGAGAATTTTTCTTCAATGAACACCTGGCCATTTAAGTTTACCACGAGCAACTGCTTTTTACCAATGTTGACGGTGCGGTAACCGGCGCCTGCATCCTGGTCCATGAAGTTTCCCGGCCGGATAAGTATGTTGTCCGGATCGGCAAAAATGTTCAGGACGTCAGGCTTCTTGAAGGCGTGGTTGCCCGAGGTAAAGAAATCCACGCCCGCCTGCCGGCATTCCTGCAGGGTTTTTGAGGTAATGCCGGTCCCGTGGGCGATATTTTCCGCATTCGCGATGACCAGGTCAGGCTGGAGTTCTTTTTTCATGTCCGGCAAGATGGCGGCTAGGGCCTTACGGCCCGGTTTACCGACAATATCGCCGAAGAATAGGATGGAGAGCGTGTTATCTGGCATATTCGATGATGCGTTTTTCCCGGATGACATTCACTTTGATTTCACCCGGGTATTTCAGCTCTTCCTCAATACGCTTGGCGATGTCCCTGGCCAGTTTGACGGCACCCATGTCGTCTATTTTATCCGGCACCACGAATACGCGGACTTCACGGCCGGCCTGGATGGCGTACGATTTCTCCACGCCCTCAAAAGATTTTGCCAGCCCTTCCAGTTCGTCCAGCCGCTGCAGGTATTGTTCGTATGTATCTTTACGCGCGCCCGGTCGTGCTCCGGAAATGGCATCGGCCACTTTGACGATAACCGCTTCCAATGACGGCGGCGCGTCTTCGTGATGGTAGGCGATGCAATTGATGATTGATTGGGACAATTTAAATTTACGTCCGATGTCCTGCCCGATTTCCGGATGCGTTCCCTGGACTTCATGGTCGACGGCTTTGCCGATGTCGTGCAGGAAACCCCCCTTTTTCGCCACGGCAACGTCAGCCCCTAACTCTTCGGCTAAAAGCGCGGAGAGGTGGGCTACTTCAATCGAGTGGCGCAGGATATTCTGGCCGTAACTGGTGCGGTATTTCAGGCGGCCGACGATCTGGACCAGCCTGTTGTCCATCCCGGCGATACCCACTTCATAACACGCCTCCTCGCCGGCTTTTTTGATGTCGGCAGCCAGCTCTTTTTTGGCGATTTCGATGGTCTCCTCAATCCGGCCCGGATGGATCCGTCCGTCCTGGATAAGTTTTTCCAGGGCCCGCTTGGCCAAGTGCCGGCGGATCGGCGAGAAGCCGGAAATGACGATGGCTTCAGGAGTATCATCGACGATAATTTCCACGCCAGTGAGCTGTTCCAGGGCTTTGATATTGCGCCCTTCCCGGCCGATGATCCTGCCTTTCATTTCATCGGAAGGGAGATTGACCACCGTCGTAGTTGTTTCGGCCGTATGCGGTGCGGCACAGCGCTGGATGACGCGGGTCAGCATGTTTTTTGCCTCTTTTTCTACTGCTTCATTTGATTCGTGCTGGAGCTTGCTGATCCGCTGGATCAGTTCGTTTTTCATTTCGGTTTCAGTGTGTTCCAGCAGGACCCGTTTGGCGTCCTCCTGCGTCAGACCGGCAATCTGTTCCAGTTTTTTCATTTGCTGGTCCTTGATTTTCAGTATTTCCTGTTTGGCCGCCTCCAGGCGGTTGGCCTTGTCCAACAGCTGTTGCTGCTTGCCTTCCAGGTCTAGGAGTTTTTGGTCAAATAAGCTTTCACGTTTTTCCAGGCGTTCCTGCAGGTGCATTACTTCCCGGCGGCGGCTGTCCGCCTCGCGCTTGGCGTCTTCAATCACCTGCATCGCCTTGTCTTTGGCCTGGATGAGCAGTTCTTTCTGTTTGTTTTTTGTCTCCTGGATCAGCTGGTTCAGTTTTGCTTCGGCTGTATTGATTTGTTTGATGGCCCAAAACTTGCGGCCCCACCAGCCGGTAATAATACCGCCAGGCAGACCGACGCAGGTCAGGATGATCCATATAAAACTCGCGTCATTCATACGATGTATTCCTAATGGTTATGTTGTTAATTAAGAGTGGTAATTTGACTAATTGTAGCCATAAACAATTTGGGACTCCCCGTCATGTGACGGGATCCTCTCGGCTACTTAAAGATTTTTGGGCTATTTCTGGATGATCTTGTCGATGATGCCGTACTTTTTGGCCTGGTCCGCGTTCATGAAATAATCGCGGTCCGTGTCCTTCTTGATCTTGTCCAGAGTCTGTCCGGTGTGTTTAGCGATGATCTCGTTGAGCCGGTCGCGAATGCGCAGGATGTGTTCCGCCCGGATTTGGACGTCAATCGCCTGGCCTTCGGCACCGCCCATGACTTGATGCAGCAGTACTTCGGAGTTTGGCAGTACGAACCGTTTGCCTTTGGCGCCGGAAGCCAGCAGGACTGCGCCCATAGACGCCGCCATGCCGACGCAGATCGTCGCCACGTCAGGTTTCACGTACTGCATCGTGTCATAAATCGCCATTCCCGCCGTGACCGAGCCGCCCGGTGTGTTGATATACAGTTTTATATCCTTGGCCTTGTCCTCAGAGTCCAAAAACAAAAGCTGCGCAATGACCGTATTGGCCACGTCGTCGGAAATGGGGTTGCCCAAGAATATAATCCTATCTTTAAGAAGCCGAGAGTAAATGTCGTAAGCTCGTTCACCGAAATTTGATTTTTCTATAACTGTCGGTATTAAGTACATGGAAATTTAGGTTGATTAAATGTGTAACGCAGTATACAATGCGGGCTTTGTTTTGTCAATTTATGAGTATATTGTAGTTATCCGGCGCACGTGAAAAACAACCACCCTGGGGTGAGGTATATTATCCCTGAGGGGGCAAAGTAGTATGGAAGGACGGTATTACTACACCACCTGCCACCCGGCGTCCGTTTCCATCAGCGTGCCTTTGATGGTAAAGCCGGCCGCTTTCTTGTGTCCGCCGCCGCCGAAATATTTGGCGATTTTTGAAACGTCCACGCTCGGTTGCGTGGTGCGCAGACTGGCCTTGATGGTCCCGTCGGATTTTTCCCTCAGCACAATAACGGCTTTTGCTTCGCCGACAGAATTGAGGAAGTTTGAAATGCCCTCGCTGCTGTCTTCGTCCATTTTCAGTTCCTGGAAATCTTTCTGCGTCAGGACGGTCGTTACGATGCCGGTCTGCGCGTTCATTTTCAGCCTGGACAGGGCCCGTCCCCAGAGTTGGAGCTGATTCAGTGATTTATTGCGCATGGTGTTGGCGTTGATGTCTCTGACGCGTGCGCCATGGGCCATCAGCCGTGAAGACGCCTCCATTGAGGATGGGGTTGTGGCCATGTTGGTAAAACTGCCCGTATCGGTCATGATCCCGGTCAGGAGAGCCGTGGCTACCTCCTTGGTAAACGGTATACGATGGTAGTCCAGCAAATGGTAGATTATTTCTGCTGTTGAAGAGGCGGCCGGATGCACGAGATTGATGTGTCCGTATAATTGGTTGGTCGGATGGTGGTCGATGTTGATGACGATCGGCAAGCCCTTGAGCGTCCGGAAATGCCTGGCCACGCCGGCATACTCCAAATCACCCGAGTCTAAAATAATGACCAGGTCGTATTCGTTTTTCTGCAGATATTTTTCTTCGGATCTGATGGTTTCCGTACCTTTAATGAACCGAAGGTAATCCGGCACGTCAGTCAGGCAGAATAACACGTGGCTTTTTTGATGGTGATGGAGATAGTGGCTGATGCCGATCAGCGAGCCGATGGCATCGCCGTCCGGATTCTGATGGCTGATGACCAGGATATGCCCGGCCTTCATCACTTCATCGTGGATTTTTTTGAAGATGGGGTCGAATTCGTTCATGAGAATAGCCTTATATATAGGCTGTCATATGGTTGTTTTTTTATCAACCACCCATCTTACTTCTCGTGATGAATTTTGTCAATAAGCTCATCCAGCCGCTCCACGTGGACACCTCCGGTATCCAGGATGAAGGTCAGTTTTGGCACTTTAAACACGGCAATTTTTTGGGCGATCAGGTGCTGTAAATATCCAGCCTTGTTGTTGAGGAGTCCCAGAACTGACAAGTTTCGTTCTGCGGGTATGATGCTGGCCGTAACGCGGGATAAGCTGAAGTCGCGTGTCGTATTAACTTTCGTAATCGTGACCAAGCAGCCGACGGGCAGGTTGATCTCCCGCAGGATCTGGATATTAAGCTGTTCCAGGATCAGCTTGTTGATTTGTTCTATGCGATGCGATGGCACGTTCGTGGTATTAAGTCGCCTTTTCTTTAACCAGCTCTTCACGAAACGCCTCTAGGAAGTCCCCGACCTGAAGCATGTGGGCGGTTTTTATTTCCACTCCGCACTCAGAACCGGCCGGCACGCTGGCCACGGATTGTTTGGCCTGTTGCAATTGCGTGAGCGTCCCGGTTCCAATGTCCCTGTCCTGGCGCATAATATGGCACTTGCTTCCAGATTCAATTTTTCCTTTTGTGACCTGGCCACCGACGATCATCTTGCCTTTTTCCGAACGGAATATCGCTAAAATTTTCATCCTGCCCAATTCAACAATTTCTTTTTTATACTCTATCATTTTATCCACCTCGCTTTTTACCTCATTGATCAGGTCATAAATGATGCGGAAAGTTTTGACCGTAATTCCTTTATCCCTGGCCAGATCGGCGGCACGCGGGTTAACGTCGATATTGAATCCATAAACATGCAGATCGGTGCCTTCAGCGCGCAAGATGTCCATGTCCATGATGTTACCGAGACCCTTTTTGACCACGTTAACTTTGATCTTCGGCTGACTGAGCGCTTCCAGAGCCTGGACGACTGCTTCCTGGGAACCGAGGGCGTCGGTTTTCAGGACGATGTCGACTGTCTTTTCTTTTTTTTGATCGTCCTCGGATTTTGTTTTTACCTTCTTCCAGCTTTGTTGGTCGCGGTATGATTTTTGGCGCGACTCCATCTGTTTCATGATTTTTTTTAGTGAGTCGGGATTTTCTACAGCCTGGAGAATGTCACCGACTTCCGGGAGGCTCTTCAGCCCGAGTAGGCGCACCGGAGTGGACGGGCCGGCTTCGGCAAGCGGTTTGCCCAGATGGTCTTTCAGCATACGGATTTTTCCGACTACCTGTCCGACCTTCACGACGTCAGTCGTATGCAGGGTACCGGTCTGGATGATGGCGGTGGCGATGATGCCTTCGCCTTTGTCGATATGCGATTCAATAATTGTGCCGACTGCCTGCCGGTGCGGATTGCCGCGAATGGAATCTTTTTCGACTTCGGACAGTAATAGCAGGTGCTCAAGCAGGTCGTCGATCCCCTGGCCGGACTTGGCGGATACGGGGACGCATATTACTTTCCCACCCCAGTCTTCCGGCAGCCGGTTGGCGTTGGCTAGTTGTTGTTTGACTTTTTCAATTTGGGCGTCAGGCTTGTCGATTTTATTGATGGCCACGATATAAGGCAGTTTGGCGTTGTCGATAATCTGGAAAACTTCCTCGGTTTGCGGTTTTATCCCGTCATCTGCCGCAATGACCACAATGGCAATATCTGCCACGCGCGCTCCACGTGATCGCATGGTCATGAACGCCTCATGTCCGGGCGTGTCTATGAACGTGATCACGCGACCAGCGTGATCATCCCGAGCATGGCGAGGGATCCCTCCCTCGTTGTCGCGAGGTCGGGATGATTGCTCCTCCTTCGGTGGAACAATCACTTGGTAGGCGCCGATGTGCTGGGTGATTCCGCCGGCTTCACCGCCCATGACGTTTGTTTTTCGGATTGTATCCAGCAGCTGAGTCTTCCCATGATCAACGTGGCCCATGACGATCACTACCGGAGGTCGGTTCGAAAGCTTTTTTTCCTCGTCCACCAAAAGACCTTCTATACCTGAATTATTTGATGATTCATCGGGTGATTTTGTCCGCTCGGTGGTGGTAAATCCAAAATCCTGGGCGATGATATTTGCAGTATCGTAGTCAATCTGTTCATTCAGATTCGCAAGAATGCCGTTCTTCATCAATTCCTGGATGACGATTGCCACAGGTTTATTTAGCAGAGCCGAAAAATCTCTGACGGTAATGACTGGCGGAATCTCAATTGTTTTCTTTATATCGGTAATTTCCGTAACGTCATTAATGGCCTGCTTGGGGCGTCTTAGGTCTTCGATCAGTTTAGTGTCAGTTTTGAATTTTTCAATAATACGTTCGGCGATATTATCGTTAATTTTAATAGCCTTTCGCCCAATATCAAAACCGAGCTTTGGTAACAGCTCCTTGAGCTCGAAAGTGGGGATTTTTAATTTTCTGGCCAACTCAGTAACGTTCATACTAAATGAAGATATAAGTGATTTATGTATACTACCGTTTTTTTAAGGTCTTGTCTATTCTGAGAACAAAAAAACGATCAGTATGCAGACCGTTTCAAAAAACGTAATATTCCATGAAACAGGCTTAAATCATACGGTTTTTTCCGACAATGACCTTAAGTTTTTTAGGTACGACTTCCACGGTTACCGGAGTTTTGATTGTTGTCTGCCCGTCTGCAACAATGGGCAGGCATTCGGTTGCACACTTAATTTTGATTTTGGTAAACGGGAAAACACTGGCTGATGAATAGTTTTTTTTGGAAAATGACCACCAGCTCTGATGTTCGGGGACGGAAAAAACCGCTTCCAAAATCCCGTCATGCGGGTTGCCACTATGAGAAGGGGTATTGTTGCCTGCAACAGAACGCGAATTAAAGTTACATATGGTGATCGTATTTTGGTTGGTAAGCGGCTTCACCTGGTATGTACCCCAGTCAAAAATAACTTCTTCTGTTGACGGCACTGACAGTGATGAAATGAAATAGCAGTCGTTCGCTTTTCCGACGTCGATATGTTCAATAATTCTGGATGATAAAACTTCACAGGCTGATTCGCCCTGCGGGATGCCGAGTGAGGCGGCAATTGTATTGTCGGCTCCGATTGGGATAATAGCTAAAGTTACGCTAATATTAGGCAAATAATTGACTATCTTGCTTACCGTCTCATCATTACCGACTGCCACAATTGTAGAAGCTCCTTTTTTTATTGCGTCGGTGATAACTTCACGCATGCTTTTTAAAAGCGTCATGCGTTCAATGCGGCCGTTGATACCCAACGACATCAGCCGCGATTCAATGTGCTGAAGTGTCGTGGTATATTTTTTGTCGTTCAGGTACGTGTCGTAAATATAATAATACATTCTTAAGAAAATTATTTTGATTTCCTTATTTCAGGTGTGGGGACATTTTCTTCATGGACCATTGTGCATTTACCGTTGATGATGGCGCCGTCTTCAACATTCAATACTTTTGTTTCAAGATTTCCAAAAATTTTTGCCGTACTTGATAACGATGTCTTCCCGGCAATTTTCACGTTTCCTCTGATTTCACCGGCAAGAAACAGATTGATCGCCTCGACTTCTGCCTTGATTTTTGCATTGATCCCAACTTTCAAATCATGGGTTGTTTTCAGGCTCCCTTGTACCATGCCTTCTACGGTAACATTCCCCTCCCCCTTGAAATTACCCTCTACCTTTACTGAAGGACCAATAATAGTTTCTACTTCCTTATGGGCTGATTCGCTGTCGGCATTAAATAGTGCCATAGTTTTTGAAGATTATAAAATTTAAAATTACTCACTAATTTTAGGCTTTTTTACATAAGTAGTCAATAATTGTATTTTTAAAAAATATAGTATAAAATCTAAGCACTGATTAATTAATTCAATTGATATGCCCAAGGACAAGAGAAAGAAAAAATTTTTTCAGGGAATGGAGCATCTAACGGATCAAGAAGGCTCGTTGTCCGCTAGTAGTACAATTGCTACGCCAATTAATACCGATAATTACTCAAATGTACCTTCAGCCCAACACATGCACATACGCAAGGACCTTATTAGAGTAATTGTTCTTATATCATGCCTTCTCCTGATACTTATAGGTTTAACGATCTTGGACAAAAACTCAAATACAGTCCAATTACTTGCAGAAAAAATAACATCATTAATTATTAAGTAATAAGCCCTTAAAATCGCCATTATTACTAACGTTCCACGTGGAACATGGTATATAATTATCTCTCGTTATCACTCCTTTTAATGCTTGATTAATAGTTAACAGTCAGTAGGCATAAATCAAGCCTCAGCGAACCTTAATAATTTTCAGCAGATCCTAACCCGGCCTTACCGGGAAACTTTAAAGATTCAGTTGGAGTCCACATATACATCGAGTTTAAATACGGGCCCTTATAGTTCAATAGACCTGCCCGCCATTACCAATGCCCCTATAGTTCAATGGATCGAACAATCCCGTCCTAAGGGATAGATCTAGGTTCGATTCCTAGTGGGGGCAAGGGCAGTTGCAGGCCGGTAGAACAATCCCGTCCTAAGGGATAGATAGAGGCTCGATTCCTCTCGAGGGATGATTAAATCTTCCAGAAGCAAAGTCTATATGGGCCTGTCGTACAGTGGTAGTACAGGGCATTCGCATTGCTCAGACGGGAGTTCGATTCTCCCCAGGTCCACCATCCTTCGCCCTCGCAAGCTCGGGGTTACGCATGGCCAGCCAGATTCTTTAAAAATATTAAGTATAAATTTTTGGAGCGAAGGAGTGCGTATATAAGTCAAGGTATGTTAAGGACGTTCCACGTGGAACAAGTGTGGAGCAAGTATAGAAGTCTTGATTTTGTAAGACATTATTGATAATATATCTGAGCTCGTGGGCCTCTAGCTACCGCCTTCGCGGATACACTTCGGCGGGCAGGCATTTGGAAGAGCCACGAAATGCTTCGAAGATTAAGGCAAACTATGGGCCTCTAGCTCATTTGGTAGAGCGCTTCCATGGCATGGAAGAGGTGAGGGGTTCGAGCCCCCTGAGGTCCACCAAATTAATTATTATTTAGTTTCGTCGTACTAACGGTAAGACTAAATGTTCGAGCCCCCTGAGAATCCAAAAAGGGATTTTTATTATTTACTTGACAATGTATTATCATTGAACTATTATTAATATATACCCTATAGGGGTATATAATTATGTCTTATATTAGCCAAAAAAAGATTAATAATGATACTCTAAGTCATTTACATCGTATTATAGGACAGTTGAATGGCTTAGAAAAAATGATAAGCGAGCATCGTGATTGTACAGAGGTCATTACTCAATTAATGGCTGCTCGGGCGTCATTAGAAAAGCTGGGACTGCTAATATTGAATAATGAATCAAGTTATTGCTTCATTAAGAATAAGGATCCACAAAAGCAATTAATTGATTTACAAAGGATAGCGAATAACCTATTTAAATTAAGTTAATTAACTATTTACCTATAGTTTATGTCAGAAGTAATTTTAACCGACCAAAGCTTTGAAAATGAGGTAATAAAGTCTAGCATGCCAGTTTTGGTGGATTTTTGGGCTGAGTGGTGCGGACCGTGCAAGATGCAAGGGCCCATCGTTGAAGAAGTGGCTAAGGAATTCGTGGGAAAGGCAAAAGTCGGGAAACTCGAAGTAGACCAAAATCCTGGTATGGCCCAGAAATACGGTGTCATGAGCATCCCTACCTTGGCTATCTTTAAGGATGGGAAAATTATATGGCAAGGAGTTGGATTGCACCAGAAAGTGCTGCTGTCAGATCAATTAAATAAGGTTATTAGCTAAAAAAACCTAAATATTTCATAGAGTATTTATGGAATACGATTTGATTATTGTAGGTGGCGGATCAGCCGGTTTGACTGCCGCAATTTATGCTAGCCGTCGTGCCTTGAAAACATTAGTTATTTCGCAGGATATCGGCGGCCAAGCGGCAATTACTGATGTTATTGAAAACTATCCCGGATATGATTCGATTACCGGTCCCGAACTGATGAGCAAATTTCATCATCAGGCGGAAGCTCATGGCGCAGAGTTCGTCTTTGAAGAAGTGAAAAAAGTCGAAAAGAAAGGTAATATATTCGGTATTCGTACTGCAAATAAAAGCTATGACGCTAAGGCGGTTATATTGGCTTTTGGCCTGTCACACCGTCATTTGGATGTCCCTGGCGAAGAGCGGCTTATTGGCAAAGGCGTAACGTATTGTGCCACTTGTGACGGACCGTTATTCAGGGGAAAACGCGTGGCGGTTGTCGGTGGAGGGAATTCCGGTATAAGTGCGGCGCTCTATCTTTCGGAAATAGCTAGCCAAGTATATCTTCTTAATCGCGCCGGATTGAAGGGAGAAGAGGTGCTTATTGAGCAGGTTAACAAGAAAAAAAATATTGAAGTCGTTTCCAATGTTGTGACAAAAGAAATAATCGGCCAGGAACGCGTCGAGGCAATTGTGGCGTCAAGCTTGGACAACCCATCGGAAATACGAACCATTAAGTTAGAAGGCGTTTTTGTGGAGATTGGATATATCGTAAAGGCGGATTTTATTAAAGGCTTAGTAGACGTTGATAAGCTTAACCAGATAATGATTTCACCGACCAACGAAACTTCGGTGCCGGGCATTTTTGCCGCCGGTGACGTAACGACGGTGACATATAAACAAATCGTCATTTCCGCCGGCGAGGGGTCAAAAGCCGCTTTACAGGCCTATAAGTACTTACAGCAGAAAAGCGGCAAAACCGCAGTAATGATTGATTGGAAATCGGGGAACAGGAAGTAAACCGTAATTTATTAACATATTTGAATTATTATGAATAAAATCAGTTCGTTTGCGAGTGTTGTGAAGAATATTAAAGCCACGGTTAAACGTATTGGCGCGCCGGAGCAGTATGCGGAAGCACTGAGTCGGCCCGACGCGATTCTTCAGCATCCCATTACTATCACCCTGGATGACGGCCAGGAAAAAACGTTTGACGGTTTCCGTGTTCAGTTCAACAATGCCCGCGGGCCGTATAAGGGCGGTATCCGTTTCCATCCGGAAGCTGATTTGGACGAGGTTAAAACGTTGGCCAGCCTCATGGCGGTGAAATGCGCCGCAGCCGATATCCCGATGGGCGGCGGTAAGGGCGGCATCACTGTGAATCCGAAGGAATTATCAGAAGCAGAACTTGAACGATTGGCGCGGGGTTGGGTAAAGGCGTTTTTTAACGAAATCGGCCCAGATAAGGACGTCCCGGCGCCTGACGTGAATACTACCCCGAAAATTATGTCATGGATGGTGGATGAATATTCAAAACTGGCCGGGGAAGATACGCCCGCGTCATTCACCGGAAAACCACTGTCAATAGGAGGCTCAGAAGGCCGGGAATATTCGACAGCGTTAGGCGGTTTTTTCGTGTTGCGTGAATTGCTCAAAAAAATCGGACTCGAGCCGAAAAAAACAAAGGTGATTGTCCAGGGTTTTGGCAATGTCGGGTACCATACGGCTAGAATATTGCACGAGAACGGTTATCAGATCGTTGGCCTGTCCGATTCAAAAGGCGGCATACTCGTTCCTGGCGGCGTGGACCCAAAACACGTGATGGAGCACAAGAAAGCCAGCGGCAAGCTGGCGGGCGTGTACTGCAAGGGATCGGTGTGCGAAGAAATAGAATACCAGCGTGTCAGCAATGAGGAATTGCTTGAAGCTGATTGCGACGTTTTGATACCAGCCGCACTGGAAAACCAGATCACGATACATAATGTTGATCGCATCAAAGCCAGGGTAATTCTGGAAATGGCGAATGGCCCCATAACGCCTGACGCGGACGCGGCATTATACAAAAAAGGCATTCATGTGGCGCCGGACGTGTTGGCCAATGCCGGCGGGGTGTCCGTCAGTTATTTCGAATGGCGCCAAAACCTCGACCATGAGCATTGGACGGAAAAAGACGTGAATAATAAATTGGAAGAGAAAATGGTGAAGCAGTTCGGAAATATCTGGACTATCGCCCAGACTCAAAATATTGATTTACGTTCGGCAACATATAATTTGGCCATCGGCAGGATTATTGAAGCTATGGAGAAACGTACCTGACGGGCAGCTCATTTGACGGATGGAGTGATGTGTAGTATAATACAAAGGAAATAAGCAGTTTATTAGCTTGTCATAAGGCTTATTTATGGGGGAATCCGAAATTCTCGGAAAAAAATACAGAGATAATAATTTTTATAGATTTAATTTTTTCAATAATTACAACCGCTTGTGCGGTTTTTTTGTTTTTATTTAAAAAATAATTAAACCGTTCGCTAAAATGCGAACAATAAGGAGTCAGTACGTATGAGAAAAATTTTAACCATAGGGGCCGGGCTAGCGGTCGGGTTGACAGTGATGTTTTTAGCTTCACCGACCCAAGCCGTAACCCAGCCGCTCACTATCGCGAATGTCACCACCAGCTCGACCACGAGCAGTGCGACAGGCGTGACTTTGACGCTTTCTATCATGATTAATCAGGAAATCCCTGACGGGTATAATTTGGGATTCCATAGCTACTTTAGCGGGGCGTGTTACAGTTTTCCGTGCGGACACGATTTTTCCAACGCGACTGTTTCCGGACTGGCCGGCGACCTCTCGAAATATTCGGATACGGTAAATGTGCATCTGTCTGGCGCGATCCCGGTGGGCCCGATTACCGTGACGATTGGCAATGTCATTAACCCGGTACAGGCAGGCTCATATAATATTACTGGAGACCTGAACGGTACGATGATTGATCCGGATGTATCGCTGTTATTAGGCGACATCGCCGTAGTCGGACAGATCAAGATGCCCGACGGAACGCCGGCATCAAACGCCGGTCTCAATATCCACACTCAGGATTACAGTATCAATTACGGCGGGCCGACTGATACGAGCGGTCGTTTCGCCATACCCGTGAATTTTGGCAATGGTACCTTTGTTTCCGGTACGACCTATCTTATTGACCTGTGGCCACCGCAGGGTGTAGACGGCATAGTGCCGCCGGATACCGTTTCATTCGTCTACAGCGGTACAACCGTCACTAAAAATATTTCATTCGTCGTCGCCTCAAAGACAATCAACGTAACCGTTAAATATGACGACGGCAGTCCGGTAACCAATGCCAATGTCTGGGCTAACAAGCGCGGCGGAGGCAGCAACGTTGGCGGTACGGTAAATTCTTCTGGTGTGAAGACGTTGACCGTGTCGGGCGGGTCATGGGACGTGGGCATTAATTGTCCATGGAACCAGCAGACAAATTCTCCGGGAAATTGCGATTGGGCCTACAATCAACCGCCGGTAGGTGCTGAATTTGCCCCGGACAGTATAGCTGAAACCCAGAATTTCACTATGACAGTAATAAAAGCTACCGCCATCATTAAAGGGAAGATACTCAAACCGGACGGGGCACCGATGCAGGGCGGCGGTATAAATATTCAAAAAGATGGTGGTATGGGATTGGGGACGGGTTTAGGGCAGGACGGGTCTTTTTCCGCCAATGTGCCGGCCGGTAACTACCAGGTGAGTTTTTCGCCGAATCCGGATGATCCCACTCTTTCCCGCTATTACACCGCGCCGATCTCCGTCAGCGTTGGGGATAATGAAACACGGGATTTGGGCACTATGACCGTGCAGCTGAAGACATCCTTAATCACCGGTAAAGTTGCGTTGGAGGATGGTACGGGAGTCTCGGGCGTCCGTCTGAATGCCTGGGTGATGAA
>JBAZNF010000013.1:0-29120 GCA_041649335.1 Patescibacteria group bacterium
CGTGAAATTATCGAAACCGTTGCCGAATATGTCCGCCATCACCGGAAAGAAAATGTGGAGATCGAGGCGGAGGTCATGTTGATGGGCAAGCGGGGACGGGACATCATGTTCCGGCACGGCCATGAAGTAGTGGCGGAATTCACCAAGGTGGACGTCGCCACCCGCGTCTCTGAAGTCACCCCGCTGGCCAAGATGGCTGTGGCGGATTATATCGCCGGCCGGTATGATAAGGTAGTGGTGGCGTATACTGACTATTATTCCGCCATCAAACAGACGCCCCGCATCAAACGGTTATTGCCGATCGGACACGAAGACGATGAATTAGGAGCGATCGCCGGGACACGGGCGGATAAGAATACCAATTTTGATTTTGAATACCTCTTCGAACCGTCAGCTGACGTCGTGCTGGACCAGATGCTTGAACGGCTGATTGAACTCCAGTTATATCAGGCTTTGCTTGAATCAAATGCGTCAGAACATTCGGCCAGGATGATGTCCATGCGTAACGCTTCTGAGGCGGCTTCCGACATGATCCGCGACCTGACATTGTCATTCAACCAGGCCCGCCAGCAGGTGATTACTTCAGAATTGGCCGATATTTCTTCGGGTAGCGCCGCCGTTTCCTAAAATTATTATCAATCATTAATTATAATTTTTACACGTATGTCACACAGCAAAGGAGTCATTTCCCAGATTATCGGCCCAGTGGTCGACGTAAAATTTGAAAAAGATTTGCCGGGTACCTACGACGCCCTGGTGGTGGAGCGTGGCACTGGCCCGACCGCCCGGCAGATCGTATTGGAGGTCCAGCAGCAGTTGGAAGGCAATACGGTCCGGGCCGTGGCCATGGATTCTACTGACGGGCTGTCTCGCGGCATGCCGGTCACCAATAACGGGGCGCCGATATCCGTCCCGGTCGGCAAAGAAACGCTTGGCCGAATGGTTAATTTATTGGGCGAACCGCTGGACGAAGGCAAGCCGGTCGCTTCAAAAAAACGTTACCCGATTCACCGTTTGGCTCCGTCATTTGATGACCAATCCACCAGTACGGAAATCCTGGAAACAGGCATCAAAGTCATTGATTTGATATGCCCGATCGTCAAAGGCGGTAAAGTCGGCTTGTTCGGGGGAGCTGGCGTGGGCAAGACGGTCATCATCCAGGAACTGATCCGCAATATTGCCGAGGAACACGGCGGTTTTTCCGTATTTGCCGGCGTCGGTGAACGTACACGCGAGGGTAATGACCTTTATCATGAAATGAAGGGTTCGGGTGTTTTACAGAAGACATCATTAGTCTTCGGCCAGATGAATGAACCGCCGGGGGCCCGCGCTCGGGTCGCTTTGACCGGCCTGGCCATGGCTGAATATTTCCGTGATGAGGAAAAGCAGGATGTGCTGTTTTTTATCGACAATATTTTCCGGTTTACCCAGGCCGGTTCTGAAGTTTCGGCCTTGCTCGGCCGCATCCCATCAGCTGTCGGCTACCAGCCGACATTGGCCACGGAAATGGGTGAACTTCAGGAGCGCATCACTTCCACCAAGCACGGTTCCATTACTTCAGTCCAGGCCGTCTATGTGCCGGCCGATGACCTGACCGATCCGGCTCCGGCGACTACTTTTTCTCATCTCGATTCCACCGTCGTGTTGTCACGCGCCTTATCAGAACTCGGTATCTATCCAGCTGTTGACCCGTTGGATTCAACTTCAACAATTTTGGAGCCGGCGATCGTCGGCCAGGAACATTATGAAACTGCCCGCGAGGTGCAGAAGATTCTCCAGCGGTATAAAGATTTACAGGATATCATCGCCATCTTAGGCATGGAGGATCTGTCGGATGAGGACAAGCAGACGGTCAACCGGGCCCGTAAAATACAACGTTTTCTCTCTCAGCCGATGTTTGTGGCGGAAACGTTTACCGGTACGGCAGGAAAATACGTGTCGCTCAAAGACACGATCAGGAGTTTCAGGGAAATCTTGGCCGGTAAATATGACAGCGTGCCTGAGCAGGCTTTTTACATGAAAGGCAGCATCGAGGAAGTCAAAGCCAGTTAATTTGTTGGTATTAGTGGTTGCGTGGCCCGTATCGTTTCACGATAAAGTCTGCGGCTTGACGGGGCTCAACCGTTAACGATAACGGTACGAGCGGCTATAACTATAACTCAAACGAGAACGCATTATGACTGACAAGATCAAATTTCAAATAACCACTCCGGAGCGCGTCGTCTATGAAGACGAGGTTGATGAGGTTGTGCTGCCGACGCTGCAGGGGGAAATCGGTATTTTGCCGCATCATATTCCGCTCGTGTCACTTTTGTCCGTCGGTGAGATCCGCATAAAAAAAGGCAGCGAAACCGTGTATATGGCCGTATCGGGCGGGTTTCTCCAGGTAAAGCCCAACCAGGTAACCGTCCTGGCTGATACTGCCGAGCGGGAGGATGAGATTGACGAGAAGCGGGCAGAAGAAGCGCGTCAGCGTGCCCATGAGCTCCTGAACAAGAAGCGTGCGGATGCTACGGATTTTGCCGCCGTTTCGGCTAAGCTGGAAAAGGAACTGGCCCGCCTGAAAGTAGCCCGCCGGCGTCGCCGTCAGCCGCGGTACGGCCCGTCAAGCGGTTTACAGAAGGAGTAGGGAGGGAGGTAATTTGTAATAAGTAACATAAACGTATGTCACACACGTGCAAGGCTTTAGTCATCAACTGTATGGATTTTCGTTTCCATAGCGCAATCCGTAATTTTCTCGTTTCTCTCGGCCTGAAAGATCAGTATGACCTGGTCAGTGTGGCCGGTGTTTCAAAATATATCGTTGATAAGGATCCGATCGGTTCCGCGGTAATCATCAAGCAGATTGAACTGTCGCAGAAATTACACAGCATTTCCGACGTATATCTGATCCACCACATGGATTGCGGCGCGTACGGCGGCCATGCGGCGTTCGCCAATGAGCAGGCCGAACGTGATAAACAGCTGCAGGATATGGCCGCGACCACGGAGTTGCTTTCGAAAAAGTTTCCGCAGTTACAGGTAAAGAAAGTGTTGGCCAGGATTGAGGCATCACCGTCTGGAAATAAGATCGATTTCGAGGTTATCGGATAAAACGGAATTATAAAAAAATGCCTGGTTTTTGGGCATTTTTTGTTACAGTTTTTTAGGTAGGCTTGACATTTTGTATGAATTGGAGTAGACTTCTGCAATTAAACAAAGACAAACAACGCAACTTGAAAGGGATATCATGAATTATGACGTTAATGCGGTTCAGGAAGAACTGAAAACCGTTGACCGGCTCATTGCCGAGAAGTGCCTCCAGCGCATGCGGCTGGACCGGGCGGCCAATCTGGCAGAAAAGGGATTGACGGGCTTTGCTTGCGCAGACGGCCTGTATCACCAGACCACGGCGGACTGCTGTTCGTCCATCCATTGGGTCCAGCACCTGCTCCAGTTGAACGGGACCGGATTTTTACTCGGTCTGGATTCTGATCAGTTTGAGGGTGAAAAAAGCGAATACCTCAGGTGTGCGCAGTTTGCCCTGATCTACGACTTGAAGGTCGCGTATCACAAACTGAAGAAGGGAAGCTCGGTTATCGTGCTCTCGCACGCGCCGAACTGCGGCCAGCGTGTGGATTTCGGGATCAGTCTCGCGGAGATGATGCTGGCCACGCACCGGGCACATGACCGTGTCGTCGCCGAACTCGGCATCGACCATAACGTGGTCATCCCGGCGCTGATGGTCGACCGCACCTATGGGACGTTCGGACCCGGACCCAAGGAGGTCGAACTGTACGTCATCAAGCATGAATTGGTGCGGCACTACGCTGCATAAATTAGTAGGATAACGTTCTCCGTATGACAGGGGAGTCCGTATGGACAACCCTGTTTTTTTAATTATTTTTTTAGTAAAAAAAGAGAGCCCCGTGGAGTGTAGATAAAAATCGATGTTGTGGGGGCTCTTTGGTCTGGATATATGGAGGATGTAGCGTAACGCTACGGATTGTCTGTGGTTGGTTGTTGGAAGGTGCGGATGTTTATGTTAGTTGTGATTACAGTATACCATGCTAATACTGCCGGTCAATGTTTTTTCCGGTGTATAAGTAATAATTTTTTCTTGGCTAAGGCAAGCGGAAAGGCATTTTTATCTAAACTTTTTATACATGAAGCAGGTAATTATTAAAACTGAGCACCCAGTATAGAATTGACGAGGGGGGGTATATTTGTAATACTAAATTTGCAAAAACAACATAAAATGACGACTTAGGACTAAGCCAATAATCCCCATTTTTTATTGTGTATGAAAAGGATGGACTTACAACATACTAAATGGCACGGTAATATTTGCACCATCGATAAGTTGGCGAAATATATCCGTTTGCGTCCGGCAGAGCGACGAGTCATGGAGCAGGTGGTGAAGCTGCATCCCATGCTGATCACGAAATATTATCTGTCCCTGATCAATCGGCGTGATCCACATGACCCGATCCGCAAGATGATCGTGCCTTCCCCCGAAGAAATCAATCTGGAAGGTGTTTATGATACCAGTGGGGAAGCGCGAAACACCAAGCTGCCCGGCTTGCAGCACAAATACCGGCAAACTGCTTTGATACTTTCCACTAACCGTTGTGCGGCGTACTGTCGGTTTTGTTTTCGCAAGCGGCTGGTCGGACTGCCCAGTACTGAGATTTTACGTTTGTTCAATAACGCAGCCGAATACATAAAAAAACATCATGAGATAAATAACGTGCTTATTAGCGGTGGTGACCCGTTTATCCTGCCGACCCGGGTGTTGTCGAAGTTTTTGGAAAAACTTTCACCGATCAAACACCTTGATTTTATCCGGTTCGGCACCCGGACGCCCGTTGCTTTCCCGCGGCGGATTCTCCGCGATCCTTCGCTGCCAAAATTATTGAAAAAATATTCCAAGAAAAACCGGCGGATGTACGTGGTGACACATTTCAACCATCCTAGGGAAATCACGCCGATGTCAATCGCGGCTGTGGACACCCTGCTGAAGTCCGGAGTCATCGTCAATAACCAGACCGTGCTCATGAAAGGAGTCAATGATAGTCCAAAAGTACTGGCTGAGTTACTAAGCAGGCTTGTGGGTATAGGCGTGAATCCGTATTACGTTTTCCAATGCCGGCCGGTCCGTCGGGTGAAGCACCATTTTCAAGTGCCGTTTGTCAGAGCCGTGCCGATAGTTGAGGGGGCTCGCCGCCTGTTAAACGGCCATAGCAAACGGTTTAAGTACTGTATGTCGCACCGGACCGGCAAGATCGAGATCATCGGCATCGTCGGAAAACATTTGCTGCTAAAATATCATCAGGCCAAGAACCCGCGCGACTTGAACCGGATATTCACAAGGCGTCTGGCGCCGCAGGCTGGCTGGCTGGATTAGCTGAAATAATGAGTATTTTCGCATAAAAAAATCCCGACGCGAGGTAACGTCGGGAGATGAAGAGCCGGCTGGAATACTTAGAATGAAACGCCGATGCCACCGGACCAGCTGCGGGTGTTCTGGCGGATGACTTTGGTGTCCCTGTACATTGAGTTTGAACTGAACGAATAGTACGGTTGGCTATACGTGACGTAGGCAAAGAACTGTTTGAGGACGTTGGCGTGGTCGATGATCGGCGTGCCCAGTTGCAGGCTGACGAACGTGCAGTGCTCGTACAACCGGCCTATGCTGAACGATTTCCAGTCCTCGTCACTGCTCCACCGGTCGTATCCGTTTTCGGTGGTGAGCGTGAAACCGGTCAGGTCGTAGACCCCGCCGGCCTGGATGCGGAAAAGGAATCGGCGGACCGGTTCGATCCAGGGCGTGGACAGGGCGGCGTTCACCGAGACCTGGAAGGGCTTGATGCCCAGCTGATACCAGCGTAAGGACGTACCGTAGCCACGGTCCGCGTCGCCGTATTGGTTCTGCTGGTAGCGCTGATCAGAGTTGATGGTCCCTTCGTCTTTTGAGTGCAGTGAAACGGCAGTCCCGATGCAGAAGTATTCTGCCGGGTAATAGCGTCCGCTGAAATCAATGCAGGTGGACCGATGCAGGTGCAGGGTAGTATCGCGCAATGGACTGTTGGCTATGGAATCGTACCGAAGGTAGCCGTCGTCCGGATGCAGAGGCACCGAACGGGGCTCGAGCGGGAAATGCGACACGGTAAAAAGCGGGTCCTGGCGGAAACTGAGTGTCAGTTCAAAGTGCGCCATGCCTTTGTCCGGTTGGGCGGCTGCTAGTCCGGGGATCAGCGTCCCCAGCAGGATGAGCGTCAGGCTAATGATCAGAAAGTTTGTATGTTCCCTCATGGCGTCCTCCTTGGGGTTGAGGGGTTTGTGTTGTCAAATTACGGATTTGTCAGTCCGTTACTTTATCAAATTGGTTACAATGATGTCAATTATTGGAACCGCCCTTTTTATATTGCGTAAAAATTGGTAAAATACCGGTATGGCATTATCGGTTTCATTGAATGAACAACAAAAACGTGCAGTCACCTTCGGTGACGGGCCGTTGTTGATCGTGGCTGGCGCTGGTACCGGTAAAACGACGGTCGTTACGCAGCGCATTGCCTGGCTGATACTGGAAAAGAAGATCCCGACTGACGACGTATTGGCCCTGACGTTTACCGAGAAGGCCGCGGCGGAAATGGAAGAACGCATTGATGTCTTGATGCCGTACGGTTACGTTGATTTATGGGTCTCCACATTCCATGGATTTTGCGAACGGGTACTGAAAGATAACGCCTTGGAAATCGGTTTGCCACCGGATTTTAAACTGCTGAATACCACGGCGCAAGCCTTACTCGTCCATAAAAATTTTGATAAGTTTGACCTAGATTATTACCGGCCATTGGGCAACCCGACCAAGTTTGTCCAGGCCCTGATCAAGCATTTTACCCGGGCCAAGGACGAAAGCGTCCTGCCGGAAGATTATTTGAAATATGCTGACACGTTGAAATTGGACCGCGACCAGCAGGAGTTCATCAAAAAAAGGGGGACAGAGGACAGAGAGGTCTCAGAGGCACAGCGCATCGCCGAGATCGCCAACGCCTATCATACCTATCAGCAATTATTATTGGATAATAGCGCTTTGGATTTTGGCGATTTGATTTTATATACCATTAGATTATTCAAGGAGCGGCCACGTGTCCTGAAAAAATATCAGGAACAGTTCAAGTACGTCTTAGTTGACGAATTTCAGGATACCAACTACGCGCAATATGAACTGGTGAAACTTTTATCAGCTCCGAAAAACAACCTGACCGTCGTCGGGGATGATGATCAGTCAATCTATAAATTCCGTGGCGCGGCTATTTCCAACATCTTGGAGTTCAAGAAAGACTTTCCGGATTCGCAGGAGATCGTCCTGACCGAGAATTACCGCACCAAACAGAACATCCTGGACATGTCGTACAAGTTTATCAAGCAGAATGACCCGAACCGTCTGGAGTACCAGCTGTCCAAGGGGAAAGTGGACAAGAAAGGCGCCCCGCTGAAAACTAAGGTTTCCAAACAGTTGAAAAGCACGCGCGGCGATAACGGTGTCATTGAATATTTGCAGTTTAACTCATACTTGGAGGAAGCGTCGGGTGTAGTGAAAAAGATTCTCGAACTGAAGAAGAAAGATAAAAAGCTCGCCTGGAGCGATTTCGCTGTCCTCATCCGGGCTAATAGTTACGCCCAGGATTTCATCGCTGCATTGTCACGGTATGACATCCCGCACCAGTTTTTGGCTTCGTCTGGTCTATATTCCATGCCTGAAATTATGGATGTCGTCGCGTACCTGAAATTGCTGGATAATTATCATGAGAATTCGGCCATGTGGCGGGTGCTGAATTTCCCGCATTGGCAACTTCCCGTAAAAGATTTAATGACCTTATCCCGTTACGCCAATCAAAAAAGCCTGTCGCTGTACGAAACATTGCAGAAGACGCGGAGCATTTCCGGCTTGTCGGACGGGCTGCACCAGCATTTGGAAAAAGTACTGGGGTACGTCCATGAGCATACGCAGATTGCCCGGGATCGGGGTGTCTTGCCGGCCGCATTGCATTTCATGCGCGACACCGGTTACCTGAAAAGCCTGACCGAACACGAGAGCGCGGACAATCTGGAAAAGATCGTGCACTTGAACCAGTTCTTCCGGGAGATTGAGGCGTTTGAGGGCACGCATGAGGACAAATCCGTGCAGAACTTTTTGTCCGAGCTGGAGCAGGCGCAAGAAGCGGGGGACGAGGGTTCGCTGGCCAAGCCGTGGGAAGAGGGGCCGGAGGCGGTAAAGATCATGACCGTCCACGGTGCCAAAGGATTGGAATTTCCTTATGTGTTTATCGTTAATCTGGTCGACAAGCGCTTTCCCTCCATCGAACGGAAAGAGCCGATCGAATTGCCCGATGCGTTAATCAAGGAAATCATCCCGGAAGGGGACATCCACCTGCAGGAGGAGCGCCGGCTGTTTTACGTGGCTATGACCCGGGCGCGGGACGGCCTGCATTTCACTTCGGCTGAGGATTATGGCGGTACGCGCCGGAAAAAAGCATCACGCTTTTTGGTTGAGCTTGGATTCGTGGACAAGCAGGAAAAGCCGGCGTTGGATTTAGTGGAGCACCTCCAGCCGGCGCAGATTTCGCAAAAAGAGATCGATGACCTGACGTTCCTGCGCCAGGCCATCCCGGAAAAAGCCAGCTACACCCAACTGAAAGCGTTCGAGACCTGCCCCAAGCAGTTCAAGTACGCGCATATTTTGCGACTGCCCGTCGAGGGCCGGCACACGTTCAGCTTCGGCAAATCGATCCATAATACCCTGTACCAGTTTTTCAAACAGATAAAAGAAGTTGCCGGCACAACGCAGGGAGATCTGTTCGGTGCCCAGAAGGAAAAGAAATTTATCCCGACACTGAAAGACCTCTTGAAGATCTACGACGCGGAGTGGCTCGACGACTGGTATCTTTCTAAGCAACACAAGGACGAGTATTATGAAAAAGGCAAAAAATTATTGACCACGTTTTTTGAGCAGAACGACGGGAAATGGCCGACGCCATTATATTTAGAACAGCAGTTCAATCTAAAGCTCGGTGAGCATACGTTCAAAGGCGTCATCGACCGCGTGGATAGCGCGTTGCCCGAAGCAAATGGCACGTCGCAATCAGCTAGTAGCGCGTTGCATGTTGCGCGTAAGAATTCAGATGTTGCGAGCCAAGAGCTACAAGCTGCCGGTCAAAAGGTTGAGCTTATTGATTATAAAACAGGACAGATGCCCAAGGGAGGGAAGCTTGGCCCGGATGAAAAGGAGCAGCTGTTGATTTACGATTTAGCGGCCAGGGAAGTCATGAAGCTGAAGCCGGTCCAGCTGTCCTATTATTATCTCGAGGCAAATAAAAAGCTGTCATTCAGCGCGGACGAGTCAGAGGCGCAAAAAATGAAGGAAAATCTCATTGCGAAGATTAAGGCCATTCGTTCCAGCGATTTCCAGCCAACGCCGGGGTTCTGGTGCCAGTCGTGCGACTTTAGAGACATCTGTGAGGATAGATGGAGGGGGTAGCATCATATGAAAGTCATTTCTCTGGCCAAAACTGGGAATAACGTCCGAAAAATATTCAAAGGTATACCGCCGGAAGATTTTGCATATACGTACGGCGGCACATTTGCCGTGTGCGACGGCGTAACTTTGCTGCATTATCATCCGTATCCAAATCCGTCACCGGCCGCACGGGTCGCCCGGATTGCGGCGAAAACCCTGGTCAGATCAATGCGTTCCCGGTTTAAGGGCGTTCATACGGTAAGGCAGGCGTTTATTAAGGCGAATGCGGCAGTTGGGGAATACAACCGCCGGATCGGGCTCACGCCGAGGACCGTTAATTTTTTGACGAAGCAATACGCCGCAACCGTCTGTGCTTACGGGCGTGTGAAGGGTGGCATCCTGTATTGGGGCCAGTTGAACGATTGCGGCATGATGGTCATCGATATGAAAGGGAATATCGTCATCAATAAAATGCTGGACCGGGGACCGGTCGATGCATATGTAAAATTTATACGGCGGGTGCGCGGGTTTACCGAGTTGAGTCCGGAAGAACACCGGTACTTCCGCAAAGAGGTGGTGAATAATACCCGGCTGTTTTTTCGGGGGGAACGGATACGCTGGGGAGTGATGACCGGCGAGACTCGGGCTGCCTTGTTTTTGCAGGCCGGACGCATACGGCTTCAACCGGGCTGGAATGTCGTTGTGTATTCCGACGGCATGATCCCGCTGCTCGGTTTGCCGGCATTCCGTAAGCTTATCAGCCGCCATGCGTCGCAGAAGGAACTGGTTTCGTTCATGAAAAGGAAAGAGCGCGCCGGGAGACCGTATCGAAGCGAGCGGACCATGATCGTAGCCGCATCCTGTTAGTGGATGAGGATTGCTTTTTCCGACAAACTGAGAGACAATTAACGTGTTAGCATAGTTTTGTTTATTTATATTTTAATTATATTCAATCTATGCGTAATCAAAGGGGGATAGCTATTGTTCCGTTGGTCATCATCATCGTGGTCATCGCCGCTTTGGGCGTGGGCGGGTACGTGTGGTTTACCCAGAAGGACGATAGTACAACGACGAATACGACGCCGACCACTACCAATTCGATAGTATCCAACGTTGATCCGAACAGTTTTGTGGACAAGCTGGATATCCCTACGGCCCAGGCATCGGAATTCGCTACGTATCAGCCCGTTACCGTTTCGGTGACGCCGCAGGTGCCGGCATATACGGTGACCGACGATTTCTCCAATGTCAACAACAAGGATCAGGTTACCTTCCTTTTGGCTTATCCGGACGCGAAAGCTAAACTGTTGCAGAACGGATTTGTCGTCTATCCCGGATACCATGACGAGTATTACTCACTTTATGAGCGTCATCGATATCAGTATACGCCGTCATTCGTAACCGTTGACTCGATGATGCATACGTACCACTTATTGTTTGATTATCTGTTGCGCCAGGCGGAGGAGAATTTTTTGATCGGCAAGCTGACCGACCTTAATGTGTCGATGCTGGCCGGAGCGCAAGCACAGTATGACCAGCTTAAAGGTACGGAGTGGGAGAATGCGGCCAAGCGCGACCTGGCTTTTTTAAGCGTCGGCAGCGTTTTGCTGGACCCATCAGTGGCCGTGCCATCTGACGTGAAAAGCCTGGTCAGCCAGGAATTGGCCCTCATCAATGCCCATGACGGCATCCATACAGCGGTAATCATGAATCTGGGCGTAACCGATGATACATTCTATGACACTCCGCAGGGCCCGTTGCCGCTGGATAAATTGAAAGAAGATTATTCGCAATACATACCCCGCGGCCATTATGACCGGAGCGACCAGCTGAAAAATTATTTCAAATCAATGATGTGGTACGGACGGATGACATTCCGCATGAAGAGTGACGATGAAATCCGTTCAGCCATGCTGATAACTTTATTGCTCAAGGATGCCCAGCGGCAGAACATGTGGGAATCCATTTATGAACCGACCAATTTTTTCGTGGGCAAGAGCGATGACATCACCTACCGCGATTTTTCTGTATTGCTTGGAGATACCTATGGGGCATCAATAGAATTGGCTTCGCTGCCGACTAACACAGCCGCTTTTACGACTCTTAAGCAGGGCGCAGCCGGTCTGGAGCCACCGGAGATAAATTCAATCCCGATTTTCCAGTCATCCATCCAGCCGGACCGGGATGCGGAAATTACCGGGTTCCGGTTCATGGGTCAGCGCTTCACCATCGACGCCTCGATTATGCAGCGTCTGGTGTGTCGCGATGTCGGAAACCAACACGGGACCATGGAATGCGGCGGAACTGTTCCGGATTCCCGCATGGTGCCTTCAGGATTGGATATTCCTGCGGCTATGGGTTCGCAGGAAGCGTATAATATACTCGATGTCGATGGAGCCACTAAATATTTGCGGTACCCGGAAAACATGAAGCTGCTCCAAGATTATTTAGACGGATTGGACACGTCCGTCTGGACGCAAAACCTGTATTGGGGGTGGCTGTATGCCCTGAAGCCGCTTGTCGAACCGGCTACTGCTGGGTATCCCGCGTTCATGCAGAACCAGGCGTGGGCACGTAAGGAGCTGCAGACATATCTGGGTAGCTGGACTGAACTGAAACATGACACGATTTTATACGCGAAGCAGGTGTACGCCGAACTCGGCGGCGGACCGCCGCCGCAGTACGACGACCGCGGGTATGTGGAGCCGTATCCTGACGTTTTTGCCCGATTGGCCGTACTCACCAAAATGACCCGCGAGGGTTTGGACCAGCGTGATTTGATCAGCGACGGTATGCAAGAAAACCTGAAAAACATGGAGACGCTGTCATTGTCGCTGAAAATGATCGCCGAAAAAGAGCTCAATAACGTGTCCCGGACAGCGGAAGAATATGAGCTGATCCGGTCTTACGGCGGACAATTGGAGCATTTCTGGCTGGCGGTGAACCAAGCTGACATGGACGCTAGCGGCCAGACGCAGGATGAATATTTGAACAACAATCCGGCGCCAATCGTGGCCGATGTGGCGACCGACCCGAACGGATTCGCGCTGGAAGAGGCGACCGGTAAGATTGACACTGTCTTTGTGCTGGTCAATGTCGAGGGCGTGACCAAGGTGGCGCAGGGCGGCGTGTATTCGTACTATGAATTTCTCCAGCCACTTGCCAACCGGCTGACTGATACCGCCTGGCGTGAGCTGCTGAATTCCGACCAGCGTCCGGACCGGCCGTCATGGGAGAACGCTTTTCTTTTTGTCCCGACACAGTAATGAGGCAAAGCACGGTTATTGCGATTGCGGCTGTAACCGCATTAATCATGTGCGTGGCCATCGGATTTACGCACCCAACTGTTATCAGGTTAGTGTCCGACCGCAGTCCATTTGTCGTATTTCAGCATGCGGCGATACCGCACGATGACGCTTTTACTGCCGACCTGATTGGCGACGGCAGGAAGGAATCGTTTATCCTGAAGGACGGCCGTCTGACTATCGAGCGGGACGGTACGGCGGTGTGGCGTTCGCCCTTTGATTGGTGGGTCGACCAAGCCGTCGTGGCGGATGCGGACAACGACGGCTCACCGAACCTGGTTATGTCCGTCTGGAAGTCGGGTGATTACGGCCCGTCCCGGCCATTTTGGGTAAGCGCGAACAATCCGGCGGTGAAAAATCATTTATTCGTTTTTAAATGGGAAGACGGTGCGATGCAGGCGGTGTGGCAGTCGTCGAATTTAGTCCGGCCTAATTGCAGTATAGCCTTTGCCGACGTGGACAATGATGGTCAACAGGAGTTGGTGGTGACAGAGGGGGAGTATGCCGATTCAAATGCGTGCGGCCCACGGTTCCTCGCCGTGTGGAAGTGGGACGAGTGGGGATTCACGAATTTGTGGCGTGATAGTTTCGCCTCGCATCTGCGTAAATAAAAAATGACCCACCCCCTCGTAGTTGATGAGAGTGGGTCACGCTCGATTTACTGACAGTTTTCCAGTTCGTTGATCTCGTCAATGAACGACTGGCGGACCGGCAATTGCCGAAACAACCAGAAGATGAGGAGCCCAATGCTGATGCCGATAGCCAGTGAGTCGAAGTATGCGACATGGTAGTAGATGCGCGAGCCGATCGAGGCGACGACGGCGATGCCGCCGATGTAGAGCGCATTGTACAGTCGTAAATACTGAGTCGACTCTCCTGGGAATCGGATGGCCCGCTGGGCTAAATACCATCGGCCCATGGTGAGGACGACGGATATGAATCCTACATGTCCCCACATGATCAGAAATCTTTGAGTTGAGGAAAGGTGATGGAGATCCACGCGTTCCCTCCAATGGTAGCAGAATGAACAGTTTACAAGTTCGGTATATGTTAGCATTTCGCAGATGCTTTGTCAATGCCGAATGAATAAAAAAGGCCCACCGTGAGGCAGGCCTTCATATTGTGCGAATGAGATGGGTCGACTATTTTTTCCGACCCATAATAGACAGGATCCGGACGAAAAGGTTGATCACGTCCAGGAATATTGCCACCGATGAGTCGACGGCGTTATCCAGGGTGCGCGGGAGCCGCAACGCTCTGTTCCAATCATAGATGATGTAGAAACAGAACAGGAGGGCAACCAGATAGTCAAACACGTACCAGAGGTAGTAGGCGAACGTGACGGTGCTTTTAGCGTCAGGGGGCGGCGCTTGCCAAGTCACCGGGAAAAACAGCCGGGTGACGCTGACGAGTAAGGCTACGGTCAGAGCGCCGAATAGGTAGGCTCCCCAGCTTTCTAGCGAACCCTTGAATAATATTCCGAACGCTGAAAGCGCTATCGTAACGCCACAAGTGGCCAGGAGGGCGTTCATCACGACATGAGCGTCGTATTGCGCGGTAAACGGGCCGCAGATGGCGCCCATGCCCAGTACGACCATATTGTATCCGGCGAAAGACCAGAACCAATTTTCCGTGCTGAAAGCCCAGATGATACCGACGATCGGAATGGCCAGGCCGACCAACAGGTAAGTCCAGATGTTGGTTACGTGCCATCCGAGGCAGTAATAGGCCATGATTGATGCGACCAGCATGCCATACACGGTAAATCCGCTTACTGCCGCCGTGTACGCCTGTTTTGACAGGTAGGGGACATCCCACGACTGCTTGCGTTCCCAAATACTTCTTGTCATTTCCATGAACAAGTTCTCCTTTCAGGATTGTTTCATGTTATCGAAGAGCAAATTTTCCCGTTAGTCTATTACGAATTCATTTTTTTGTCAATAAAAAGGCACATTCGAATGTAATTCGTCTGCGCCGGGTTCGTACCCTTTTCGCCGGTAACTGCCCGGGCATTTTTTCGGGCGGTGCGTTTTGTTCGGCCGACGGGACACAGGGACGCGTCCGGGCGATACAATCATACGTTTGCGGAGCTTGTCCGTCCAGCTTACTGTACACTTCCTTTATTTAAGTAGGTAAAAGTAGCACCACGCCACTTTTAGTCAAGGCGACATATTGCATTTTTCCCTGAAATGAGGGAAAATATTAATATGAGCGAATCTTTCGAGAATGGATACAAGGAGGGGACGATTGACATCGAAACCATGCCCGATGGCGGCCGTGATCTGGAATTATATGAAAAGGAATTGATGTTCAGCCGGGATGAACTGGCCGGCAAAGATGTACTGGATCTGGGGACTGGTCCTGAGTTGAAATTGGCAGAAGGGTTAAAGGCAGCAGGCGTTACTGCGCATGTCGTGTCCATGAGTCCGGATTTTTCACAGGAAAAGCACCGGGAGCGTGCCCAAAAAGCGGCGCCGGGAAATGAGATGGTCGCTGGCCTTGGACAGCAATTACCATTCGGTGACGAGACGTTTGATGTCGTGCTGGCAAACCACGTCGTCCAGCATCTGGAGAACAGGAAGCGGTATTATCAGTTGATTATGGAAGCCGCCCGGGCGTTAAAAAAAGGCGGAAAAGCCATCATCGGGCCGATGTACGACCGGACTGGCGCTGATCCGTTGGAACAACTTAATGATAACCCCGAAGTACAGGATGCCATGGCTCGATTGCATACGGAACTTTCAATCGCCTATATCCCAAAAGACGTTAAGCCGGCATTGCGCATCGACATGGGCGGGGGCATGTACTCATCTAAACGCGTCCAGGCATTCAATATTATTATCACGAAAGTAGCGGAAGTTGAGGAATCTAGCAGATAAAGAATTTTCAAAAATATAATTATGCGCACACTCATCGGAATCGTCATCGTTCTCGTCGGATTACAATTACTACTTTCTTCAATGGACGTGGCAAACGTTCCGTCACTTGGGGACTGGTGGCCGGTCATCCTGATTGCCATCGGTCTGATCAGCTGGAAATCGAATCCCAGGATGTTCTTCTGGCCGGTCATCATGATTGGTCTGGGTATTATTTTTTTGCTGGAAAATTTAAATGTTTTACCGGGCAACGCCTGGAATTACGTTTGGCCTTGTATCATTATCGTGATAGGCGTTTCTATCATGACCGGACGGAAATGGGAACACTGGGGTAAGCATGAGGGTTCCGGCGAACATGTGGCATCAGTTTTTTCCGGACGTGAAGAGAGGGTAGCGGGGGAATTCAGTAAGGGCTCTGTTTCGGCCACGTTCGGCGGCACCAAGTATGATTTGCGGGGGGCAACTATTACTGATGGTGCGGAAGTTGAGGCATTCGCCTCATTTGGTGGCATTGAAATTCTTGTACCGAAGGACGTTTCGGTCCGCCTGAAAGTAACACCGATTTTTGGCGGGTCGGAAAACAAGACCAATCCTGACCCGAACGTGAAAAAGACACTGACTGTGACCGGTACGGCTATGTTCGGAGGTATTGAGGTGAAGAATTAATTTTTTAAATATAGGAACAGTATGAAGAAACTTTTATGTGTACTAGGGTTAGCTGTACTTCTTATGGTACCGGCAGCCGCGTACGGCCAGACCGAAACCATGGTGTTCGACTCGACGGACGGTTACATCGGCGCGTGCAGCTACACGGCCACGTCCACCTGGACGTTGACCCAGGACATGGACATAAGTACATTCCAGATGTGGTACTACTGGCAAGCCGGGGAAACTGAGTTGCCGATCACCGTGACAAAAGACGGCGCAGAGTTTGCGGTGTTTACGGCCACCCGGACGTCCTGCGACCCGTATCAGACATCCTGGTGCAACGCTGATTTCGCCATTAATAAGACGTTCCCGGCTGGCACGTACACGACGACCATCCCCAACGCGTACCAGTGTTTGAAACCGGGCGGTACCGGTACGGTGCGCCTGTATTCTATGGCCGCCACGTCTGATACGGATACAGGTACCGAGCCTGATTTGATCGCCACGGCCAACGCCAACACGAATGAGGCAGGCGATACTCATGCAGCTGATCTGGCTGACGACTCGGCTGTCACGCCGCTCACTACTGATGATGAAGAAGAGGGAGACGTGCTGGTCTTGTACGTCTTGATCGGCATCATAGTTGTCTTGGTGCTGGTCATAATATTTATGGGCATGAAGTGCTGTAAGAAAACGTCGCCGAAACAATAACTTTTACCACTAAAACGCCTTTCTCCCGAAGGGCGTTTTTTTATTCTTTGGTAGTTGTCGGTCCCTCATCTTGGCTGTATAGTATAATTATGGTAATACGTAGTCAGCACGTATGATACGAAAATTTTTCTTCATTTCCACGATCAGTGCCGTTATCGTGATACTGACGGCCTGTACCGTCCAACGGGCGCCCGTTTCTCTGGTGACGAACCAAAATACCAATTCGGCCGGCACGGAAAACCAAAACATCGTTGCCACTAATCAGGATTTGATAAAAAACGCCAAACCTGACGATATCACATCAGCAGCCCAACCGGATTTTATTGCTCCTATTTCGGATGCTTTGAATCGGATCACGAAAAAACCGTTCGGCATCTATGTGACGCCGGGTAATTCACCAGTCCAGCCGGAAAAATTCAGTGGCTATCATACCGGCGTTGATTTTGAGACCACAGCCGCTGAGGCTGATATTGAGGTGCCTATTACCGCGGCCTGCACCGGCACGGTACGGGTGAAGCAGCGGGTGTCTGGATATGGGGGCGTCCTGATTCAGGATTGCACGATAGATGGCCGGGCAGTTACGGTTTTATATGGTCATTTGAATATTAACGCCATAATGGCTAAAGTCGGGGATACGCTGCAGCAGAGTGATGTTATCGGCAACCTCGGTACGGGGTACAGCACTGAAACGGACGGAGAAAGGAAGCATCTTCACTTGGGCATTCATTTCGGGATAACTATAGATTATAAAGGGTATGTTAGTTCCCGTGATCAGCTTGCCGGCTGGCTGGATGCTGAAAAATACCTTTGATAAATGGTTTACTTTTTAATGTTTTCGGTATAGAGTTAAGTCATGGCCACACCATTGAAGGACCTATTAAAAGGCTCGGTGAACCAGGCCGGCATCGGCGAACAGGTCGGTGCGGCCGTGGTGTGCGTTGAGTTTGATAAGATAATTCTGGAAGTTTTGGGGGATCAGATTAAGGACAAGGTCAGGGCGTTATACGTGAAGAACGGCACCTTAACGGTTGCGGTGCTAAGCTCTGCCATAGGCCAGGAGATCAAATTACACGAGCAGGAGATATTGGAAAAACTGTCAAAAAAGGCTGAGGGCCGGGGAGTGAACCGGTTGAGATTTTTAGTCTGATTTTTTGGCTAATATTGGCCATGTAGCTTGAAAGTATTTTTTCTTGCCAGATAGCGTGAAAATTGTTAAAATAAGGGCAGGTTTTGACCCTTATTTTTTGTTAAAAACACGACAAAATGTCCTTGAAAAAGTACCTTATTTTAATGACGTCGGTTACGTTGTTTTGCTGGCTGGCCTGGCTGGTGGTGCTGTTTTATATGAATCCGGATGAGGCTGGTTTGGCAGGTTTTGCCATGTTTTACGTTAGCCTTTTTTTGGCACTGATAGGCAGTTTTTCGCTGCTGGGATTTTTCTTACGGGTTTGGTTTTCCCGCGAAACACTGATCTTCCGCCATTTGGGAGTGGCCACACGGCAGTCAATGTGGTTTTCCGCATTATTGGTGACTGCGCTGTTATTGCAGGGAGGCGGCATGCTTAAATGGTGGAGCGCGCTCCTGCTGGTTCTATTTTTAGTATTGCTTGAATTTTTTTTCATATCACGAAAAGTAGTCAGAAAATAACATGCAAGACCTGATACACAACGTAAAACAGCAAGCGCAGGCTGAACTGCAGAACGTCATGTCCAGTGACGAACTGTCTAAGTTGGAGAGGAAATTTCTCGGGCGTAAAGGAAAAGTAGCCGAGATTATGGACCGGCTGAAGAGCCTTTCCGCAGAGGAAAGACGGTCTGTGGGGCAGCTGGCGAATTCGCTGAAGCAGGAATTAGTGGAGATGTTTTCATCGGCCCGCCGGAAGTTTTCTTCCCGGGCGCTGAAAAAGGATTCCCGTCTCGACCTCACCTGGCCGGGTGAAGAGCCGTCCAGGGGCCACCTGCATCCGCTGACTCAATTTATGAGGCGGGTCGAGGATATTTTCATGTCCATGGGTTTTGAGGTGCTGGACGGTCAGGAAGTGGAAACGCCAGAATATAATTTTGATTTATTAAATATCCCAAAAGACCATCCAGCCCGGGACATGTGGGATACGTATTATTTGGAAAACGGTTTATTGTTAAGGACACACACCTCACCGATGCAGTTGCGGGCGATGGAAAAAAGGAAACCACCGGTTAGGTTGCTGATACCAGGGCGCACGTTTCGGCATGAGGCGACCGATGCCAGCCATGAATCAGTCTTCTACCAGTACGAGGGGTTAGTGATAGACAAGTGCATTTCAGCCGCCAACCTCATCGCCACGCTGAAGGATTTTTTCCAGGCGCTCTACGGCCGGGAAGTGAAAGTCCAGGCCCGTAATTCATTTTTCCCTTTTACCGAACCGTCACTGGAGATCGCCATGTCATGTTTGATCTGCGGCGGCAATGGCTGTTCTGTCTGCAAGAAAACCGGGTGGCTGGAAATGCTCGGTGCCGGTATGGTTCATCCGCAGGTGCTGAAAAACATGAGGGTTGATCCGGAAGAATATTCCGGCTTCGCCTTTGGCGGGGGACTGGAACGGTTGATGATGCTGTACCATGGGATCAATGAAATACGTTTGTTATATGGGGGGGACTTAAGGTTTTTGGAACAATTTTAATATCATGAAACTTTCACTTGACTGGCTAAACGATTTTGTAAAGCTTAAAAAAACGCCGGAGCAGCTGGCGCAAGTATTGGAGCCGGCCGGTTTTGAAGTGGAACGCATCAATACGTTTGGTCGAGGATTTGAACATGTCATCGTCGGCCAGATCAAGACGATCGTCAATCATGCGGACGCCGACAAACTGAGCGTATGCAAAGTAGACATCGGACAGGCGGAGTATTTAAACATCGTTTGCGGTGCAAAAAACATCAGGCCGGATCAGAAAGTGCCGGTAGCCATGATCGGTGCCACATTACCGGGCGGTATGGTGATCGAACGGCGGAAAATCCGCGGCATCGAATCCGAGGGCATGCTGTGCGCGCCTGACGAATTGGGCTTAGGCACTGACCATTCCGGGATCATGATATTGGACAAGGGCCTGCCGGTTGGCAAACTGTTCGGATTGGCCACCGGTCTCGAGGACACGGTGCTGGACGTGAATGTGACACCGAACCGTGCCGACTGTTATTCGGTAATAGGATTGGCCCGCGAAGTGTCTGCCGTAACTGGCCAGCCGTTCGCCCTGCCGAAAGTGAATGTCAAAGAAAGCAAGAAATTTGCCGTAAAAAAGTTGTTGTCCGTCACCGTCAAAGATAAGGAGCTGTGTCCGAAATATACCGCCCGTGTCGTTCGAAATGTGAAAGTGCGGCCGTCACCGCAATGGCTGCAGTCGCGTCTGATCGTCAGTGGATTATCGCCCATCAACAATATCGTCGATATAACGAATTATATCATGCTTGAGTACGGCCAACCGCTCCATGCGTTTGACCTTAATGTCATCCAAGGCCGGAAAATTATCGTTCGCCGGGCAGGACGTGACCAGCAGTTTGAGACGCTGGACGGAGAAAAACGTCCGGTGCCTGCTGACGCACTGATGATTTGTGACGCGAAAGACCCGATCGCCGTGGCCGGCGTGATGGGCGGGAAGAATTCGGAGATTACCCGACAGACGAAGGATAT
This sequence comes from Patescibacteria group bacterium, assembly GCA_041649335.1. Lineage (GTDB taxonomy): Bacteria > Patescibacteriota > Patescibacteriia > UBA10025 > JAHIVO01 > JBAYGJ01. Next base: position 20,707 of record JBAZNF010000013.1, read on the forward strand.
CGTTATCGAGTCGGCTATTTTCAAGTCGGTCAGCATCAGGCGCACCCGGCAGAAACTCGGCATTGTGACGGAAGCGTCTTTGCGTTTTGAAAAAGGCATCTGGACAGACCTGCCCGAACAGGCGTGCGACCGGGCGGCACAGTTATTGGTTGATATCGCCGGCGGGGAAGTCGCAACCGGCATGGTAGTCGTGTCTGCCGGGAAACCGCTTAAGGAGAAAAAAGTGAAGTTCAGCCTGACCAAGCTGAACAGCCTGATTGGCCACACATTTACTTCAGCGCAGGTAAAGCTCTATGCGGAGCGTTTGGGTTTCAAACTAGCTAAAATAACGGATGATGATTTCAGTGTTATCGTGCCGGCATGGCGCCAGGATATTTCCATTCCGGCTGACATCGCGGAAGAGGTAGGGCGTTTGTACGGATGGAGCAAAATTATGCCGAGTCCGGTATACGCAGCACTGACGCCACGGCAGCTGCCGCGGGAAAAAAAGCTTGTGCGGATGGCGAAGGATTCCTTAGTCGCGTCCGGGTTTACAGAAACACTGAACTATTCATTTTACGGGCGTACCCTAGCCGAACGTTTCGGTCTGAACTTGAAGGACCATTACCGGGTACTGAACCCACTGAATCCGGAGCAGGAATATATGCGTATCTGCCTGTTGCCGCGGCTGCATGACGTCATCCTGAAAAATTACCAGGGCAGGAAAATAATGAAAGTTTTCGAGGTTGGACGCGTGTTCGTGAAACGGCCGAAAGGCTTGCCGGAGGAGCGGACGCTGGCGTCGGCCATGGTGTACCAAAAAGAAGGCGCCGGTAAAGTCTTGCGGGGGGTGCTTGACGGCCTGGCCCGTGACCTGAACCTGGCCAATCCGATTCATGTCGTGCCGGTTGACGGGGCCTGGAGAACGGCCGACCTCAAATGCGGCCAACAGCATGTGGGCGAATACGGCGAAATACGAGTCAGCGCAGAGAAGCTGGGCGCGGCTCCCGTTTACATCACATTGGACCTGAATGTTTTAGTCGGGTTGTTCAGCGAAAAGCGTGATTTTACGCCTGTCCCGCAATTCCCCGCGGTTGAGCGTGACTTGACTTTTGTCGCTGATCCGGACACTGATTATTATCAGGTAGCGGAGACGGTTAAGAAGGCGGACGCCTTGATTAGCGCGGTGAAAGGGACAAAATATTTTACGAGTACGGAAGGAGAACGGCACATGACTTTACATATCGTGTACCAGGCGCCGGACCATACACTGGAGTCGGGCGAAGTTGAAGCTATCCAGCTGCGGATTGTTGCGGAATTGAAAAACAAGTTTGGGATGGTAATCAGGAAACAGTGATTTCACATTATAAAAATTTATTAATAATACATTTATTACCATTATGCCGAAAAAAAGCAAAACAAAGGAGGACGTGAATAAGCCCGCACAAGCAGGCGAGTACACAGCAAAACAGATTACCGTGTTGGAAGGTTTGGCGCCGGTCCGGAAGCGGCCGGGCATGTATATCGGCAATACCGCCGCCGAGGGATTGCACCACATGATCTGGGAAGTGGTGGATAATGCGATTGACGAGGCCATGTCGGGGTTTTGCAAGAATATTTCCATCGAACTCCAGCCGGACAATATGGTCAGCGTGGCTGATGATGGCCGCGGTATCCCGGTCGAGAAGCACAAGCAAACGAAAAAATCGGCACTGGAAACCGTACTGACCATCCTGCATGCCGGCGGTAAGTTTGGCGAAGGCGGATACAAGGTTTCAGGCGGTCTTCATGGTGTCGGCGTCTCAGTGGTCAACGCATTGTCGAAGTATCTGCGAGCCGAAGTAAAACGAGACGGCAAGGTATGGGCGCAGGAATACTCCCAGGGGAAAGTAAAGACCGCGGTGAAGGCAGTAGGCAAGGCCAAGCAGACGGGAACAACCATCATTTTCCAGCCGGACCCGGAAATATTCAGCGTCCTGGATTATAATTTACAGACGATTTTTGACCATCTGCGGCAGCAGGCGTACCTGACTAAAGGCACCAGGATAACCGTCATTGACCGGCGGACGACGAAGCGCGGCGAGACGCCGTTTACGTACGTCTTTTATTTTGAAGGCGGAATCGCGTCCTATGTCCAGCACCTGAACGCGCATAAATCCGCCAAACATCAGTCCACGTTTTATGCGGAAAAGGAAATCAATGATCTCAAGGTGGAAGTGGCGTTGCGGTATACGGAAGAGTATAAGGAGACTATTTTCAGTTTTGCCAACAACATTTTTACTACAGAAGGCGGGATGCATTTGACCGGCTTCCGGACCGCGCTGACCCGGACCCTGAACAACTATGCCCGTAAACAAGGGTACCTGAAGGAGAAAGACGAAAACCTGACGTCTGATGACGTGAAAGAAGGCCTGACTGCGGTTATTTCGGTCAAGCTGAAGGACCCTCAATTTGAGGGCCAGACAAAAGCGAAACTGGGCAATGTTGAGGCGAAATCGGCGGTCGATACGGTCACGTCGGACGGCCTGCAGATTTTCCTCGAGGAGCACCCGAAGGACGCTGAAGCGATACTGGGCAAATGTATCCTGGCGTCACGGGCCCGTTTGGCGGCCCGGACGGCCCGAGAATCAGTCCTGCGCAAGGGAGCCCTGGAAGGCATGACCCTGCCCGGCAAACTGGCTGACTGTTCGTCGCGCAATGCCGATGAGACGGAGCTCTATATTGTTGAGGGTGATTCTGCCGGCGGCAGCGCCAAGCAGGGCCGGGACCGAAATTTCCAGGCTATCCTGCCGCTCCGGGGGAAAATTTTAAACGTGGAAAAAGCCCGGCTGGACAAGATGCTGGCTAATAATGAGATCAAGTCCCTGATCATAGCCATGGGCACGAATATCGGCGAACAGTTCGACCTGGAGTCATTGCGCTATGATCGGATCATTATCATGACTGATGCTGATGTCGACGGTGCTCATATTAGGACGCTGTTACTGACGCTTTTTTACCGCTATTTCCCCGAAATCATCAAAGGCGGCCACCTGTATATCGCCCAGCCGCCGCTCTTCCGGGTGAATGTGGGGAAGGACTTCGAGTATGTGTACAATGAGATGCGCCTGGAAAAGGTCAAGGAGGCATTATTAAAGATGAAATCAACGGTGAAAGCCAGGAAAGAAAAAAAAGTTGAGGTAACAGAGCCGGCTGGAGAAGGAGCTGATGAGGCGGGAGAGGGGACGTCGGCTGCCGGGGCAGTTAATGTCCAGAGGTATAAGGGCCTGGGCGAAATGAACCCGACACAGTTATGGGAAACCACCATGGATCCGGTCAGGCGCGTGATGAAACGGGTGACAATCGACGATGCGGAAAAGGCCGATGAGGTCTTTGACGTGCTGATGGGGGATGACGTGGTCCCCCGCAAGCATTTCATCCATACCCACGCCAAGAGCGTAAAAAATCTGGACATTTAGTAGATTTGACAGTTTGAAGTGGATGGTATAAACTGAGGGTAGTCCCCTAGAGAGGGGATTTTAAAGACCAGAAAAATATGGCTAACAAGATAGTAAATTACGTCCGCGAATCGCGCGACGAGCTCAAGAAAGTCGTCTGGCCGAACAGAAAAGAAGCCACAAAACTGACGATGCTGGTGATCGGCGTCAGTTTGGGGGTGGCGGCATTTTTGGGCGCCATAGACTTCGGGCTTACGTACGTCTTGCAAAACGTCATTAAGTAGATTATTTTATGCCAAAACAAACCCTACAACAGGGGCGTAAGTGGTACGTCCTCCATACCTATTCCGGATACGAGGAAAATGTGTCACGCAACTTGCGCCAACGTATTGAATCCATGGACATGCAGGACAAGATCTACAGCGTCCTGATCCCGACCGAGAATAAGATCAAGATCAAGAACGGCAAACGCCGGGTAGTGACCGAAAAAATTTTTCCGGGGTATGTCCTCGTTGAGATGATCGTTACGGACGACTCCTGGTATGTCGTTCGCAATACGCCCAACGTCACCGGATTCGTCGGTTCCGGCACGACCCCGACGCCGATTTCTGAGGACGAGGTCAAGGCCATCCAAAAACGGATGGGTGTCGAAGAGCCGAAATATAAGATTGATGTCATGGCCGGTTCTGCCGTCCGTATCACTGACGGTCCGTTTAAGGAATACGAGGGCAAAGTATCCGAGGTGGATGAAGCGCGCGGCAAGGTCAAGGTGCTGGTGGCCATGTTCGGTCGAGAAACGCCGGTTGAGCTTGATTTCCTCCAGATTAAGAAAATTTAATTTTACTATATATGGCAGAGAAAAAAGTAAAAACAATAGTGAAGCTCCAGTTGCCTGGCGGAAAAGCGACGCCAGCCCCGCCGGTCGGTCCCGCGCTCGGCCAGCATGGGCTGAACCTGCAGGACTTTTGCACGAAATTCAACGCACAGACAAAAGACAAGAACGGTGATATCATTCCGTGCGAGATCAAGGTATATGAGGACCGGACGTATTCATTTATCCTAAAAACCCCGCCAGCAGCCGAGTTGCTCAAGAAAGCGGCCGGCATCACGAAGGGTTCCGGACAATCGCTGAAGCAGAAGGTTGGGTCAGTCACAAAAAAGCAGGTCGAGGAGATCGCGAAGGTCAAGATGCCCGATTTAAACGCCAAGGACATGCCGGGCGCCATGCGGATTATCGAGGGCACGGCTAGAAATATGGGCTTGGAAGTGAAGGATTAACGCGTTATTACCCCGATGATCGCATCACTCGTCCCTCTCGGCATCCTCGTATTAATTATTTTCGCCATCGCCGCAGGGATGGAAGGAAAAAATACCATGAAAAAATCTAACGTCATCCGCAGCCTGTATTTCTATATGGCTTCGGCCATTACCCTGGCCATCGTAGTCGGGTCACTGGTGTATCTGGTGAATATGGGACTGAAGACATGGGTGTTCACCAAGGCGGATACGAGTACGGCTTCTCGGATCGGGCCGCCGCCGACACTCGTATTGGATCCCAATGTGGTCATGCCCAGCGATAAGGTGGCGCCGTTCGGCGGCGAACTGGTTTGTACGGATGCCTGTACGCTGACGACGGTGCAGAAGGATGCGATCGCCAGCTGGAAAATTGAATACCAGAACTGGCTGGACGTGAATGCCAATCCCGGTTCGCAGCGAGCCCGTGATGCGGTGGCGGCATTATCGTTTTTAATCGTTGCGGCGCCGTTTTATTTCATCCATTTCCGGACAGTCCAACGTGACGCTAAGACAGCTGAAGACGGTGACAAAGGCGTGATCCGGCCGGTATATTTTTATTTCGTTTCATTGGCCGCGCTAATCATGATCGTCGTGGCCGGTGGATTTCTCATAAACCTTGGGCTGAAAACCTGGGTGTTCCCGAGCGCCGGCCAGGCGGATATAGCCGCCCAAAAGGCCTATAGCGCGCCGGTCATGACGTCCGCCGAAAGCGGCGGCGTGCCGAGCGTGGTTACGTGCGGCGAAGCGTGCGGCATTGATCCGGACACGATCGCCCTGGCTGAACGGTGGTCGGGAGATTACGCGACATGGAATAAGGAGATATCAGGAACGACTGATTCCACCCAGCGCCAGGCCGCCACAGCAATTCCGTTTGTCCTCGTCGGTATCCCGCTGTTTTGGTACCATTGGACCGTCGTGAGGCGGGAAGCGAAAGAGCGCAAGGAACAGTCAACGCCTGCCAATTAAATTTATTAATTAATTTTGTGGGACTTTAGGTCTTGGCGTATATGCCGGACTGAAGGTTTGTACCACGAAAGGATACACGTATGAACAATCATTCGAAGCGGTTCAAACAGGAACAAAAACTGGTTGATCCGGCAAAGACCTACTCACCCGAGGAGGCCGTTGACCTTGCTAAAAAAACGTCAGCCGTCAAATTTGATGCCGGCGTGGAAGTGCATATCCGGCTGGGTATTGATGCGACAAAAGCTGACCAGATCGTGCGCGGTACCGTCGCCTTACCTCATGGGACGGGAAAAACAAAACGGGTCGCGGTTTTCTGCGAAGGAAAAGACCAGGAGGCGGCCACTCAAGCCGGCGCGGCCGTCGTCGGGGGCGACGAACTGATCAAGCAGATCCAGACCAGCGGCAAATGCGATTTTGAGGTGGCCCTGGCGACGCCGATTATGATGAAAAAGCTGGGCCCGGTCGCGAAGATTCTCGGCCCGAAAGGGCTGATGCCGAACCCGCGTAACGAGACCATTACCAAGGATGTGGCCGCTGGCGTGAAGGCGTTGGCCGCCGGAAAAGTGACGTTCCGAAACGACGATTCCGGTAACATCCACCAGCTGGTTGGCCGGGTATCGTTTGAACAGGAAAAATTATTGGAAAATTTCCGTTCATTCATCGATGCGGTCAAACGGGCAAAACCCCAGGGGGCGAAAGGCGTCTATATCAAGAATGTGGTATTGTCCACGACTATGGGACCCGGCATCAAAGTCCAGGCTTAACCCTTAATCAGTTTATGCATATGTCGAAATCATCAATGCGTACCGATTACATATCGTGGGACGAGTGTTTCATGCGGATGGCCCACGTCATTGCTGACCGGTCTAAGGACCCAAGCACGCAAGCCGGAGCCATTATAGTCGACCAAAATAAGATCGTCATTGGCCTGGGGTATAACGGGTTTCCGCGGGGCATCAAGGATGAGGAATTGCCCTGGAGTCGGGAAGGTAAGCTGCTGGACACGAAATACGCGTATGTCGTCCACGCCGAGGAAAACGCCATCTACAATACCAACGCCAAGACAGTCGGCTGCACCATTTATACGACATTGTTTCCCTGCAATGAATGCGCCAAAACGCTGATCCAGAACGGTATCAAGAAGATCGTGTATGAGAGCGACAAATACCACGATGACGACATCTGGAAAGCGTCCCGCCGGATGCTTGATCTGGCCGGCGTCGAGTACGTGCACTACCGGTGCGCCTGGGCAAAGGAGTAAGTAACACCAGCTCCATGGCCAATATTTTCATTTATGACGAATTCAATCCGGAAGACGTCGCCATGATGCAGGCGTTGTATTCGCGCAGCCCGAAGAGCGTTACGGAACACGTAGAGAAGGTCAGACAGACCGGCTCCGGGAAATTCATGGAAACTTTTTATGTCGGATACGGACATGCCAGCATCGCTGACTGCGGCAGTACCACTATTTTTATCGAGCAGATCAGCATTTTGGGCGACAAAGCCGTTCAGGACTGGCAGTTGTACAGCGGGCAGGAAACCAGTACCCGGTATATCGACATGTCTAAGCAGGCGATTGTCGATCCGTTACAGACGCCGGAATCAAAAAAAATACTGGACGCATGGATGGCATTTTATATCAGAAACCAGGATCGCATCCAACAGCATCTGATGGCCAAATACCCGCGGCAGGAAGACGAGAAGGAATCGGTGTACATAAAAGCGATCAAAGCGCGTGGATTCGATATTATGCGCGGATTTTTGCCGGCCGGGGTCACCACCCAGTTGAGCTGGCATACGAACCTGCGCCAGGCCTGGGATCATCTCGCTCTGCTTCTCCATCACCCGTTAACGGAGGTGCGGACGGTGGCTGAGACGATCGTGCGTGGCCTCAAGAAAAAATATCCTCATAGTTTTTCTCATCCGACTGTGCCAGAACTGGAAGCGTATCGGGATGCGGCAGTCAAGAAGTACACGTATTTTCAGTCGAAACCGGCTGAATTCACGATGCGGACGACGGTCAATGCGGACGAATTAACAGTTTACCAGAGTATATTGGACAGCCGTCCGGTTAAAACTGGATTGCCGAATTTTTTAGGTGATCTCGGAACATTGACGTTCGATTTTTTGCTCGATTTCGGGTCGTTCCGTGATATTCAGCGTCACCGCAGCGGTATTTGCCGGATGCCGTTATTAACGACGGCGTTGGGTTTTCGCCAGTGGTATCTGGAACAGCTTCCCGAAGACATGCGGCATGAGGCCGAAGAATTGATTCAAAAACAGAAAAAGGCTATTGACGCGTTATCCTGCCCGGATGAAGTGCGGCAATATTACGTTGCCATGGGTTTTAACGTGGCCTGCCATTTTACCTTCCCGTTACCGGCTGCCGTGTACGTCACTGAGCTGCGTTCCAACCGGACGGTCCATCCGACGCTGCGAGCGGTAGCGCATCGCATGCATCAGGCGATCTCGAAGGCTTTCCCAGATCTTCGGCTGTATTCTGATCTTGATCCTGATGACTGGGACGTGCGGCGCGGGCTGGCGGACATAACTTCAAAATAAATTTTATGAACGGACGCAGAAAAGGCAAACTGGTGATGATTGACGGCATCGACGGGTCCGGCAAGGGGACGCTGGTCAACGCCTTGGCCGGTTGGGCGAAGAAACGCCGGCTGAAAGTATTCGACCTGCGGGAATATAACCGCAGACACCACACGCTGCCGGAGTTTGAGCAGG
>JBAZNF010000014.1:0-27044 GCA_041649335.1 Patescibacteria group bacterium
GCCAGGTCCGCAGAACTGCCCTACGATTTCCTGAAACATGTGGCCAGACGGATCACCAACGAAATCCGAGAAGTCGGTTCGGTCGTCTACCGGATATCGGACAAACCGCCATCAACCATTGAATGGGGATAATCCACTCACTGCCACATCATAAAACCCCGCCCGTAGACAAATTGCCTATGGGCGGTTCTTTTATCCCCGAGCACCCTTCTGGTGCGGTTGGCGCGTAATAAACTTGATACGGTTCTGGTGATCGAAATAATAACCCTCTACGGCATCTACCCTGATCCGTAGCCTGGCGACTATTTCAATTGCTTTGTCCAGGCATTCCCGCGGGACGATCAGGTAAAACGTCGTGCCAAACTGCGAATATCGTGCCCATTCCACGGCCTCCTGATCCGTAACCGTATCGCAGGTTTCCACTTCTTCAATGATTTCCGTCCGGCCAAAATCACCTCCCGGCCGCCAGACGACCACATCGGGGAAATTACCTCCGCCGACATTATGGCATTGTTTGCCGGTCAGGTTAACACTGACTAAAAAACCCTGCTGACGGAACGTCTCGTAAGTTCCGGCAGACGCCAGGATGACTTGGTCGTGAATTGTCTGTTGTCCCCCGCGCCGGATAGCCATAGCCGGTAGGGTTACTTAATAAACACACCCCCTCATCCTACTACTTATGCGCCTGCTGCTTCAAGACATGGGATGTGGATAAGTTTTGGCTAAAATTACACCATTATATATACTTTTTACCAATCCAGAACACCGTCCCCACCCATAGCAATCCAAATACATACCCCGCAAAAACATCAGAAATCCAGTGGACACCGAGAAAAATCCGGCTGTAACCGACACAGGCCACGACAATAACCCCCATAACCATATGCGATAAAAAGTGCCGCCGCACGGTATGTCGATTCAGCACATACAGGACGGCTATGAGAATAACGATCCCGATGGCATGGCCGCTCGGAAAACTTGATAAGCCGACATGCTGGTACACATGGACCAGGGATGGCGAAGGCCGCGGTCTCTGGAAAATCCATTTGAGCAATGGGATAAACGCGTTACCGAGCAGCAGACCGCTGATGAAATACGCCCGGCGTCTGTGCTGACGCCGCCACAGCCAGACGACCGCGACCAATCCAAGCGAACAGTAAAATTCCGGTGCCGTAATAAAACTGATAATTTTCACGATTACCGTCAGCCAGGCTGGCTGGAAAGCCTGAATGAAATGGCTTACGGACAGGTCAATTGGCCAAGGTCCAGGATGAACCATACGTTAAAAGGACAGAATGTTGTGGATCTGATATTCGTTAAGCGAGGAATAAAGAAAAGCCAACACGCCCCCGCACGCAATAATGAGTAACACGGTGTCGGTAATCCCTCCTGTTTTTACACGAAAAAATTTCGGCAACAAACCGACCCGCGTGCGGATCGGCCAAAACAGCTCCACACCGGATTTTGTCAGCATATCGATAATAATATGGCTGGCATAGCTGAAAATGATTACCAGAACAAACGACAAAGATTGCTTCAAAAAAAGAAAAGCGCCACAAGACAATATAGCCATCAGTAATAATGAATGCAAGAGACCGCGATGCCCGAATATTCCGGACGTTACCATGGCTACGGGCGCTAATGGCTCGATACCCACATTTACGCCCCCGATTTTTCCTCCCACTCTCAGATGCTTCGCCATCGATTCCGACGCATCTAAATCTGGCAACAATGCCACAAATGCTGCTACAACAACTAGCCAGGGTGCTGTGGTTAAGCCAAGCAGCACCGGAATCCATACTGCGTTTGCGCCGACTGCGGCGTGGGTAATACCTTTCATAGTAGTAATGATACCATGCTACACAGTAATTTCTTGTCGGGATGGTTTAAGGCGGTGTATACTCAATTCATCAAATAACTATTTGCCTAAAGAATGTCAATAAAAATAATCGCATATAACATTGTCATTATCCCGAATAAAACAACCGCTCAGCGGGCAATTCGTGTGAGTAAAAGCCTCCGCACCCCCCAGAGCTACTTCACTCTGGATAATAAAAAATATTTCCCCCATATTACATTATACATGGCCACTTTCAATACTGTACACATTAGGTTGGTGAAACGGTTTCTCGGTGCAATTGCCAAAAAAACAAAGCCTTTCTTAATTAAAAGCAGCCACTACCGCACCATAAGTCCGGGGTATATGGACATGTCATTTATCAGATCAAGGGACATTGCCAAGCTACAGCGCCGCATCATTCAAGCCTTGAACCCTCTGCGACATCGCTCGGCTAATCAAAAAGAACTATATGGGTTGCGGTCTCTCCAAAAAAAAATGTCCTGCGTTATGGATACCGGTCGGTGGGCTCGAATTATACTCCGCATTTGACCTTCACCCGGTTCAAAAAACTGGAGAGTTCTGTACGATCAAGTATCACAAAAATGAATTTCTCTTTTACGGTGCAAACAGTAGGCATATATCTGTTGGCTGAGCACGGTACCTGCAAAAAGCTTGTGGCAAAATTTTCTTTAGGAAAATAAAGATCAATCACCCCCATCTTGTAGATAGCTTTAGGGCTTATTTTTTGCTAAATTTTTTTCTGCTCTTTATGATTCCCACTATTCCGATAATAACCACAATTAATCCGAGCAATTGTGCACCGGGGCTATCATCATACCCCCCAAAAATAAATAAAAACACACCGAGTGGTATTGCGAAAATGGAAAATAGTAATCTACCATTGTTCATATATAAATCATGCCCCAACTATACGGGGTTGACCCAAAAAACACTCTCCTCCGCGAGTCCCGACGTTACGTCAGGACAACCCACCGGTTAACAGCCGTTTGCTTATCCCAGGGCAGCGCTGAAAGCTCCTGTTAGTCGCATGCATCGACGCTCTCCTTCGTTTCGCTTCTGCCCGTCCGCCCATGGGCGGACCCGTTTCGCTATCGCGGGAAATAAAAATCCCCGCACCACTCCGCGAGTCGGATTCGAACCGACAACCTACCGGTTAACAGCCGGTTGCTCTACCATTGAGCTATCGCGGAGCAGTGCGGGTATTATTTCCCGCCCTAATAATCCCGTAATTTCTTCATCCCGACGTGTTCCTCGATTTTCTCCAGAGCCTTGGCCTCAATTTGGCGGATGCGCTCGCGGGTCACGCCGAATTCCTGACCCACTTCCTCCAGCGTATGTGACACACCATCCGTCAGGCCAAAACGCATTTCCAGTATTTTCTGTTCCCGCGGGGACAGCTCGCGGATAATGTCCTGGACATGGTCGCGGAGCAGCTGCAGGGCGGCGACACGGTCAGGCGTAATCGTCTTGACGTCCTCAATGAAATCACCCAATACCGAGTCCTCGTCGTCACTGTCGCCGACTGAAGTCTCCAACGATACCGTATCCTGCGATATTTTCATGATATGGTGGATCTTGTCAACCGCTTCGCCCATCTCTGCGGCAATCTCCTCTGGAAGCGGTTCACGGCCCAGGTCCTGGATCAACTGGCGCTCCACCTGCTGAAACCGGTTAATCGTTTCCACCATATGTACCGGGATACGGATAGTCCGGGACTGGTCGGCTAACGCCCGGGTGATTGCCTGACGGATCCACCAGGTGGCGTAGGTAGAAAACTTATATCCTTTGCGGTAATCAAATTTTTCCACGGCCCGGAACAGGCCAATGTTGCCTTCCTGGATAAGATCCAGCAGCGATAATGAACGGCCGGTGAATTTTTTGGCGATGGAAACGACGAGCCGCAAGTTCGCTTCAACCAGTTTCCGTTGTGCTTCCACGTCGTTGCGCTCCTTACGCTTGGCCAGCTGCAGTTCCTCTTCCGTAGATAATAACGGCACTTTGCCGATTTCACGCAGGTACATCTGTATGGAGTCGTTGGAGATGTCCGAGAGGTCCAGACGCCGTTTATCCACGGCCTTCCGGCCTTTTACCGGGACTTCAACGACCGGTTCCTGCAATATATTCCCGGAGGATTCCATCACCTGGATGCCCGAACCTTCCAGCCGGTCCAAGAAATTTTCATAATCGGATACGTACGCTTCCAGCTCCGGAAACCCATATAAAATTTCCGTTTCGGTAATAAACCCCCGGGCGTGCGCTTTAGCGAACAGCCGGTCTAATTTGGCCGGATCCAAAGTCGGCGGTGCGGACAGTGCCGTGCCGGCAGTGCGGCCTTTCTTATTTTTTTTCTCGGCCTTTTTGGCCCCCTTTTTTACGGGAGGCCGGCCTGATTTTTTTATTTTACGTTTTGTTTTCTTCACCATATCAAAACAAACATGTCGCAATTTAAAAAATAATTATTCTTCCAGATGCCTCAATTCAGCGGCTAATTCAGAAAACATAAGGCTCTGGGCTTCAATGGCCTGGCTGTCGCCCTGCATTTCAGCCTGGCGCATCGCCTGTTCAATTTTTTTCAATTCTCCCTGGATATGGCGCTTTTTCAGCTCCTTGACCCCCTTCCGTACTTCCTTCTCTAGCGCTTCGGGGTCGGCATCCGGATATTCATCAGCTGTCCGGAGTGATAAAATTTCGGCATAGGTTAGCGATTTTTTGTCATCGCCGGGAAGCGATTTTAAAAACGCGTCAAAATCAAAAGTCTGTTTCTCAGTATAAAAGACAACCAGGCTTTTGTAAAGGTTCTGCAGCTTGACATCCACAATATGTTCGGGTGGCAACTGATCAATTAATTGGGGCAAGAGAGACGGATACCGCAGGACGATGCCGACCACCGTTTCGCCGATTGCAGTATACCGATCCCGGATGTGTACCGCTGACTGATCAGGGGTTGCCTCAGGAACCGCCCGTATCTTCACTTTTTGCAGCGTATCGCGTAGGACATCCTCCGGTACGCTGAGCGCCACGGATAACTTCTGTAAATAATGCGTTTGCTCTATCTTGTCGGACAGCTTGGCGATGACCCCAAGTAGGGTTTTTGCCGCGGTTTTTTTGTTCTCAACCTTTTTCACGTCCATCGATCCAAGGACGGAGGCGAAATAATAATCCATGACCGACTGGGCGCCCTGGATGGCCTGACGCCATAGCTCCGGACCCATCTTTATGAGGTCATCCGGATCTTTAGCGCCGACGATGCGGATAACTTTCGTGTTCATCTCTTCCTGCCAGGCTACTTCAATGCCGCGCCGGCTGGCGGTATCGCCGGCAATATCCTGGTCAAATGCGAAAGCCACATTGACGGTCATCCGCTTTATAAGTTTTACCTGCTCCAGAGTGAGCGCCGTACCTGAAGACGCGACCACATTTTCAACGCCGGCCTGATGCGAGGCGATACAATCCATGTACCCCTCCACCACCACTGCCAATTTTTCCTGTTTAATAGCCTGTTTTGCCTGGTCAAATCCGTATAAAATATGACTTTTATCATAAATCAACGTTTGAGGGGAATTGACGTACTTAGCCGCTTCGGGCCTGTCCGGACCGAGCCAACGTCCGCCGAAACCGATAATAGTCCCGTGCGGGTCGCGGACCGGAAACATTAGCCGGTTTCGGAAACGGTCGTAATAACCGGATCCCCGTTCCTTTTTTACCGTCAGGCCAGCCAGGAAAATGTCTTCAGCTCCAAAGCCCTTTTTTATTAAAAAGTCAGATAAAGTTTCCCATGCGTCCGGGGCAAAACCGAGCGTCCAGGTTTCCACGGTCTCATCCTTCACCTGGCGCTTCTTTAAATAGTCGCGTACCGACTGGGCCTTCGGGTGGTCGAGTAAAATTTTATGGTAAAACTCCGCCGCATACCGGCAGATGTCTTGAAGTTTGGTTTTTTGGTTGTTTAAGGCGGGGTCGCGGTACTGCAGCTGGACGCCGGCCTTTTTCGCCAATACACGCAACGCCTCCGGGAATTCCAGTCCCTCCATCTTCATGACAAACGAAAAAATGTCCCCGCCTTCGCCGCAGCCGAAACAGTGCCAGATCTGCTTGTCCCGGGACACCATGAATGACGGCGTCTTCTCGTGGTGGAACGGACAATTCGCCTTGAAATTGTTTGTCCCGGCCGGCTTGATCTGGATATACTCCTGGACCAGGTCAACGACGTCTATTTTGGATTTTATTTCTTCGATATTATCCTGCGCCATAATTATTTCTTTCTACTTACCCTGAACCGTTTACCGGTTCAGGGTCAATATTGTCTGTGGGCATACGATGTGCTGGGATACTAAAAGTACCCCAGTATCTATTTTATTATACGAACGTTAAGTTCAACGTCTTACCATTCCTGAAAATCCGGCGGGACGTTTCCCCCGATATCTTCCATCATCCTATCGTCTTTTTCCTTGCCGTCAGCGCCAAATTCCCGGCTACGGTAAAGGATATGTTCGCCATTCGGGCCGATAAAATTCACTTTTTCCGTCTTGAACGGCACTAATTTCCCGCCATCCATATGGATACCGGAGTTAGAGCGCGTTTTTTTGGTGATACCGCCCTTCGTTTCAAAGGTGGTTACATTCTCCCATTTCTCGCCAATTTTTTCGCCCTCCGTCACGTTGCCGCTGTTCACTTCGCGTATAGCTACCCCCACTTCATTTTTACTGACTGCGTTGACGGATGTCCAACCATGTTCCTGATGCAGATCCTTGCCGGTCTCGGTAACCAGTGTGGTCATGCCGTCATCAAGGGTTTTAGTCGCGCGGATACGTTCGGATATCTTCTCTAACTCGTCAGTATTGCGCCACTTATCATCCGGCCCTTTTTCCCGTACATAATTAACATCCCTTTCGAGAGTCCGGCCATCTGGCAGCTCAACCTTGAACCCGCTTGGCCGGTCGTCGCCATATGACGTTTCCGTCGGTGTCGCCCCCTTGAATTCAGGTTGCTCGAGAAAACTCCGGCCGGGGATTATCTTCGCTTCGACCGCGTCACGGATGGTCTGGTCACGCATTTGTTTCGCCGCCGCCTCTCTTGGGTTTAATTCCATGGATTCGTCCATAATATATTTATAAATTAATTTACAGCTTCCTAACGAAAAACTACCACTATATCACCCATTTGGCAAGGGATATTAACGTTTTACCGGGGGCGTATCCAAGAACTTATCCGACTTGAAAATCCGGCGGTTATCCTTACCTGATGCCACCCTTTTAATGACCATCAGCTTGGCCGGCTTCCGGCCGATATTAGCCAGCGAGTGCGGATCGTTATCGGTTTCGATCATGGCGCCGGACCGGACAATTTTTGTGTGCAACCGGCCGTTTGTTTTCCACATCAGTCTCAATATGCCCTCAATAACAAAAAGCGTTTCTGCAACCCTCCGATGATGGTGCCAAGTCTGGGTACTGTTCACGAACTGCTCGTTATAATGCACTTCGTATTCGGGACGCAAATAATACCATGAATGGGAGTATGATTTTTTCCTCAGTATTGCCTGCCGACGGGTAATAACCTTCATAGGATTCAGTTAATAATTCGCTAAAACTTTCATGATCAATTCCCGATGTTTATCCGCCTCCTGTTTGCAGTCCTCAAACGTCAGTAACTGTCTTTTTTGGTTCATCTTGTCCAGCGCGTACTCAGCCGCTTCATCGTGCGTGTATCCGCGCCGCCGTAGGTCGGCTAAAAATAACGAGATGCCCTCCAGTGTCAGGAACTTGAAGCATTCGGCGTTCTTCATCACTTCCGCCTCTTTTGATTCAGTCTGAACGCCATCATGGTGCGCTTCAATTGAATTCACAATAATCTTCTGATCGTGATCCGGCATGTCCCACTCAACTAAATAGGATTTTGCAAAATCGGCGCTCAACTGGCAATGGTTTGACTGCACCTCGCCCCCCCGGTCCTCATCAAAAACCGTATGGGCCAAATATAAAGCAATTACTACCAACTCCGGATTTGCCCCATGTTTTTTTGCCAAAAAATCGCCTTTTTTTACGGCTAACTGGGTCAGGCTCCATGCCGGGGCGCGGTTCTTTTCAAACTGTTGCCTGGCAATATCTTTGGCCATTGAAACAATACTACCCATGTTTCGATGTATGTGATTCGACTGAAACATTCCCTCCGATCAATCGCTGGACAAACCGCAATTTTGTAATCTCCGCCATCATAGCCGCGACTAAACCGGTAGTCAGGCAGAGCGCAAACTGCCACGTTTTCAGGGCGCCAAAGCTGAATAATTCCCGCAACGAGGGCACGGACAGGGCTAAAATCAAAACAGAGACTGCCAGCCCAATCACCCAGCGGAGAGCGATATTCGGTCGCTTAAGGCTGTCCAGTGTTGAGCGGGTCTGTGAACGGTTGGCGATGATCAACCCTAGATTACCAATCACCAGACTGGAAAACGCCAGCGCCCGGGCCACGCCTTCGCCCCATTGGCTTTCCAGGGCCAGGACATAAATAGCCACGACGACGACCAGCACTCCGAGACCCTGGATGACACTTGTCCAGACCTGCGCGCGTCCGAAAAGCGGCACGTTCGGCGATCGCGGCGGACGTGACATGACGTCTTTTTCTTCATCCTCCGCCTCAAAAACCAGCGTGCACGCCGGATCAATTATCAGTTCCAAAAAAGCGATGTGCAGCGGGAGTAGCGCCAGGGGCCATTTCATCAGGACGGAAATCAAGGCAATGCCGGCGATCGGGATGTGTACGGCAAAGATGAATGACATCGCTTTACGCAGGTTGTCGTAAATACGGCGGCCGGTACGGATCGCCGCTACGATGGAAGTGAAATTATCGTCCAGCAAGACGACCGGCGCTGCTTCCCGGGCGACGTCGGTACCGCGACCTCCCATAGCTACTCCGATATTCGCAGCCTTCAGAGCCGGAGCGTCATTAACCCCGTCGCCGGTCATGGCCACAACTTCGCCGGTGGCTTTCAGAGCCTGGACAATATGCAGCTTCTGTTCGGGGACTACCCGGGCAAAAACATCCGTTTCTTTGACCTTCATGGCCAATTCTTTTTTATTCATTTTTTCCAACGCCTGGCCGGTCAAAATCGTAATCGGCGATTCCATGCCGATCTGCGCGGCGATATGACGGGCTGTACCCGGATAATCGCCAGTAATCATCTTGACCTTGATCCCGGCCTTGCGGCACTCAGAAACGGCGGACGGGACGGCTGGCCTGATCGGATCGGCCAAGCCCAATAACCCGATTATGGAAAAAGTAAAATCATGCTGCCCCGCAGGTAAAGATGCCGTTCGGGCTTTTGCGACGGCAATAACCCGTAACCCCATATCGGCCAGCTGCTCAATATGCGATTCCAGGCGACTTATTGCCGCCTTATCCAGATGACATAAGTCAGCGATGGCTTCCGGCGCGCCTTTTGCGGCTACGATATACTCCTTTTGGTTTGGCGGCAACCAGGCCCGCGCCATAGACAACAGTTTGTCCGTCAATGGATATTCCCGGATCTGTTTCCAATCCGTATGAATGTGGTCATGATGCCCAAAGGCCCGTTCCCCCAGCTCGCGCATGGCTTTTTCCATCGGATCAAAAGGGTCGGGCGGCGAGGCTAAAATGGAATATTCAACTAATTCGTGCAGCTCCTCCGCCATGGAACGCTGTTCGGAAGAAATCGGGTAGCATTTCCCGTCCAGACACGCTGATGCGACAGCCATCCTGTTCTGCGTGATGGTGCCGGTCTTATCAACGCATAACACAGTGGCTGAACCCAATGTTTCAACGGCCGGGATACGTCGGGTCAGTACATTGCGCTGTGAGATGCGCCAGGCCCCTAAGGCCAAAAAAACGGTCATTACGACGGGGAACTCTTCCGGCAGCGCGGACATGGCCAATGACAGCCCGGCCAGTAATCCGCCCATCCAGTCGCCGCGGGTCAGGCTATACACTAAGGCAACAATGATACATAGAACAACGCCGACGATCGCGAAAATATTCACCATCCGCCGGGTCTGTTTTTGCAATGTGCTTTGTTCCGTTTCTAACGTCCGTAATACCAAACCGATCTTTCCCACTTCCGTTCGAATACCGGTGGCAACCACTTCAGCCACACCCCGGCCACTGACAATCAGGGTACTGGAATACACGCAGGTCAAATCGCGTCCGCCCGGCTTGATTTCATCTGCATCGCGGTTACCGGCATGTTTGCGGACGGGGACAGATTCCCCAGTTAAGAGCGACTCATCTGCATGGATATTCGTCACCTTGAGCAGCCTGGCATCCGCCGGAACCCGGTCCCCCTCTTCCAGCATAAGGATATCGCCCCTGACGACTTCACGGCCGGCAATCCGCTGGACGGCGCCATTGCGTATGACCCGGGCCCGCGGACTGGACAGATTCCGGAGCGCTTCCAGGGCGCGCTCTGTTTTACGTTCCTGATACAGCGTGATACTGATCACCACGACGATTGCGGCAACCAGCAACAATGCCTCGGTCCGATCGCCGAGAAACAGATAAATCACGCCGCAGGCAACCAGCAGCAGAAGCATAGGCTCGCGCAGGACATCAATAAAAATAAGCAAAATTGACCGGCGGCGGCTGCCGGGCAATTCGTTATATCCCTCCAGGGCTACCATTTTCTGGACATCAGCGTCAGATAAGCCCGGCCATTGCATGCTGGTTACTTTGTCAGCCATGGGTTGTATTAATAAATAAATTTAGAAATCAGAGGGGGAAGATCCCGCCAGTCAGCGGGTTTCCGTCGTTTGATTATATTTCTGTGCCCAGGATTCGCACAGCAGGCAAAGCGGAGAGGGGGAGATTCGAACTCCCGAAGAGCTTTTGACCCTTACTTGCTTTCCAAGCAAGCGCACTCGACCACTATGCGACCTCTCCGCTTTGCCTGCCAATTTTCGTAAAAAATACCACCCTGCTTGCCCCGCAACAACGAACGAAATGAATTTAGTACGGGGCGACCTCTCCGCTTATATAAAACAATCACCACTTGCTCCTAGCTAATAGTATTCACTACAAGCTACCAACCCTACGCTAAATAAAGTATACCATACCATTTTTTTACTAAAAAGAAAAGGGCTGACAAATACTACTTTAGGGAGCATTGACAATAAAAAAATTACTGCTAAAATGCTTACATGACCTAGGAGGTGGACCGTGTTTCTTTGCGATTTAGCTCGTAAAGTTGCCGTTCCCGCACCCTGGTCTAACCTTCTCGCCGATCCGAATGGACTGGCCGGAAGGCAGACGGCGTTTGCACTAAACTCTCTAGGTTCAACGGAACCGGGTGTTAGAGAGGCAAACACCATTGTTCTTTCCCTATCTGAGGTCATTACAGGCGCAGACCAATTGACGTGGCATGATTCGGCCCAGAATGGGGAGATGCGGGAGGTAAGGCTCTCGTAGGGAAAGTTGCTTGCTGCCAGTAGGTAGCTTTCATTCTGGCCATGGCCAGTCTAGCCCAAACGGGTTGAGCCTTACCAGGCACAAATCAAAAGGGGCGCTTCACAGGAAGTGCCCCATTTTTTTATTTTCATAACCTCCTATTGTACAACATGATACGTCCCCTGCTTAGTGGTAAAAGCTACCAACCCAGAAAAAATCGCCTGAACCTCTGGGCTGTCACAGGCCATGAACGTCGCGACATCGCCAATAATAATCAGTCTGTCCTGCGCCCTGGAAAATGCCACCCGCAGCCGGTTGATGTTCCGGTTGAATCCGATATCGCCTTTTGCATTTGACCTGACCATGGACAAGATTATCACCTGGCGCTGCGAGCCCTGGAATGCATCCACGGTATTGACCGCAGCGTTCAGCAGATCCTCGATGTCCAGCTGATCGAAATCGACGCTCGTGCGCCATTTGGCCAGGCTATCATCAACGGACAGTGCCTGACGGAGACGGCCACGGATCAGTTCTATTTGCGCCCGATATGGGGTGATAATGCCGATTTCTTCAAGAGCCCCGCCCTTACGAAGATACTTTACGACGTATTTCACTGTCAGATTGGCTTCCCGGGCGTTGAAATAGGACGTCCCGCTGCTTTTTTCAAATTTACCGCGGGCCATACTCGTATCATCGCACTCGACCAGTCCATATCGCGCTGGATCAAACCGTCCGACGATGAGCCGGCCGTCATAAAACAGGTCGCTGACCAGTTCGCAAATGGCCGGTAACGATCGACGATTGATTCGCAGTAGGCTCTCATTCAACAGTGACCGCTTCAGCACCACATTGAACCACCCGTCGGAAAAATCCCGAATATCACCACTTACATGACCGTTCTCCTCCAAGTAACGGCGCGCTTCCGGTGTAATCTCGAGATTCCCCAGCTGGTCTGGGTCGCCGATAAAAATCACCTTTTCCGAAACCAGAGCCACGATCGGTAGCAATTCATAGAGGTGTCCACGCGACGCCTCATCGATAAAGGCGATTTCAAAAGTCAGGCCGTCCTGGCGAAGCGCGGACATCGTCTTGTCCGTCAGGAACGAGGCCATGGTACAGGCGATAATAACGCCCTCACCGTATTCGCACAAATTCCGAATCGATTCAGTCTCCTCTTCTATTCGCGCCGTATCATGGAACGACGAGTCGCCGCGCATCATGCCTTCCCACTCACGTTGGGAGCGGTGCAAATGCAGGCAATCTGACGCCACGCTGGCCGGATCATTCCCCAGACGGAAAATCTGATCCGGAGCGCCGGTCGCCTCTTCGACAAAGTGGACTAAGGCGTCCAAACCGCGGTTGCTATGCGAGATAAGGAGTATCGTGCGGCCGAGCTTGAGAAACTGCCGGACTGCGCGCGAAGACAGGAACGTCTTCCCCGTCCCGGCTGGCCCCTGAACAAAGGTAATGGCTCGCTGGCTGACGATATCCAAAAGCGCCTGTTGCTGCGAATAATCGTCGTCAAACATTCGCGCTTCATCTGGCCTAAGGAATAGGCTAGTGGACTGGCGGGCGCCTGAATTTTCCAAATCCCCAGCCATCACACCCAGGGTGTGGGTCGGCATCCCCGCCTGACTTACTCCCAAACACATCTCGGACTGTTGCTCCGGGATCCCGCTGGACAGAACTGGCTCAAACGAAACCAGGTCATTGATCTGCCGGATTGACAACGGCAGGGGAAATAAAAATCGGATTTCCGTTTCGAGCACCGCATCGACATAAGCCGATACGATATCTCCGCCGCTGTCAAAAAAATTGACCTCGGCTTCGGGACGGAACACCGGCATCCCCAGATAAGAATACTCAGGCTTGAGCGGCAACGTAACACGACTGCGTTTCACGCCTGGTTTTTTTGGAACCGGATAATCAAACGTACAACTAAACGACATGCCGCTCACGTCACGCAACCATTGCAGATACCACCCCAGGTACGTGATGGAAACCGCGAGCATGCTACCGAACAGCTCACCCAGGCCAACCGGAGGCAGATAATTCAACACGGTTACTGCGGGGCGGAAAACATCCCGCTGATCAGTCGGGGTAATCAGTTTTTGCTGTACCACCTGACGTTGACCGATAATGCCGATAAACTGGTCCCAGCTCCGGAACCAATGCGTATCACGCTGGTTTTGGCCAAATATCACCCGGACTCTCGGCGAAAAATTCTTATGCCCACCCTGACAGTGGACCACCTGAGCTTGCGTGAAACGCTGTTTGCATTTCACCGCATCACTGATGCTCCGGTTGACCACGATGATCAGGTCAGGATCTCCGGCCATGGCATTGGCGCTGGCCGAATGTAAAACAAAATTGATCTCCCGTTCAGTCAGCTGTTTGGTGAATTCGCTTTCACCGTCAGCCAAAACGACAATTCGTGAAAATTGCATCACCATATCTATCTCCATTTCTGATTGAATTTTCAAACAACAAAAAGAGCTAATTGAGCTAACCTAACACGCTTCCCGCCCCATTGTCAAGTAAAAAATCTGTCTTCTTGACAGATTTATACGCTGTGATAGTCTACTACTATCTCACGCCATGGATATAAGGAGGTATCGTGCTCTTTCGAACGCAAGCAAGAAGACTCATACTCCTTTCCGTGGCCCTAGCGTACTCGCGCGTCTGCCTGTCTGGCCCATTTTGCGGCCTACCTGCTGCATCAGACGCGCCAACCACCCGGCGGCTCAATCGCGCCAATAGACGATGGCCAGTCGGTTTTACCTGAGGGCTACGGAAAAGGGACTCCCTGTGCAGTATGTAATGGGAGTCTCAAAATTCAGTTTCGGACCTTGGCCGTCTCCTACACCCGGAGACGGCCCTTTTTTATTACACTTAGAATCTAATCGCTGCAACTACTCGTAACTTTCGATAAAATAATTCATTGGATGAACCCGCCGGCCTGGAGTTTCCATAACCGATGGTACATCCCGTCACGGTGCAGCAACTGGGCATGCGACCCCTCTTCCCTGATGCCGCCCTCGTCAATGACGATAATGCGGTCCATCTTTTTTATGGTCGATAATCGGTGGGCGATGGCCAGTACCGTCCGGTCCTTCATCAAATGGTCCAGCGCGTCCTGGATCAGCTGTTCTGACTCGGAATCCAGGCTGGACGTGGCTTCATCCAGCACCAAAATGACGGCCCGGCTCAGAATCGCCCGGGCGATGGCCACGCGCTGCCGTTCGCCGCTGGACAGCTTGATCCCCCGCTCACCGACAAACGTTTCATATCCGTCGTCCAGTGTAGCAATGAATTCATGGCAGTGCGCCACTTTTGCCGCCTCAATCACTTCCTCGTCAGTGGCGCCAGGCCGGCTGTACCGGATATTTTCCAAGAGCGATCGGTGGAACAGGATAGGATCCTGCGGCACCAGGCTGATCGACTGATGCAGACTTTCCTGGGTGATTTTGGCGATATCCTGGCCGTCAATCAGGATGGTACCGGCCGTCAGCTCGTGCATCCGCAGGAGGACGCGGACAATCGTTGATTTCCCGGCGCCGGACGGACCGACCAACGCGACGTGCTCGTGCGGCTTTATTTCCAAACTGAATTTCTTCAACACTGATCTGGTCTGGTGGTAGTAAAAATCTACGTCACGGAAAACGATGGCACCGCCAGCCGCCCGCAACGGGACCGCTTGCGGATGGTCGGTGATCTCATGGGGAGCCTCCAAAATGGCCGTCATTTCCTCGGCGTCGGCCAAATTCTCATAAATCTGCTGGATGACCCGGCCGAAATCCCAGATCCTGATAAAAATATTGATCAGGTACGCCTGGATAAGAACGAAATCGCCGATCGTCAGGCCGCCGCGCTGCCAGAGCCGGATGGCCAGGTAAAAAATACCTATTTCCAAAATGGTAATCAATAACCCCTGCGCCGCCGAGGCGTAATTGCCCAGGTCCCACGTCAGTCGGCGCAGCCGGCGAATATTCCCCGTGGATGCGCCAAAAGTTGCCGATTCGCGGCCCAGGCCGTTGAATAGCTTTATGGTACTTTGGTTTGTGACCGTGTCGGCTAAAATGCCCGTAGCTTCTGTTTCGGCAGTACTCCGCTGCAAATCGTACTTCAGCTTGTACCTGATAAAAAAACTGTTAATGACGAAAAATATCCCGAACCATACTACGATACCAAGACCCAGCTTCCAGCTGCGGCTGAACAGGACAGCAATGATCAGCGCGATATTTACCACCAACGGAAGGAGGTCCCACAGTATCCGGTCGGAAATCACCTCATACGCCCGGCTGAACCATTTTACTTTTTTTGTCAGCGATCCGACAAAATTGTCATTAAAAAATGCAAATGAATGCCTGTGGAGATACGAAAAATTTGCATTATCCAGATCGTACATCACCTTGGACTGGAAATAACTGGCAGTAAACGAACCGATCCGCCAACCGACCCATTGCAGTAATTCCAATACGGCAATAATGATTAATATTGATATCAAGCCCGACCCAGCGGCTATCCGGTCCTGGCTGTCGGTCAGTAGGTTGAACATGTTCTTGAAGTACAGGGGAGTGATCACATTGACCACATTCGCACCGACAATCCCGATCAAACAAAAAATGACCGTGCCACGGTAGTTCCACGTCGCTATCCAGAATCTTTTGATGGTTACACTGGTCAAATTTTTCATAATACTAGGTGCATGTTTGCCTCTGCCAATTACGTCAATGCTTCCCACTATACATAGGAATACCAATCAGTACATCATAAAAACCACTCGCTGTCAAACCGTCCTATGCCCCCCTCTGTTGGGTTGTAAGCGGAATCAAAGGCAGATTTGATTGCCACATGTATAAAACGCGCCTCTCAGACGAGAGGCGCGCTCATTGAGTAATGAAACTTGCCTATCGCCGTTTTTCCGCCTTCAATACTGCTAAGGTTGTTTTAATAACCGTATCCGGATTCAAGGAAATACTGTCTATTTTTTCCCTGGCCAAAAACTGGGCGAATTCCGGAAAATCTGACGGTGCCTGCCCGCAGAATCCGATTTTGCGGTGGTTCTTCTTGGCTTTCTTGATGACCTGCGACACCAGTGTCGTTACCGCGGCATTGCGTTCGTCATAGTCATGGGCGACTAGTTCCGAATCGCGGTCAACCCCGAGTGTCAGCTGGGTCAGGTCATTGGAACCGATGGAAAACCCGTCAAACACTTTAGAAAATTCGTCGGCCAAGATGACATTGGACGGAATTTCACACATCACATAAACATCAAGCCCTTTTTTGCCGCGTTCCAATCCATACTTCTTCATGGTGGCTACAACTTTTTTGCCCTCTTCCACGGTTCGGCAGAACGGGACCATGACCTTGAGATTGACCAAGCCCATTTCCTCGCGCACGCGGCGGATGGCCTCGCATTCCAGGGCGAAACCGGCTTCATACTTCGGGTCATAATACCGGGAGGCGCCGCGCCAGCCGATCATCGGATTATCCTCTTTCGGCTCGAAATAGTTGCCCCCGATCAAGTTCGCGTATTCGTTTGTCTTGAAGTCAGAAAAACGGATAATGACGTCCTTGGGATAAAATGCCGCAGAAATGGTGGCAATACCTTGGGCCAGCCTTTGAATATAAAACTCTTTTTTTGACGTATACCCGGCCGTGAGCAACTCAATAGTTTTACGGATAGACGGATCTTTAACCTTGTTAAACTCCAGCAACGCCATGGGATGCACCTTGATATATGAGGTGATGATGAATTCTTCTCGGGCCAGTCCGACGCCGTCGTTTGGCGTAAGCGAATCGGCAAAAGCTGTTTCGGGGTTGCCGACATTCATCATGATTTTCACCTTCGGCCGCCCCAGCTGCTTCAGGTTAGTCCGGCGCACGCTGAACGGCAGCTTACCGTCATACACATAGCCGCGCTCGCCTTCGGCGCAAGAAATCGTCACCAACCGGCCGCTGGTCAGCTTGGCCGTCCCGTTGCTCGTACCGACGATACAGGGCACGCCGAGCTCGCGGGAAATAATGGCCGCATGACAGGTCCGGCCGCCGGAATTCGTAACTATGGCCGCCGCTTTTTTCATAATCGGTTCCCAGTCAGGATCGGTCATTTCTGTCACCAGCACTTCCCCTTGCTTGAATTTCCCGATATCTTTAACATTCTTTATAACATTTACCGCACCGACGCCGATCTTTGACCCGATAGCACCGCCCTCAACGAGTACTTTGCCGCGTTTGGGCAAAACGTACGTTTCCAGCAAATTCGGGTCACGCTGGCTGGTGACCGTCTCCGGCCTAGCCTGGACGATAAATAATTTACCGGTCTGGCCGTCCTTTGCCCATTCCATGTCCATCGGTTTCAGATGTCCGGCTTTCTTTGAATAATGGTTTTCGACGATCACCGCCCATTTGGCGAGCTGCAGGATTTCATCATCGTTTAAAGAAAATCTTGAGCGGTCATCCTGCGGCGTGGGAATATTTTTTACCGGCCGGGACCCGGAAGTCGCATAAATCATCTTTACTTCTTTTGAGCCGACCTGTTTGCCGATAATCGGCCTGAATCCCTTGGCTAACGTCGGTTTATGCACATAAAAAAGGTCGGGCGTCACCGCACCTTGGACAATATTCTCGCCCAGGCCGTACGAGGAATTGATCATCACCGCATCCTTGTAACCGGATTCCGTATCGATGGAAAACATAACACCGGACGAAGCCAGGTCAGAACGCACCATTTTCTGCACGGCGATAGACAGGGAAACTTTGAAATGGTCAAAATGCTTTTCGTGGCGGTAACTAATGGCCCGGTTGGTAAACAGCGACGCAAAACAAGCTTTGCAGGCCTTAATGAGGTCCTGTTCGCCCTCAATGTTTAAAAACGTTTCCTGCTGGCCGGCAAATGAAGCATCAGCCAAATCCTCCGCGGTCGCGCTGGACCGGACGGCTACATCGACGTTCTTCGTCCTGAATTCCTTGGATAATTTATGGTAGGCAAGGATAATCTCGTGTTCCAGGTCCGCCGGAAATTCGGCCTTCATGATCGTTTCACGCACCCGACGGCCGTGGTCGTACAGATTTTTCAGGTTATCGACGTTCAGGTCCTTCAGGATCCTCTTGATATCATCCTCAATCCCGGCCGCCTTCAGTAGGTATTGGTAAGCGTGCGCCGTTATAGCAAACCCGTTGGGGATCCTGACCCCCTTACCGGACAGCTCGCGATACATCTCGCCGAGTGAAGCGGTCTTACCGCCGACTATCGGCACGTCCTTAATGGTCAGGTCACGGAACCAGAGGATTAACTTACTTGATTTAGCGCTTGGCATAATAAAAAATTAGGGTGTTAGTGCATACAGTATATCATACCGTCACTAAAGGGTAAAAAGAGTGGTGCGAGGCATTGGGGACAAGGCGTCCTCCCGTCAGTATAACCCACAGTACTCCTGAATACATCCGATATGTACACAAAAAGCTCAAAGTCACGGACTTCAAGCTTCTTGTTATCTTATATAATAGAGCTAATAAGATTACATATGGATCTTTTCAGCCAAATCGCCGACTAACGGCACTTTGAACCGTTCACCGGACAAAGCCTTGATAAAACCGATAATCATAGCGATAACCACGATGATCCAAACGAACCAGCCAATCACCGGGATGACCCCGACAAATGAAATTAAAAAGAGGATCAACCCCTGTTTAGCGTGGAACTTCACGAACTCATCATCCTTTTTCAAAATCAGCATAATGACGCTCAGTATCCACACATATGACAATGCCGCCATGAGATTGCTGTCCTGCGCTCCGGCTGGCTTAACGGGTTTCTGTTCTTCCATATAATCCACCTCCTTTCGATGTTTGTCTGCTAAAAATTGTCGTGAGAAAAAATATCATGAATCCAACCGCACCGCCGATTGCCCCGGTGATAATGGGCTGCCTGATGAAATTCAGGATATACCACCATTCATGATACCATATCAGTTCAAAAACCGTAATAATGACGCCGCCAGCCGCTCCGACGATAATTCCCGCGGTAACCGCGGTCCACAACGCCACCTTGAACCGGCTGATCAGCCACCAGGCGTAAAGCGCAAACACGGCCACGACTATTCCCCACCGCACATACGTATTGAGGGCGAACATGATGCCGGCCAACCGCACCAGCACTATGACCAGCATGAAAAACCAGCCAGCCCGCCAATAAAACAGCAGGCTCTTGCCGGCGACAGACGCGTCAACGTCATGGCTTGGTGAAGAGTGGCTGATGTGTGCCTCCTGGTCTGGCATAGGTTTTCTCGTTTACTGTCTGAACCTAAATATAGTATACGTCAACGGAAAAAAAATTCCAATTGATATCCCGGCAATACTCGTCGTCTACCTTATGCTTCGCCGAATAGTTGACAGGTGACGGCCGATATCATAAAGTGAATCAAAATACAAAACATATATCATGGAGGCATTCATGAGTTCTTTGACATTTTGGATTAAGGTAACCCGGCCGATTCAGTGCATCATCGCCGGATGTGCTGCGTGGTTGATCGCCCTGCTGTCCAACGGGCCACTCTGGGCTACACCGCCAAAAATATCCGCCGGCGTAATCATGTTTTTTTGTGTGATGGGATCCAGCCTCTACCATTACGGCCTGGCCAAAAAAATTTACGCCAGGAAATACTGGGACCTCGTAGAAGTTGACCGGCCCGTACTCCTGGTTATGCTCGGTAGCGCGGCCTTCCTCACAGCCATTGTACTTGCTCTCTACTATCTCCCGACTTCATGCGCGTTCATCGTCATCCTGGATGCGCTGGCGATCATCGCCTACTCCCGAAAATTGTCCGCGCACTGGACCACGAAAAACCTGACCATCGCGTTTGTCTGCACGACGCCAGTTCTTGTTGGATGGTTTTCCGGCCACCGACTCCACCCCGTTGTGCCCTACCTGATCGGCGCTACATTTTTTGGCTATCTGGCGCGTGAGATCATCAAGGATTACACCGACCTCAAGGCGAATGAAGGAATCCGCGTGACCCTCCCCATGTGGCTCGGCGTAGAAAATGCCCTGCGGGTTGCTGCTGGGTGCGTCACAGTATGCATCCTCTGCCTGATGCCGGTCTTCAGCATTATCCGCCAAGACGCCCCGCTCGCCTATATCCCCTTTACGCTCGCCATCGCGATTTTCTGCATCACCACACTGTCGCTCATCAAATTCGAGCGAGTGCGTCGAATGCCGTCGTACATTACTATCGGTAACGCCTGCCTCATGGCAGCCACGTTCATTTTACGGCTCGCTCGTACCTGATCAGATTCAGAAAAAATCTCAACCCCCGCCAGCCGCTTGGCCCGGCGGGTTTTTTATTGCAATCACAAAACTCCGGCTTTTTACACCGGAGTCTTGTTTTATATAGTGAAAGAGCAGGATTTAAATAAGTTATTGGTTGAAAGTTGAAAGAGAACAGTTTGGTTTTCAGTTATTGGTTGAAAGACCCTATGACTTATAACCTACTTCCTAACCTTCTTCTTTCAACATCCAACTTACTAATTTCTTCTACATTCCCATATCCATTCCGCCCATGCCTGGCATTCCGGCGCCCATTCCGCCCATGCCTGGCATTCCGGAGGCGTCTTTCTTTTCCGGAAGATCGGTAACGACAGCTTCAGTGGTTAATAGCATGGCTGCTGCGGACGCGGCGTTCTGCAATGCTGAGCGGGTAACTTTAGTTGGGTCGACAATACCGGCGGCAACCAAGTCAATATATTTATCGGTTTCGGCATTATACCCATGGCTGTCCTTAAGTTTTTTAACCTCTTCAACGACAACCGAACCCTCTTTCCCTGCATTGATGGCGATCTGGCGGACCGGCTCTTCAAGCGCGCGGCGGAGGATATTGATGCCTATTTTTTCGTCGCCGGTTACTTCCAGTTTTTCCAAAACATGCATGGCACGGATTAGTGCCACACCGCCGCCCGGAACGATACCTTCCTCAACAGCAGCGCGAGTAGCATGCAGAGCGTCTTCAATTCTATGCTTTTTCTCCTTTAACTCAGTCTCAGTCGCGGCACCGACTTTGATGACAGCCACACCGCCGGCCAATTTGCCCAGGCGCTCCTGCAATTTTTCTTTGTCAAAATCAGAGGTAGAATCTTTAATTTCTTTCCTGATCTGGGCGACACGGTCCTTGATGGCTGATTCTTCGCCCTTACCGCTGACGATAGTGGTAGTTTCCTTGGTAGCCACCACCCGACCCGCCCGGCCGAGCATATCCACGGTGGTGTTTTCAAGTTTGAGGCCGACGTCTTCGGAGACAACCTTGCCACCGGTCAGGATGGCGATGTCCTGCAGCATTTC
This sequence comes from Patescibacteria group bacterium, assembly GCA_041649335.1. Taxonomy (GTDB): domain Bacteria; phylum Patescibacteriota; class Patescibacteriia; order UBA10025; family JAHIVO01; genus JBAYGJ01. The sequence continues at coordinate 21,606 of JBAZNF010000014.1, forward strand.
CTTGCGGCGGTCGCCGAATCCTGGCGCCTTCACCGCCAGCACGTTGAACGTGCCGCGGATCTTGTTGACGACGAACGTGGCCAGCGCTTCGCCTTCCACTTCATCGGCGATGATGACTAATTCCTTAGTACCGGATTGGGCCAGCTTTTCCAATAGCGGCAATATTTCGCTCAATGCGGATACTTTTTTGTCAGTAATTAATATGTACGGATCCTTATATTCGGCTTCCATCCGTTCAGAATTGGTGATCATATACATGGAGACATATCCTTTATCGAACTGCATACCTTCCACCACTTCTTTTGACAATCCGAATGTCTGGGATTCTTCAACGGTGGCAACCCCGTCCTTGCCGACTTTTTCCATCACTTCGGCGATCAGCTTGCCTACTTCCGGATCCTGGGAGGAGATAGTGCCGACCTGGGCGATCTCTTCATTTGTCTTGACCGGTTTTGAAATGACTTTTAATTCTTCAATGATCTGCTTGACGCCTTTTTCAATCCCGCGTTTGATGACCATCGGATTCGCGCCGGCGGCCACGTTCTTGAACCCTTCAGCCACCATGCTCTGCGCCAATAATGTGGCGGTTGTCGTACCGTCGCCGGCCACGTCATTTGTCTTGGACGCGACTTCCTGCACGATCTGGGCGCCGACGTTTTCGAATTTATCTTCCAGCTCGATTTCCTTGGCGATGGTTACGCCGTCATTGGTGATAGTCGGTGCGCCAAAACCCTTGTCCAAAACGACATTGCGTCCTTTCGGGCCGAGCGTAACTTTCACGGCGTCAGCCAGCTTGTCTACGCCCCTCTTGAGAAGGGCTCTTGCTTTTTCATCGAATAATATTTGCTTTGCCATACGTGTTAATGTAATTAATTATCTTTGGGTTATTTCTCTACTTTAGCCAGGACGTCTTCCTCTTTCAAAACCTTGTACTCCACTTCTTCAATCTTAACTTCTTCCCCGGAGTATTTGCCAAAAAGCACCCGATCGCCGGTTTTCAGGCCGAGTTTTTTAACTTTTTCTCCGTCGCCAACCGCCACAATCTCCCCCTCTTCTTTTTTTTCTTTTTCGACTGTATCCGGCAGAACGATGCCGGACTTAGTAACCTCTTCCTCGGTCACCGGCTTCACGATGATACGATCACCTAAAGGTGTGAGTTTCATATTTCTTGGTAAATTAATTATAAATATTGCTTAAATAAGCTCTATTTTGCCTATAAATTAGCACTCATTCCAGCAGAGTGCTAAGATGGTATTTCCTATTGTATATAAAGGGGTTTCCAGTGTCAAGGCATGACCCGCCAAATTATCCACAGACTTCGTCCCGATACCGCCTCGCCCACAGGCCCAGCGCTAACCAAAACATACATATTCCGGAAGCCAGCGTCCACAGGTAATGGTCAAACAGCCCCAGCACGGCTAAGGCGCAAAAAACCGTCGTCCAGACCAGCAGCCAATTGGACTTGGCTAATTCCCGGCGCAGGTGAAAAATGGCCATGCGGATAAATTCAATCACGATCAGGATAAAGGCCGCTCCTCCCAGCACACCGGTTTCGGCTATGGCCAATACGAAAATATTATGCACCGGCTGGTAGTCCCAGGCGGCCAGCGTGGTGTTCTGGTCATACAGCGCTCCGGTATAATCCCCGAGGCCGACGCCCTGGAAAATATGCTCCGTGACCACGTTGCGCGCCTGGACGAAATAATCCACCCGCTGGTCTATGGATTGCTGTTCCAGCTGCGTATCGGCGGTCAGGCGGGTTATCCAGATATCCGGCACCAACGCGACGGTCATCAGCACCAATATGATCAGCCAGCAGGCCACCTGGATGAGCAGCTTCAGCCGGTAGGCATAACGTTGCCATACACTGAGCCCCGCCATGACGATAAAAGCTACGCCGAACGCTAGCCAGGCTGATCGTGAAAAAGTCAGGATCAACCCGTACGAAACGATAATGAGCGAGGATACGGTCAATAATATTTTCCAAACGTTCGCGCGGCGGTTGGTATAGAGGACAAACATGAACCCGATTAGGATAAAAAGGCATATGACCAAAAAACCGCCCAGCACGTTGGGGTGAGGAAAGGATCCGTATGCCCGCAAGTACCTGCCTTCGACGGTCGCGATCACCGCGTCACCCAAACTGCCGGGCTGGTGTGAAGCCAGTCCCAGCCAGGCATTGGCCGGAATCTGCTGGGAAAAAAACTGGTAAATACCAAAAACAGCCTGCACTACTCCGGCTGAAGCGATGGCCGTGCCGACCCGTGGCCAGGAAATGTCCAGCTTTAGCACCAACCAGAATAACCCGATAGCTTCAGCCAGCCTGGCGATCGCATACCAGCTGATACCCTTGTCCTGCGACCAGAGAACGGACATAAATGCGATAAAAAATAACGTACCGATCACCGCCCATAACTGCCGCAGACATACCTGCACTTTGGTCCGTGGTAAAAAAATAGCCAAAAACAGCAACAGCATCAATAATATGTCCGTCGCGTACAAACTGCCGCTGCCGTATTCCCATATATTGCCGTTAAGATGGGCTACCCGCCAGATCCAGCGCGTCTGCCATGGCAACAGGAAAAGAAACAGGTAGAAGCCGTATTCAGTGATTTTTGATAAAAACTGTTTCATGAATATTGACCATCAATATTGTTTGCGGCTGCGGTGCCGTCTCAATTCATATACCCAGGAGCGGGCCGCTGTGCCCGCGACTGCTTGTAATTATGGGGAGCGCGGCCGCAGAGGGCCACGCTCGGAGGGGAATAAAAAGGACGGCGTAGTCATTTATGAGATTCTTAACACTTCTTCCATCTTTACCCGCCATTGTTCCAAAAACATTTGCCGCCTGTCCATATCGTGGAACTTTAATATGGAATCGGTAATGATCACCCGCGTATCCTGGTTAGCCATAGTACGGAGCTTGGCCGGCATGATTGCCTGCTGCCACCGGCGGAACAGCCGCTCCGGCCACCAGATAAAAAAGAATTCTTTGATCCGCTTCAACCAGCGGTGCGCATTCACCTGCCGCCGGAACACCGGCGCTATCGGCAGCCAATGGGGTAATACGCGGCGGACCCACTCGTTCGCCTGAACAAATGAAGTGTACACGCCTTCATCATAGACCGGGTACACCTGGGCCACCCAATACGGCAGATACACGTCTCCCGGGATGGCCAGCTGTTCAATGCCCAGATGATCAACATCGACAAAAAACGACGAGCACATCTTATCCTGCGTGTTTCCGAGGGACGGGCGCAGGCGCAGCAGCCGCAAAAAGCTGTTGACCCACCACCTAGCCTGCCAGGTCCGGTGGCGGGCGGTAACGATGAAGAGATCGATATCCCCGGCCCGGCGGCTGTTATTATAGGCCAGCGTATTGCAGACGCCGACCATCCTCACGAAGGGCGCCCACCGCAGCCAGCCGATAATTTTTTTTGCATAACTGAATTTCCCCTCCGCCCAAAGATACCGTTGCTGACGGACATCGACAATCCCAGCCCGGCCGCGGAGAAAATAAAAACCCCCATTCGTCTCAATACGGCGACGTAGCCATTCACTCTCAGCCATAGTCTGCATCACCTCTTCAATGCTGACCGTGCCTAAATCCGTTGCCGCCGGCTCCACATAGAGCCACTTCCACACCTCCATCGGAGTCAACGGATAATCAAAAACATCGAAATAGGACAGGGTGGCAATAATGGCTTTTTCCAATGCGGTCATGGGTAAAGTATAAGGTTTTTATACAAAAAAAGGTAGCCATAATAATCAATCCCAGCTGGGTTAGCAGCTGGGATCACTTCTGTTGTCGGCCTAACACCATGTCAAAAACTAGGTACATGGCTAAGATCCATACAGTGGCTAGCAATGCCGCAGCGAACGAACCGATAATACGCGACCATAGTGGCCCATCTCCGTATATCACTCCGGATGAACCATAGACGATCAGACAGAACGCCAGTATTCTCGATCCAGTCGCTCGGATATTTCGAGCTGACATACAAACCTCCTTCAAATAACTATCTAGTGTACGAAAAAAATATTATCATGTCAACCCTTGTTATCCACCAAATAAAAAAACCTACTCGACACCACATGGACGTCTTTCGGCTTTCTACGCTTCATCGCACTGACTGCTTGGTTGCCAGTCCGGATTCTTCTTCCACGATACAGAAATGAAAGGAAACCGGCGGATAATCACTATTTCGAGCCAACCCATGGGCATCTTACAGAATTCCCAGAAGGAGGGCATCGTCAGTCTCCTACTCATGGAAAACCTCCTACTAGTATTTTTTTAAACTTCGGTAATTATTTCAAAACGTCTTTGAGGAATTGCCCGGTATAGCTCCGTTTCACCTTAGCCACGTCGCGTGGCGTGCCTTCAGCCACGATCTCCCCGCCCTTCACCCCGCCCTCGGGACCCAGGTCAACCAGCCAGTCCGCTGACTTGATAACGTCCAGGTTATGCTCGATCACCAGGATTGAATTGCCTTTGTCAACCAACTGGTGCAGGACGTGGAGCAGGCGTTTTACATCATCAAAATGCAGCCCGGTCGTCGGCTCATCCAAGATATACAGGGTCTTCCCGGTCGCCCGGCGGGATAATTCTGTAGCCAGTTTGATACGCTGAGCCTCGCCGCCTGATAATGTGGTGGCTGACTGGCCGAGATGGATATACCCGAGGCCGACATCATTCAAGGTTTTCAACTTATTAAAGATGGCTGGTTGGTTCTCAAAAAACTTCATCGATTCCTCAACGGTCATATTGAGGACGTCGGAAATGTTCTTGTTTTTGTAATGGATTTCTAGGGCCTGTTCGTTGTACCGGCGGCCTTTGCACTCCTCGCATTCGACGTACACATCAGGCAAAAATTGCATTTCAATGCGCACCAATCCGTCGCCCTGGCAGGCTTCGCACCGTCCGCCGACGACATTGAAGCTGAACCGACCCGGTCCGTAGCCGCGGATGCGCGACTCAGGCACCTGGGTAAACAAATCACGGATATAGGTAAAGACGCCGGTATATGTGGCCGGGTTGGACCGCGGTGTGCGGCCGATCGGCGACTGGTCGATATTGATGACTTTGTCCAGATGCTGGATGCCGTCAATCGCCGTATGTTTGCCCGGCTCGTCTTTCGCCCCATAAAAATGCTTGGACAGCGCTTTTGCCAATATTTCCGTCATCAGCGTGGACTTGCCCGAACCGGACACGCCGGTAATGCAGACCAGTTTACCCAAAGGAATTTTTACGTTTATATTTTTCAGGTTGAATTCCGCAGCCCCGCGTATCACCAGCGACTTGCCGTTACCGGGACGGTACGTTTTCGGCGCCGGGATGGACAACGTGCCGACTAGATATTTTCCGGTCAGCGAATGCCTGTTCTTCATGATGTCTTTCGGCGTACCGACGGCCACCACCTTGCCGCCGTGTTCGCCGGC